>NZ_CP067140.1:3187500-3506250 GCF_028553805.1 Paracoccus saliphilus | reverse complement strand
AAATTGCATCACCGCACCGGATTCGATCTCGGGGCAGGTGACGCGCGCCGCCGGTCCGGCATTCGAACAGATGCTGGTCGGTGCCGGGGCCTCCATCGCCTCGATGCCGTCTTCCGAGATTTACACGGGCATGCAGACCGGGGTCCTGGACGCGGCGAATACATCGTCCGGTTCGATGGTCAGCTATCGCCTGTTCGAACAGGCCGAATGCCTGACCGCACCGGGCGAGAACGCGTTGTGGTTCATGTATGAGCCGGTGCTGATCTCGAAGAAGAAATTCGAGCGGCTCAGCGAAGAACAGCAACAGGCGTTGATGGATGCCGGTCAGAAGGCCGAGGACTGGTTCGCCGAACAGGCCGCCGGTCTCGACAGCAAGATGATCGAGGAATTCGAGAAAGCCGGGGTGGAAACCGTCAGCATGAGCCTTGAGGATTACGAGGCATGGCTCGCCATCGCCAAGGAGACCTCTTACAAGACCTTTGCCGAAGAGGTCGATGGCGGTCAGGAACTGATCGATCAGGCCCTGGCGGTGGAATGATCGGCATGAGCGCTGTCTTGCGGGTTCTGAACGGGCTGGCCTGGCTGAGCGGCATCCTTGCGATGCTGCTCCTGGCCTCGGCGACAGTGGTGGTCACGCAGATGGTCATCTGGCGCTATTTCCTGGGCGCCTCGACCGTCTGGCAGACCGAGTACGTGATCTTTTCGACCACGGCGGCGATGATGCTTGGCGCGCCTTATGTGCTGGCGCTGAAGGGCCATGTCGGCGTCGATCTGCTGGTCGAACGGGCGGGGAGCGGGATGCGCCGGGTCTTCGCGTTGATCTCGGGGTTGGCCTCGCTGTTTTTCGTCGGTGCGCTGGCATGGTCGGGGCTGCATTTCCTTTTCGAGGCAACGATGAAGGGCTGGACCACGGACACGATCTGGGCCTTGCCTTTGTGGATTCCGTTCTGGCCAGTGCCCTTCGCCTTTGCGCTGATGAGCCTGCAACTGATCGTGCAGATTATCCTCGCGGTGTTTCCCGAGCTTGATTCAGCCGAAGGAGCTGCGTGATGTCTCCGTCAATGTCCGGGCTGGCCGTTCTGGTCACGATGTTCACCCTGCTGGCCGTGGGAACGCCGATCGCTTTCACGATGGGCTTCGTCGCGGTCGCCGCGCTGGCGCTGTCCGAGGGATGGTTCGCCATCGGCGGCGTTTCGGAAACATTTTTCGCGGGGCTCGCGAATTTCGGGATGGTGTCGATCCCGATGTTCATCCTGATGGGCGCGGCGGTGGCGTCGTCGCCCGCGGGCAAGGATCTGTACGAGGCGCTGGATCGCTGGCTGTATCGCGTGCCGGGTGGCATGGTGATGTCGAATATCGGCGCCTGTGCGCTGTTCGCGGCACTGTCGGGCAGCAGCCCGGCGACCTGCGCCGCCATCGGCAAGATGGGCATCCCCGAGATGACCAAGCGCGGCTATCCCGATTCGCTGGCCGCGGGGTCCATCGCGGCGGGCGGCACGCTTGGCATCCTGATCCCGCCTTCGGTGACGATGATCGTCTATGGCATCGCGACCGAGACCTCGATCGGGCGGCTGTTCCTGGCCGGGCTGATGCCGGGTCTGATGCTGACCGGGCTGTTCATGGCATGGGCGCTGTTCGATTGCTGGCGGCGCGGGCTGGGGCTGTCGGATGTGACGCGCCGCTATTCGCTGGCGGAGCGGCTGGAGAAGCTGCCGAAGGTGCTGCCTTTCCTGATCATCGTGGCGATGATCCTGTTCGTGCTTTACGGCGGCGTCGCCACGCCCTCGGAAGCGGCGGGAACCGGGGCGTTGATCTGCCTGCTGCTGGTCGCGGTGATCTATCGCATGTGGAAGGCCGGGCCGATGGTCGCGATCTTCCGCGACACGATCCGCGAGGCGGTGATGATCATGCTGATCCTCGGCGCGGCGGAACTGTTCGCCTTCGCGCTGTCCTCGCTGTTCATCACGCAGACGGTGGCGGACGGGATCGCCGGCCTTGAGGTCAACCGGTGGGTGCTGCTGATCGTGATCAACATCTTCCTGCTGATCGCGGGCTTCTTCCTGCCGCCAGTAGCGATCATCCTGATGACCGCGCCGATCCTGATGCCGATCCTCGATTCGGCCGGGTTCGATCCCTATTGGTTCGCGGTGATGCTGACGATCAACATGGAGATCGGGCTGATCACGCCTCCGGTCGGGCTGAACCTCTATGTCATCAACGGCATCGCGCCGCAGATATCGCTGCGCGACATCCTGATGGGCTCGCTGCCCTTCGTGGGGATGATGGTTCTTGGTATGCTGTTGCTGGCGATCTTTCCGCAGATCGCGCTTTTCCTGCCCGAACTTATCATGGGAGCGGCGCAATGACCTTGACCGCGCAGATCTATGACCGGCTCAGCAGCCTCGTCGTCAGTTCCGGCTGGCGGCGGGGGAGGGAGGACGCGCCCAAGCCCGAGGCGCTGATCGAATCTGCCCGCGCCCTGCCGGGACTGCGCTCCGAGATGCGGGTGATGGCGCTGGCCGTCGAGGTGCTGGACGGCTACGCGGCCTTGGACGACGCTGGCAAGCGGGTGTTTTTCGACGCCCTGCGCGACGGTTTCGATCCCGACCCCGAGGCGCTGGCGGGTGCCGCTCGCGCCTATCTGGACATCGGCGATCCGGCGGCGCTGGAGGCCCTGTCGCGCCTCGCCGAGCCTCCGCGGCAGGAATTGCTCCGGCGGTTGAATATGGCTCCGGGAGGGACGGCGCGGCTGGTGGGGATGCGGGCCGACCTGTTGCGGCTGACCGGGCGCGACAAGGATTTCGCCCGCGTCGATGCCGATTTCCGGCACTTGCTGAAATCATGGTTCAATCGCGGCTTCCTCGAACTGGTGCGGATCGACTGGCGCAGCCCGGCGCTGCTGCTGGAGAAGCTGATCGAATATGAGGCGGTGCACGAGATTCGCGATTTCCGCGATTTGCAGATGCGGGTGCTGCCGCCCGACCGGCGCTGCTACGCCTATATGCACCCGGCCATGCCGGACGAGCCGCTGATTTTCGTCGAGGTGGCGCTGACCGAAGGCCTACCGGACTCGGTTCAGGGGCTGATCGACGAGACCCGCGAATTGCTGCCGCCGGAAAAGGCCGATACGGCGGTATTCTATTCGATCTCGAATTGTCAGGCGGGGCTGGCCGGGATCAGTTTCGGCAATCTGTTGATCAAGAATGTCGTGGCCGAGTTGTCGCGGGAACTATCGGGACTTTCGGTTTTCGTCACGCTCTCGCCCATTCCCGGCTTGCGGGCATGGCTGGAGGAACGAGTCAAGGCGGGAGAGACCGCCATCGCCAAGCTGCTGGACGATCCCAAGCCCGCCGCCCTGTCGGCGCAGACCGCCCGTTACCTTTTGCTGGCCAAGGATGGCAGGGGACGCCCGCGCGATCCGGTGGCACGTTTCCATCTGGGCAACGGGGCAGAGGCCCATCGGGTAATCCCCGAGGCAGATATTTCGCCGCGGGGGCGGAAACAGTCGCTTGGGATGATGGTGAATTACCTTTATGACCGCCGCCGGATCGAGGCGCAGCATGATGAATTCACCGAAAGCGGCACCATCGCCGCGCCGAAGAAATTGCAGGAACTGGCCCGAAAGACCGAGGCCGAGGCAAAGCAGACGGACGGAAAGAAGAAGAAATGACCAACACGCTTTTTGACGCATTGATGGGCCCGCATGAGGGCTCGGCCCGAGATTTCCTGATCCTCGGCGACGGCAAGCGGATCAGCTATGGTGAGATGTATCGGCTGTCCGGACGTCTGGCTAACCTGCTGCAGGCAGAGGGCGTAAAGCCCGGAGATCGCGTCGCCGTGCAGGTCGAGAAATCGCCCGAGGCGCTGGCGCTCTACCTGGCGACGGTGCGGGCGGGGGGCGTGTTCCTGCCGTTGAATACCGCCTATACTCCCGCCGAGATCGCCTATTTCGTTGGCGATGCCGAGCCTGCGCTGGTTGTGTGCGACCCGGCGCGCGAAGCAAAGCGGGCCGATTTCATGCCCGCTGACGGAAAACTGATGACGCTTGGCGCGGATGGCAAGGGTAGCTTGATCGAGGCTGTCGCCGCCCATGACGAGGCGCATGATCCGGTCGCACGCGAAGGCGGCGATCTGGCGGCGATCCTTTACACATCGGGCACCACGGGCCGCTCGAAAGGCGCGATGCTGAGCCATGACAACCTGCTCTCCAATGCCCGCACGCTGAAGGATGCCTGGCGCTTCACCTCGGAGGACGTGCTGCTCCATGCCTTGCCGATCTTTCATACCCATGGGCTTTTCGTCGCTTCGAACGTGACGATCCTGTCGGGCGGGGCGATGATCTGGCTGCCGAAATTCGACGCCGCGCAGGTGGTTGGACTGCTGCCGCGGGCGACCACGATGATGGGTGTGCCGACCTTTTACACGCGGCTGCTGGACCGGCCCGATTTCACCCGTGATCTGGTCAGGGACATGCGGCTGTTTACCTCGGGCAGTGCGCCCTTGCTGGCAGAAACCCATCGCGCATTCGAGGATCGCACCGGGCATCGCATCCTTGAACGCTATGGCATGACCGAGACCAACATGAATACCTCGAACCCCTATGAGGGAGAGCGGCGTGCGGGAACCGTCGGTTTCCCCCTGCCGGAGGTGGAGTTGCGGATCGTCGGCGAGGACGGGGCCGAACTGGCGCAGGGCGAGATCGGCCAGATCGAGGTTCGCGGCGACAATGTCTTTCAGGGCTATTGGCGGATGCCGGAAAAGACTGCCGAGGAACTGGGCGCGGATGGCTGGTTCAAGACCGGTGATCTGGGGATGATCGATGCGGATGGTTACGTGGCCATCGTCGGACGCGGCAAGGACCTGATCATCTCGGGCGGGTTCAACATCTATCCCAAGGAGGTCGAACTGCTGATCGACGAGATGCCGGGTGTGCTGGAAAGCGCGGTGATCGGCGTTCCGCATCCCGATTTTGGCGAGGGGGTGGTCGCGGTGGTTGCGCGCGCGAAGGATGCCAAGCCCGACCCGCAGGCGATCATCGACGGGCTGGCCGACCGATTGGCGCGGTTCAAGCAGCCCAAGAAGGTGATCGTGATCGACGAATTGCCGCGAAACACCATGGGCAAGGTGCAGAAGGCGGCGCTGCGGGCCGAGCATGAAGCCTTGTTCAAGGGCTGATATTCGGGTCAACGTGTACTGGTAGTGTAGGGGCAAGGGGGCGCTCGCGCACCCTCTTGCGTCCCGGCGGGCCGCAATTCACCCCCGAGGATATTTGCATGAAGAAGAAGGGCTGCGCGGCAGGCTGTCGTCATGTAAGGAGGGCAAAACGGAGGGAACGATGCTGGTCGATCCGAATGCGCCTTTTTTCAGGCCGCTATGGGTGCGGGTGCTTTGTGTTGCACTACCGCTGCTCTGGGCGGGGTTCGAGCTGTCCATGAACAACGTGTTCTGGGCGATCTTGTTCGGAGCGGCGGGGCTTTACCTGGGATTCGAGCTGTTCTTTCGCCGTAAGGGTGACTGACCGCGCTGATGTTCAGACCAAAGCCCCTGCAAAGAAACGCGAGATGTCCTGCCAGTTCCGGACCCGGTCGAAACGGTTTTCCCGGCGGTTCTTGGGCGCGTCGTAGAGGATGCCGCGCCCGTCCAGCTTTTCGAAATGATGCGGGGTGTCGTCGATCAGGTAATCGACATTTACCACATGCTTGTGTCCGCAGAACACCAGCCGCAGCGGGTCGAAAAACGGCAGATGCTCTTCGACCCATGTGAATTTGTGCTGAAGGCTGCCGGGATGCTCCATCGCGGCTGTGACGATGAAGATGTCATGGGCGCGATAGAGTTCGGCCAGAATTTCGACCGCGCCGTCCATCGGGGCGAGCTGACGAAAGATCGAACCTTCGTTCAGCATTTCAGTCATGATGGTATTTTGCGACGGGGTCAGCAGGGTCTCGATGGGCTCATCGGCCCGGTCGCGCAGGGACAGGCCGAACTCTTGCTCGGCCCATCCGATCAGCTTGGCGTGGGTGTTGCAGATCACGTCATCCATGTCGACGCCGATCCGGTATCTTGTGCTTGTCATGGGGCCGTCCTGTCAGGTTTGCAGATCAATGGTGCCGCTCAGCCATGCGTAACCGTTCGCGGGCAGATCGAGCCTGCCTGCTGACAATGACGCCTGCGAGGGGCCGGACAGTACTGTGTCGCCCGTGACGGTCAACTGCCGTGCGGTCCTGGAGAGGTTGAAGACGCAGGTCAGGCTTGCGCCGTCATGGGTCCGGCGGAAAGCGAGGACCGGTTCGGGCAGGTCGAGAAACTCGGTCCGGCCATGGCGCAGCGGGGCCTGCGATTTGCGGAATGACAGGGCGGCACGATAGGCGGCGAGCACGCTGTCATTGTCGGTCTGCTGCACAGATACGGCGCGGCCAGCCTGCGGCGGCTTGACGGGAAGCCATGGCCTGGCCGTGCTGAAGCCCGCATGCGGGGCGTCGACATCCCAGACCATCGGGGTGCGGCAGCCGTCGCGGCCCTTGACCTCGGGCCAGAAACGCAGGGCGGGCGGGTCGGTGAGTTCCTCGTAGACCAGCTCGGTTTCGGTCTGGCCGAGCTCTTCACCCTGGTAGAGGCAGATTGTACCGGGGAACGACAGCAACATCGCCGCCGCTTGTTGGGCAAGGGCATCCGGGCTGCTGCCATGGTCCTGCCAGCGGGTGACGTGGCGGATCACGTCATGGTTCGAGAAGCTCCAGCAGGAATGCCCGTCCGGCGCGCCCTTTTGCACACCCTCGATGCAGCGGCGGAAATGTGCGGCGGTGAATTCCGGGCTGAGCATCTCGAAGCTATAGCACATGTGCAGCCGGTCGCTTCCGGCGGTATATTCCGCCATGATGTCGATGGCCGTCTGGCCACCATCCCCGACCTCGCCCACCATCATGCGCGCGTCGTATTCGTCGGTCAGCGCGCGCATGCGTTTCAGGAAACCGATATTCTCGGGCCGGTTCTTGGAATGGATATGCTGCTGGAAACCATAGGTTTCCGGCCCGGTATGGTCGGGATTGGGCGGGTTGTCGCGCAGCTCGGCATCGTGGAAATAATAGTTCACCGTGTCCAGCCGGAAACCGTCCACGCCGCGTTCCAGCCAGAAGCGCATGGTTTCCAGCAGGGCGTCCTGCACGGCCGGGTTGTGCATGTTCAGATCCGGTTGCTCGATCAGGAAGTTATGCAGGTAATATTGTCTGCGGCGCGGCTCCCATTCCCATGCCGGGCCGCCGAAGACCGAGGGCCAGTTGTTCGGGGGCGTGCCGTCGGGATTGGGATCAGCCCAGACATACCAGTCGGCGCGCGGATTGTCGCGGCTCTGGCGGCTCTCGGCAAACCACGGATGCTTGTCGCTGGAATGGCTGATCACCTGGTCGATGATGACTTTCAGACCCAGTTCATGCGCCCGTGCGACCAGCGCGTCGAAATCCGCGAGCGTGCCGAAAAGCGGGTCGATATCGGTATAATCCGACACGTCGTAACCCATATCCTTCATCGGCGAAGTGAAGATCGGCGATAGCCAGATCGCATCCACGCCAAGGCCGGCCACATGGTCGAGGCGTTGCGTGATGCCTTTCAGATCGCCAAGCCCGTCGCCATCGCTGTCCTGAAAGCTGCGGGGGTAAATCTGGTAGATCACCGCGTCACGCCACCATTCCGCCATCGGCTGCTCCTGTATCCTCAAAGAGATTCGGCCCGAATAAATCATGACTGTAGCCGGGAGCGAAAGAAATTGTTAGCGTTAACTAACGCATTGCTCGAATCTTTGCGCCGGATAGAGTGGGGTCATGAAACAAGCAAAGAACACAGCTTTGATCGGCGAAGATGACCTCGTGCTGCTGCGCGAGGGGCGCCTTGATCGGCCATTCGATGTGCTGGGGCCGCATGAGACAGGCGGGCGGATATGCGTGGCGGCGCTGGTGCCGGATGTCGCCGCGCTGACGGCGATCACGGACAAGGGCGAGATGCCGTTGGAGCGAATAGAGGGCGATCTGTTTGCGGGGCCGGTCGGTTCCGGCGCTTACCGGCTGAAGGCGCGCTCGGGCGGCGGGGTCGAATGGGAGTTCGACGATCCGTATCGCTTTGGCCCGGTGCTGGGTGAGATGGACCTTCACCTGATGAGCGAAGGCACGCATCGGCGGCTGTGGCAGGCGCTTGGCGCGCATGTGATGACGCATGAGGGCGTTCGGGGCACGCATTTCGCGGTCTGGGCGCCGAATGCCCACCGCGTTTCGGTGGTCGGAGATTTCAACCGTTGGGACGGGCGGCGTCACCCGATGCGGCGCACAGGCAACGGGTTGTGGGAGATCTTCCTGCCCGATGTGGCGGAAGGCGCGCTGTATAAATACGAGATCCTCGACGCGAATGGTGCCCTGCAACTGAAGGCCGATCCGGTCGGCTTCGGCTCGCAGCATCCGCCGGAGCAGGCCAGCGTGGTGCGCGATATCTCGGGCTATGGCTGGCATGATTTGGCCTGGATGGAGGGCCGCGCCAAGGCGCATGACCGCCGCGCGCCGATCTCGGTCTACGAGGTGCATCTGGGGTCGTGGCGCAGGCGTTGGGACGATGGCGGGCGGCCCCTGTCCTACAAGGAGATGGCGCGCGATCTTGTGGGCTATGCCAAGGATATGGGCTTCACCCATCTGGAATTGCTGCCGGTCAGCGAGTTTCCCTTTGACGGTTCATGGGGCTATCAGCCGGTGGGGCTTTACGCGCCGACGATCCGTTTCGGCCCGCCGCATGAATTCCGAGATCTGGTCGATGCGGCGCATGAGGCCGGGCTGGGCGTGCTGCTGGACTGGGTGCCGGGGCATTTCCCGACCGATGCGCATGGGCTGGCGCATTTCGATGGCACCGCGCTTTACGAGCATGCCGACCCGCGCGAAGGGTTCCACCAGGATTGGAACACGCTGATCTATAATTACGGCCGTACCGAGGTTCAGAACTACCTGATCGCCAATGCCATCTATTGGCTGCGGGAATACCATGTCGACGGGCTGCGCGTGGATGCGGTGGCCTCGATGCTGTATCGCGATTATTCCCGCAAGGAGGACGAATGGATCCCCAACAAGGATGGCGGGCGCGAGAATTACGAGGCCATCGCCTTCCTGCAGAACATGAATATCGCCGCCTATGCCGAGGCCGAGGGCATCATGACGGTGGCCGAGGAAAGCACCTCCTATCCGCAGGTTTCCAGCCCCGTGGATGTCGGCGGGCTGGGCTTTGGCTATAAGTGGAACATGGGCTGGATGAATGACACGCTGCGCTACATGCAGCGCGACCCGGTGCATCGGCAGCATCATCATGACCTGATGAGCTTTGGGCTGAGCTATGCCTTCTCGGAGAATTTCATCCTGCCGATCAGCCATGATGAGGTCGTGCATGGCAAGGGCAGCATGCTGACCAAGATGCCCGGCGACGAATGGCAGAAATTCGCGAATCTGCGCGCCTATTACGGCTTCATGTGGGGGCATCCGGGCAAGAAACTCTTGTTCATGGGCTGCGAGTTCGCCCAGCCCGAGGAATGGAACCATGAGGGTGAACTGAACTGGCACTCGGCCGAACAGCCCCCGCACAAGGGGGTGCAGACGCTGGTGCGCGACCTGAACTGGCTTTACGCGCATACGCCCGCCCTGCACCGGCGGGATTGCGAGGCCGAGGGGTTCCAGTGGATCGCGACCGATCCCGAGCAATCGACCTATGCCTGGATCAGGTGGGGGGATGCGGGGGATCCCCCCGCCATCGTGATCTGCAATTTCACCCCGGTCCCGCGTGAGAATTTCCGGATAGGCGTGCCGCGCGAGGGATATTGGGCCGAGGCATTGAACACCGACGCGGTAATCTACGGCGGCAGCGGCATGGGCAACCTGGGAGGGGCAGAGGCGGATGGCGGGCCGCAGGACGGGCAGCCCGCCTCGATGGCCGTGACATTGCCGCCATTGGCCGTGGTGATCTTTACGGCGTCCGAGGGATGAGGACGGTGACGGAAATTGCGTCCCGCGATGGCCGGGGAGGGCTGTCTGCCCTCCCCGGACCCCTCCCGAGGATATTTGTGTGAAGAAGAAGTCAGTGCAGAAGGTTGAGAGGGAGAGGGGATAACATGGCCAGAACCAAAAGACTGACCAGCCGGGCGATGGCTTTCGTTCTGGCCGGTGGGCGCGGCAGCCGGTTGAAGGAGCTGACTGACAGGCGCGTCAAGCCCGCCGTCTATTTCGGCGGCAAGACCCGGATCATCGATTTCGCGCTGTCCAACGCGATGAACTCGGGCATTCGCAAGATCGCCGTTGCCACGCAATACAAGGCGCATAGCCTGATCCGTCATTGCCAGCGCGGCTGGAACTTCTTCCGGGCCGAGCGGAACGAGTTTCTTGATATCCTGCCCGCTTCGCAGCGCATGTCCGACGAAAGCTGGTATCGCGGCACGGCGGATGCGGTGAACCAGAATATCGACATCGTGGACAGCTATGACGTCGATTACATCGTGATCCTCGCCGGGGACCATATCTACAAGATGGATTACGAGATCATGCTGCGCGAGCATGTCGAGAGTGGTGCCGATGTCACCGTCGGCTGCCTGACCGTCCCCCGCGAGGAGGCGAGCGCCTTCGGCGTGATGGATGTGGATGGCAGTGGCCGGATCACCTCTTTCCTCGAAAAGCCCAAGGATCCGCCCGCCATGCCCGGTCATCCCGACAAGGCATTGGCCTCGATGGGGATTTATGTCTTCAACTGGGCCTTCCTGCGCGACCTGCTGCAACACGATGCCGAGAACCCGGATTCCAGTCATGATTTCGGCAATGACCTGATCCCCGAGATCGTGAAACACGGCAAGGCGATGGCGCATCGTTTCGACGAGTCCTGCGTGCGGCGCGAGGGCGCGCCTGCCTATTGGAAGGATGTCGGCACCGTGGACGCCTTCTGGCAGGCCAATATCGACTTGACCGATTTCACGCCCGAACTGAATCTCTGGGACCGGGACTGGCCGATCTGGACCTATTCCGAAAGCGTGCCCCCGGCGAAATTCATCCATGATCAGAAAGGGCGGCGCGGGCTGGCGGTGTCCTCGATGGTGTCCGGCGGCTGCATCATCTCGGGAACCGAGATCCGCAACTCGCTGTTATTCACCGAGGTTCACACCAATTCCTATGCCTCGCTGGATCACGTGGTCGCATTGCCCTATGTGACGGTGCATCGCCATGCGAAACTGTCCAATGCGGTGATCGACCGCGGGGTGGTGATCCCCGAGGGGCTGGTCGTCGGAGAGGATCCGCAGGAGGACGCGAAATGGTTCCGGGTCAGCGAGGGCGGCGTGACGCTGATCACGCAGGACATGCTGGACAAGCGGGCGGCAGCGCTTTGATCCGGGTCCTGTCGGTCGCCTCGGAATGCGCGCCGCTGGTCAAGACCGGCGGGCTGGCCGATGTGGTGGTGGCGCTGCCTGCTGCGCTGGCGGTGCAGGGCGTGCAGATGCGCACGCTTCTGCCGGGCTATCCTGCGGTCATGGCGGTGCTGACAGGCGAAACCGAGGTCGAGCGGTTCGACGATCTTTTCGGGGGCCCGGCCCGGCTGCTTGCCGGTCAGGCGGCGGGGCTCGATCTGCTGGTGATCGATGCGCCGCATCTGTTTGACCGTGAAGGCAATCCCTATCTGGGCCCGGATGGCCGCGACTGGCCCGACAATCCCGAACGTTTCGCGGCGCTGTCATGGGTCGGTGCGCATGTCGGGGCCAAGGGGGCTGGGGGCTGGCATCCGCAGATCCTGCATGGCCATGATTGGCAGGCGGGTTTCATGACCGAATACCTGCGGCGGATGCAGGCAGGAGACCTGCGCACCGTCCTGACGATCCACAATATCGCTTTCAATGGTCCCGCCGATCCGTCACGGCTGCATTCCCTTCGGCTCGACCCTGCGCGCTTCCATAGTGACGGCTTCGAATATTGGGGCGCGATCTCGGCACTGAAGGCGGGACTGATCGGGGCGGACCGCCTGACCACGGTGTCGCCCACCTATGCCGAGGAACTGATGACACCGGAATTCGGCCTTGGCATGGATGGGGTCATGCGCCACCGCCGCGATGCGCTGACAGGAATCCTGAACGGCATCGACGAGTCGGTCTGGAATCCTGCCACTGACCCGGCGATCAAGACCTATCGCGATCTCAAGGGCAAGCCCGCCAACAAATCCGCCTTGCGGGCCGAGATGAGCCTGCCCGGAAGCGATGGCCCGCTCTGCGTGATCGTCTCGCGCATGACCGAGCAGAAGGGGCTGGACCTCGTGCTGCAGGCCCTGCCCGCCTTGCTGAAAGGCGGGGGCCAGCTTGCCCTGCTCGGCTCGGGCGATCCCGCCCTGCAGACCGCCTTCGAGCGCGCTGCGAAGAACCCGCATGTCGCCGTCCGTATAGGTTATGACGAGGCGCTCTCGCATCGCATGATCGCGGGCGGCGATGCGATCCTCGTGCCTTCGCGCTTCGAGCCCTGCGGGCTGACGCAGCTTTACGGGCTGCGCTATGGCACGCTTCCGCTGGTGGGCCTGACCGGGGGGCTGGCGGATACGGTGATCAATGCCTCCCCCGCCGCTCTGGCCCAAGGGGTGGCCACGGGCATCCAGTTCTCGCCGATTACCGCCGAGGCGCTGCGGAACGCATTGACCCGGCTTTGCGCACTTTACAGGGACCGCGAAACATGGTCCCGCATGCAGGCGAACGCGATGGCACAACCCGTAGGCTGGGATCAGTCGGCCAGGGCCTATGCCGACATGTATGCCGAATTGATCGGCTGAATACCGGATGGGCTTCCCATTGCGCCTTCTTCCTTATGCGATTATCCCAAGCCATCGCGGAACGCGGATCGTGCCGGGTTGGCAACCGGGCCTTTACAATTCACTGATAAGCATCGGGAATGACTGACAGATACGCGATCACCGCAGGACTCCCGACACCATTGGGTGCCACTTTCGACGGTGCCGGGGTGAATTTCGCCGTCTTCTCGCAACATGCCGAGCGGGTGGTGCTGTGCCTGTTTGACGCAAGGGGCCGCGAAACCCGCATCGACCTGCCCGAGCGCGAGGGGCATGTCTGGCATGGCTATATCTCCGGGCTGTGGCCGGGGCAGAAATACGGCTATCGCGTCCACGGCCCCTATACCCCGCAGGAGGGCCATCGCTTCAATCCCAACAAGCTGCTGATCGACCCATATGCCAAGCGCCTGAGCGGCAAGCCCGTCAATCACGACGCGCTTTGCGGCTATCGCGCCGGTCATGCCGATGCCGATCTCAGCTTTGACCGGCGGGACAGCGCGGCCTATATGCCGAAATCTCTGGTCGTCGATCCCGCCTTTGCCTGGGGAGACGACCGGCCCCTGCAGCACCCATGGACCGAAACGGTGATCTACGAGGCGCATGTGAAGGGCCTGACCGCCGGGCGTCAGGACATCCCCGGACGCGGCACCTATCTGGCGATGGCCTCTGACCCGATCCTCGATCACCTGAACGATCTTGGCGTGACCGCGATCGAGCTTTTGCCCGTGCATGCCTTCAAGGATGACCGTTTCCTGACCGAGAGGGGGCTGGTGAATTACTGGGGCTACATGTCCTACGGCTTTTTCGCGCCCGAGCCGCGCTACATGCGCGACGGCGATATCGCCGAGTTCCAGCAGATGGTTGCGCGCTTTCACCGGGCCGGGATCGAGGTGATCCTTGACGTGGTCTACAACCACACCGCCGAGGGCAATGAGCTGGGGCCGACCCTGTCCTTTCGCGGTTTCGACAACGCTGCCTATTACCGGCTGACCGAGGATCGGCGCTATTACGTCAATGACGCGGGCACCGGCAATGTGCTGAACATGGACAGCCCCTTCACGCTCAGACTGGTCATGGATTCATTGCGTTACTGGGTCGAGGTGATGCATGTGGACGGCTTCCGCTTCGACCTCTGCTCGGTGCTGGGCCGCACTGGCGGAGTGTTCGACCGCGACGGGCCGTTCTTTCGCGCGGTGCGCCAGGACCCGGTGCTGAACCGGGTCAAGCTGATCGCCGAGCCATGGGATATCGGGCCGGACGGCTATCAGCTCGGCTCTTATCCCGCGCCCTTCGCGGAATGGAACGACCGTTTCCGCGACCAGATCCGTGGTTACTGGAAAGGTGATTCCGGGCTGATCGGCAAGCTGGCCAAGCGTATCGCCGGATCGGCGGCGCGGTTCGATCATGACGGGCGGGCGGCGACCTCTTCGGTCAATTTCATCGCCGCGCATGATGGGTTTACGCTGATGGATACGGTCAGCTACAACCAGAAACATAACGAGGCCAATAGCGAGGATAACCGCGACGGCCACGATCACAACGTCTCGGACAATTGCGGGGTCGAGGGGCCGAGCGATGATGCCGGGGTGCTGGCCCGCCGCGCCCGCCGCCGCCGTAACCTGATGGCGACGCTGATGCTGTCGCAGGGCACGCCGATGATCCTTGCGGGCGACGAGCTGGGCAATTCGCAGGGCGGCAATAACAACGCCTATTGCCAGGATAATTCAACGGGTTGGGTGGACTGGGACAGCGCCGATCAGGGTTTTCTCGAGTTCTGCCGCCGGGTGATCGGCTTCCGCAAGGCCCATCCGATCCTGCGGCAAAAGCGCTTCCTGCACAGCCTTCCGCGCCGCGAGGACGGCTTGCCCGACCTGTTCTGGCGCCGCGTTGACGGTGAACCGATGAGCGAAGCCGACTGGACCAATCCCGATCTGCGCCTGCTGGCGGTCGAGATGCGGATGGCCTCGGGCACGCCCGGTTACGCGGCTTTGCCGGGGGCGATTTTCGTGGTTTTCAATTCCGGACCAGAGGCTTCGCTGCGTCTACCCGATATTGCGGAGGGCGCTGGCTGGCGACGTCGGCTGGACAGTTGGCGTGACGGAGATATCGACGATGCAGCGGCAGAGACCGAACGCATCGGGGCCAATAGCGTTGTGGCCTTCGTCATGAGCGAGACCGGTCAAACCGGCTGACCCATGGGCCATGACCCGTTGCGCAACACCAGCGCGCGTTGCAAATGTGCACTGCGCGCAACATGTGACTTGTTTTACCGGGCAAATGCTGGGAATCCGACTGCACAACGCATGCAGCACGCGTACACAGGATGTACACAACCTGTACACAGGCAGCGTGCGTCGCGCGCAGATTCCCTTAACTTTCCAGCGCAATACAGGCGCTATCTTCACAAGTCGGAACCAGCCCGCAAAATCCAGTACGAAAAACATACTGAACCGCGCCGCCCTCCTCCTTCTTCTTCATGCAAATATCCTCTGGGGGTCCGGGGGGCGAAGCGCCCCCGGCCATCGCGGGACGCAAGCACCCCTGTGACGCATTTGCGCGATCCGAACGGGGAAAACCGGCCGGGCGCTTTTCAAAGCCCGGGAAAGCTGGCAACAGGTTCCGCATGCTGGTGGCGCTATCGGCGCCGCGATGGATGATCATTTTCAAGAGGCCGGTTTTGACCCAATTTCCTTCCGCCCAAGATCTTCACGACCGGATTCTTCATCACCTGACCCGCGGGCAAGGCCGCTCGCCCGAGACCGCCTCGATCTCTGACTGGCGCATGGCCATCAGCCATCTGCTGCGCGAAATGATGACCGATCCCTTGATGGCGGCACAACGGGCCACGCAAGAGCAGGGCGCGAAGCGGGTCTACTACCTGTCGATGGAATTTCTGATCGGGCGGACGCTTGGAGATGCGATCATCAACCTGCGCCTCGACGGGGCGATGGACGAAGCGCTGGCGATGCTGGGCCTCGACAAGCGCGAATTGCTGGAAGACGAACCCGATGCCGCCCTCGGCAATGGCGGGCTGGGGCGGCTGGCGGCCTGTTTCATGGAATCGCTTTCCTCGCTGCAATGCCCGGCCATGGGTCATGGCATCCGCTATGAGCATGGGCTGTTCCGCCAGCGTTTCGACTCTGGCCAGCAGGTCGAGATCGCCGAGGATTGGCTGGACCGCCCGAATCCGTGGGAGTTTCCGCGGGCCGATGACAGTTCCCGGATCGGCTTCAAGGGTCATGTCGAAGAGGTGGATGGCCGCGCGGTCTGGCATCCCGGCGAAACCGTCATCGCGCGGGCCCATGACCTGCCGGTGATCGGTTGGAACGGTGGGTGGGCCAATACGCTGCGGCTCTGGGGCGCGCATCCGGCCGTGCCTTTCGATCTGCACCGCTTCAATGCGGGCGATCATATCGGTGCCGCCGAGCCAGAGGTTCTGGCGCGGACCCTTTCGCGGGTGCTCTATCCCGATGACACGACCGAGGCCGGCAAGGAATTGCGTCTTTGCCAGGAATATTTCCTGACCGCCGCCGCCTTGCAGGACATATTGCGGCGTTTCCTGTCCGAGCATGGCGACCTGCGGCTCTTGCCCGAGAAACTGGCGATCCAGTTGAACGACACCCATCCCGCCATTGCCGGGCCGGAACTGATGCGGCTTCTGATGGACGAACATGGGTTGGGTTTTGACAAGGCCCGCAACCTGGCGCGGGGCACGCTGAACTATACCAACCACACCCTGCTGCCCGAGGCGCTCGAGACATGGTCGACATGGCTGATGGGGCGGGTGCTGCCGCGTCACATGCAGATCATCGAGATGATCGACGCCGATCACCGCGCCTCGACGGGCCGCCCCGATCATGTCGGGATCGTCCGGCATGACCAGGTCCATATGGGTGAGCTGGCCTTCATCATGGCGGGCAAGGTGAACGGGGTCTCGGCGCTGCATACCGACCTGGTGCGGGATACGGTCTTTGCCGATCTGCACAAGCTGCATCCGGATCGGATCGTGAACCAGACCAACGGGGTCACGCCGCGCCGCTGGATGCGGCTGGCGAATCCGGTGCTGGTGCGGCTGATCGACGAGAGCATCGGCACCGGCTGGACCGCCGATCTCGACCAGCTTCGCGGGCTGGAACCCTTTGCCGAAGATCCCGCTTTCCGCGAAGGTTTGCGGGCGGCCAAGCGGTGCAACAAGCTGTGGCTGGCGGATCACCTGCTGGGCGATCTGGGCGTGAAACCCGATCCAGAGGCGATCTTCGACGTGCAGGTCAAGCGCATCCATGAATACAAGCGCCAGTTGATGAATATCCTCGAGGCCATCGCGCTATGGCGGCGTATCCATGACGATCCGAACGGGGATTGGGTGCCGCGGGTGAAGATATTCGGGGGCAAGGCCGCGCCGGGTTACTGGCTGGCCAAGACGGTGATCCGGCTGATCAACGATGTGGCTGCAACCATCAACAACGATCCGGTCACCGGGAAATTCCTGCAGATCGCCTATCCGCCGAACTACAATGTCTCGATGGCCGAAAAGCTGATCCCCGCCGCCGATCTGTCCGAGCAGATCTCGACCGCGGGCAAGGAGGCCTCGGGCACCGGCAACATGAAATTCACCATGAACGGCGCGCTGACCATCGGCACGCTGGACGGCGCGAATGTCGAGATCCGCGAACATGTGGGGGCCGGGAATTTCTTCCTCTTCGGCCTGACCGCCGCAGAGGCCGGGGCCGAGGCCGCGCGCCCCGGCCATGCCCGCGCAGCCATCGAGGCCAGCGAGGATCTGCGCGCCGCCCTGCAGATGGTGGCCGAGGGTCGGTTCTCGGGCGGGCAGGGCGATGCGTATTTCGAGCTGCTGGACCGGACATGGAATGACGATCCGTTCCTGGTCGCCTCGGATTTCGACGCCTATTTCGCGGCGCAGCGGCGGGTCGATGCCGCCTATCGCGATCCGGCGGAATGGGACCGGATGGCGGCGCTGAATATCGCGCGCTCGGGCTATTTCTCATCTGACCGGACGATCAGGGGTTACATGGCCGATATCTGGCGGGTCGATCCGGTCGGGATCGGGGAATAGGTCCCGGAAACCGGCATGTCAGGTCATCACCGGCACCAGGTGATGATCCCATGCGCGGCCCCGATGCTTGGCCAGCGGATGCAGCGCCTCGCCCGCCCGCATCAGGCCGCCGAGGCCGTCGGACAAAAAGAAGCCCCGTGGCGCCGGGGCGATGCCGCAGACATCCTCGCGCTCGATGGCCCGCAGATGCCGCCCGGTCTCGTCGAAGACCTGCACCCGCCCGCCACGCGGAGAACTGATCGCGACGCGGCTGCGCTCTGCATCGAAGGCGATGGAGCCGACATAGCCCCGCATCGCCACGGCCTCGTAAACAGGCATCCGGTCCAGAACCGCCGCCTCGCCGCGCCGATGCAGCCCCATCAACGGCATCCCCAGCGCCGGATCGCCCTGCCACTGCATCCCGAAGGCGACCAGCCCGTCCCGGCCAAGGGCGATATGGCGGATGGAGTTGAGGCGCAATTCCTCGTCCAGCTCGACCTTTTCCAGCAACTCGCCATCGGGGCTGACATAGGCGAGGTTGGGTCGCATCTCTGACACGTCCAGCTTGACGCCGGGCCGGTCGGGATGATTGCGATAGCCGCCATTCGCCGCGACCAGGATGTCACCGGGCAAATGCTTTATCTCATGCGGGCCGACGCCATGGGTGGGGATCTCTCCCACGCGCCGCCAATCCTCGCTCCGGGACCAGAGCCCGATGCGGCCCTGTCCGGTTCCGAAATCATTTTCCGAAGTGCAGAGGATATCACCATCCGCGATGAATGTGCCATGGCCATAGAAATGCCGCCCCTCGGGCGCGACCAGCCGCGCCAGCACCTCGCCGGTAACGCAGTTCAGCACCACGGCAAAGCGGCCAGGGCTGCGGGCGAAGGCCACGGCCTCGGGCGCGCTTGGATGGGCGGCGGCGGCATGGCCACGGGCGGGCAGGGGGATGCGAAAGCAATCGCTGCCATCCGCCGCGATGCCGAACAGCGCGTAACCGCCATCTTCTTCGCGCGCTGCGCCGAGGATGGCGGGACTGCCCGCATCCGCCCATGACAGGCGCGGCACGACCGACCCGGCAAGCAGTGCGGCAATGAAATTTCGGCGTCCGATCATGACAATGCGTCCCGGAGCCGCATGAAATCGCTCGTTCCTTCTTCTTCATGCAAATATCCCCGGGGGTCCGGGGGCAGGCAGCCCCCGGCCATCGCGGGACGCAATTCGCTCGGCAGCCCGGTCACGCGCAATGCCATTCTAATCCCCATCCCTCGAATTGAACCCGGCGCTCAGGCCCAGCCCGCCGCCGATCTCGGCCCGGGTGGCGTCGCCTACCGCGCGGATCTGCTGTTGCAGGATCTCGACCTTCAGCCGTCCCTGCGGGGTTTCGACCCGGGCAAGCAGCGGATCGTCAAGCGCGCCAGCTGTCGCCAGCGCCCTGTCGAATGCCGCCTCGGTGACAGGGATCGGATCGTCCGACATGGTCAGGGCCAGATCGCGCAGGGCCTTTAGCGACAGGGTGACGTTCCGCAACGGACGGCCCGAGCGCCAGGCTTCCGCGCGGGTTGGGCGCGGGCGGTGGAAGCTGCCCATCGGACGGCCAAGCCGCTGATCGGCGTCGAATTCGACAGTCGTCAGAAGCGCGGTATAAAGAACCTGCGACGCCTCGCTTTCCGACATGTAGCGGGCATTTCCCTCGGCCCCGGCGGTCCGCATCAGCTCTGCATGCTCCCGCCAATCGGCCAGGATTTCCCCGGCCATGCGCGACAGATCGGCCGAGATGGCTGTCGCATAGCGGCAATTGTAATCTCCGGCCCCGTATCCCGACAGGGTATCGTCGTAAAGCAGGCGCTCCAGTGCCATCAGCCCGCGCCCCGCGACCGAAACCTCGGGGAAGGCTTCGGGATCGTCGACCACCGGGTCGGCATCGGCACCCATTCCCGCGACGGTGCGGGCCACCATGCCGCGGGGATCGGGCCAGAACTCGATGGCCAGCGCCCGGCCATCGGTTTCCAGCGGACCAAAGGACAGGTGCGACAGGCCCATCCAGGCGTCGAACGCCTGTCGATAGGCCGGGCGCAGCGCCTCTGCCGTGCAATCATCCGCCGCCGTTTCGGCCAGATCCTCGGCGGCGACAGAGAAATCCTCGACGGCGGGCAGGATATGCTCCCGTATCGCCTCGGTCACACCGGCCATGGCGGGCAGGGGGGCGAGGGCGGTCAGGGAGACAAGGGCAAGGGCAGGTATTCGCATCACAGGCTTTCCACGAATCGGATCAGGGCGGCCCGGTCCCCGGGCGGCATGGATATCACGCGGTCACGGGCCGGTTCCGCCTCGCCTCCGTGCCACAGCACGGCTTCGAGAAGCGAGCGGGCGCGGCCGTCATGCAGGAAGAGGCTGTGCCCGTTGACCTGTTCCGTCAAGCCCAGTCCCCAAAGCGGCGGCGTGCGCCATTCCCGCCCGCTCGCGAGCCCTTCGGGGCGGTCATCGGCCAGACCTTCGCCCATGTCATGCAGCAGCATGTCCGTATAGGGCCAGATCAACTGGAAACTCTGCTCGGGCCGATCCTTCAGCCGGGCGGTGACGAATTTCGGGCGGTGGCAATCGGCGCAGCCGGTGTCGTGAAAGACCTGCTTGCCGTGCAGCACGTCCTTGTCGTCCAAGTCCCGCCGTTCCGGCACGCCCAGATTGCGGCTGTAGAAACTCACGAGGTCGAGCCCCTCGGCATCGATCTCGGTCCCGCGCGCGTCGCCATCGCCATGCGGAGCCTTGACGCAGGCGGTCTGCGCATTGGTGCAATCGCCCCAACCGTCGGGATGCAACGGGTTCGAGATGCCGATATCCCCGGCGAATGCGCTTGCCGATTGTTCCTCGATCGTCGGCATCCCGGCCTTCCAGCCGAAGCGGCCCAGCATGGGCGCGTCGTAGCGTTCGGACCACGTGATCTGCGCGCGCCCGGAAATGCCGTCGCCGTCGCTATCCTCGGGATCGGCGCCCGCCAGGATATCGGCGGCCGGGATCGCCTCCAGCAGCCCCAGCCCGATCATCTGCGGGGCGACGCGCGGGCTGATCATCAAATCGTCGCGCAGCGGGCCATAGGCCGGGTTGTCGATGGAATAGCCGGGCTTGCGCAAGGAGGCTGTCTCGCCGCCCGACAGGGGGATACGGATCTCGTCATAGGTGATGCGCATCCGTCCCTCGGCGGGGATGCCCTGCACCGACAGGTCCTGCAACTGCCCGCCATAGACCGGATCGGGGCGGGTCGGGGTGATGTCCTGTCCTATACTGGCCAGGTAATCCTCGATTTTGCTTGCAGCCGCATCCTCTGGCGCAGGGATCGACAGGCGCAGGAACATCGAGCCGCCCGGATCGCCGGCAATATCGGGTGGATGGCCGCGTCCGTCCTTGAGATGGCAGTTCTGGCAGCCGCGCGAATTGTAAAGCGGCCCCAGCCCGTCCGAAGCCAGCGTCGAGGAGGGCGACGACACCCACAGCTTGCGGAACAGCCCGTTGCCGAGCTTGAAATCCAGCTCTCCCTCGAAGGAGATATTTCCCGAGGGCAGCGAAAAGGCGTCGGCATCACTGCGCCGCCGCACGGTGGCCGCCCCGGCGGGATTGGCCTCGAATTTCTCAGGCGCCGTGAAACCGGTCGGCGGGGCCGTCACGGCCTTTATGCGGGCTGTTTCCTCATCGCTGCGCGCGATGGTGGAAAGGTGCAGATCCCGCAACTCCGGCTGATCGGCGATCAGCGGCGCGGCGGAACAGATCAGCACCGCCAGCGCCGCCAAGCCAATCCTACTGGAACACGGCATCGGGGTTGTCGAGGCTGTCCGAACCTTCAAACCCGATTTCTTGTAAACCCAAAACATTCACCACTCGCTCGATCTCTTGCGTCTGCGCGACCAGCGCATCGACAGCGGCCATGATTACGGCCTCGCCTTCCTTGTTGTCGCGGGCCAGCATCTGGTCGTAGAACTCGCCCTGATCGACCCTGTCCCATATCGCCTGCAGCTTATCTACCGAGTCCGCGATATCCGCGGTCACGGCCTCGGCGACCTCGGGATCCGCCTCTGTCACCAGGTCGTGAAGCGATTCCCCGGTCACCTCGGTGCCATCGGTGCGCGTGTAATGGCCCATCCAGACATTCTGGATGCTGATGCCGTCATAGAAATGGCTTTGATGCGTGTTATCCGAGAAGCAGTCATGCTCCTCCTCGGGATCGTTCAGCATCAGGCCCAGCTTCATCCGTTCGCCTGCAAGTTCGCCATAGGAAAGGCTGCCCATCCCGGTCAGCATGGCAGAGATCGCGGCATCCGGATCGGCGGTCAACGAGGCCGCGGCCTCGCCACCCTCGGCCCATTGCGCGACCATCCATTCCAGGTCACTGACCAGCAGGTCGGTGGCGGCCTTTAGATATGCGCCGCGCCGGTCGCAATTGCCGCCGGTGCATTCGTCGCCCGAGGCGTAATCCGTCCAGGGCCGCTCGCCCGCGCCGGCATCGGTGCCGTTCAGGTCCTGCCCCCAAAGCAGGAACTCGATGGCGTGATAGCCGGTGGCGACATTGGCCTCGATCCCGTCGGCCTCCTGCAATTGTTCGGAGAGCAGTTCCGGGGTGATCTCGGAAGCGTCCACTTCTTCGCCCGAAAGCGTAAAGCTGGGCGAGGCGATCACGTTCAGGGCCGCATATTCGTTTTCATCCGTCGCGCCGCCATAGGAGGGATCGACATAATCGATCAGCCCCTCGTCCAGCGGCCAGGCATTCACCTTGCCCTCCCAGTCATCGACGATCGCATTGCCGAAACGATAGGCCTCGGTCTGCATATAGGGCACCCGCGCGGCGATCCACGCGTCGCGGGCGGCGGCCAGTGTATCCTCGGATGGTTCGGCCAGCAGCGCATCGACGGCGGTCTGCAATTCCTGCGCCTTGGTCAGACTGTCCTCATAGGCGGCATGGGCGATGGAGACATAGGTCTGGACGACCTCGGGCTTGCCCGCGAATGCGGGCATCGCGACGGCACAGGCCAGCGCGGAGATAGCGACGGTGGTTTTCATTCTGTCCTCCCGGGCGACATGGCTGGCTTGTTTCTAGCCGCAGCCAGTTACCATTTCCTGACTAAATATCTAGGAGATAGTAAATATCGGCAGAGGGCCGTGGTCAAGGTGCGATATCAGCCTTGCCCGATCCGTGCGGCGGCGAATTGTTCGAGCCGCTGGAAACCCTCATAGATCAGCACCGCGATGATGCCCACGACCATCCCTCCCTGCAGGACGAATGCCGTGTTGGACGATAGCAGCCCCGCGATGATCACCTCGCCCAGGGTTTTCGCCGCCACGGTCGAGCCGATCGTCGCGGTTCCGAGCGAGATCACCGCAGTCAGGCGCACGCCGGTCAGGATCACCGGCAGGGCCAGCGGCAATTCGACCTGCCACAGCCTTTGGCGCGGGGTCAGGCCCATGCCGCGCGCGGCCTCTCGTACCTGTGGGGATTGGCCGGTCAGCCCGGCCAGCGCGTTCTCGAACACCGGCAGCAGACCATAGAGGAACAGCGCGACCAGCGTTGGTCCCGCCCCGAAACCCATCACCGGCACGGCCAGCGCCAGCACCGCGACCGGCGGAAAGGTCTGCCCGACCGAGGTCACGGTACGCGCCAGCGGCAGGAACTCCCGCCCCGCAGGGCGGGTCACGAGGATGGCCAGCGTCACCGCGATCAGCGTCGAGGCGATGACGGCCAGCAGGACCAGCCCCAGATGCGAGAGCGTCAGCGACATGAGGCCGGTCTGCGTATAGATCGCCGGGGCATTGTTGCGGGTGAAGGGCTCGAATAGCGGCGCGAAACTTTCCGGGCTGGCAAGAAAGGCTAGCAAGAACAGCACCGCCGCCGCCATCAGCACCCGTCCGGTCATTCCGCCGCCCTCGCGGTCGGCGCGGCCTGCGCGCGTAAGCTGTCCAGCGTGACGATGCCGCCACCTTCGACCGGTAGCCGGTCCCGCCCGCTCCACAGGCATTCGGCCAATGCGTCGCGCAAGCTGGCCTCGCGCGGGATCTCGGCGCCCTCGGCCTGTCCTTCGGCGATGATCTCGGCCACCGGGGTCAGCGACAGCAGCCGGAAGGGCCGGTCGCCGGTGCCGATCAGGTCGCTGACGAAAGAAGTGGCGGGGGTGGTGAGGATCTCGGATGGCGGGCCGTATTGCAGCAATTCGCCCTTATCCATCACCGCGATCCGGTCGCCCAGGGTCACGGCCTCTTCCATGTCATGGGTCACGATGATCAGTGTCGTGCCCAGTTGCCGCTGGATGTCGCGCAGATCCTGCTGCGCCTTGGCCCGGATCACCGGGTCGAGCGCGCCGAAAGGTTCATCCATCAACAAAAGGTCGGGGCGCGCGGCCAAGGCTCGCGCCACGCCGACGCGCTGTTGCTGACCGCCTGACAGTTCGTGCGGCATGCGGTCGCGGAAATCGGCGGGTTCCATCTGGAACAGTTCCAGCAACTCGTCCACGCGGGCGCGGTACTCGTCCTGCGTCCAGCCGAGCAGGCGCGGCACGGTCGAGATGTTCTGCGCCACGGTCCGATGCGGGAACAGCCCGTGGCCCTGAATCGCATAGCCGATCTGGCGGCGCAGCAGATGCGGCTCGATCTCGGCCGTGTCCTTGCCGTCGATCAGCACCTTCCCCTCGCTTGGCTCGACCAGCCGGTTGATCATTCGCAAGAGCGTGGTCTTGCCCGATCCCGAGGTGCCGACCAGCGCCGCGATCTGCCCGGTCTCGACGGTCAGGCTGACATCCTTGACCACGGCACTGGTGCCATAGATGCGGGTCAGGTTCTGAATCTCGATCATGCTTGCCCTCCTTTCGGGCGTCCGCCGGTCGCTTCGACCAACAGATCCAGCGCGATGCCGGCAACCAAAGCCAGCGCGATTGTCGGCAGCGCACCCAATAGAACCAGATCCATGGCGGTCTGGTTCAATCCCTGGAACACGAAAGTGCCGAATCCGCCGCCGCCGATCAGCCCGGCGATGACGGCGAGGCCGATATTCTGCACCAGAACGATGCGGATCGCGGCCAGCAGGACCGGCAGTGCCAGCGGGATCAGCACCTGGAGCAGGATCTGCGGGCGGGTCATGCCCAGCCCCGCC
Source organism: Paracoccus saliphilus (assembly GCF_028553805.1). Taxonomy (NCBI): domain Bacteria; kingdom Pseudomonadati; phylum Pseudomonadota; class Alphaproteobacteria; order Rhodobacterales; family Paracoccaceae; genus Paracoccus; species Paracoccus saliphilus. The sequence goes on along the minus strand of NZ_CP067140.1, from coordinate 3,481,246 downwards.
GCCGCCTCTCGCGTGGCCGGGTTGACGCCGGTCAGGCCGGTCAGCGTGTTCGAGACCACCGGCAGCAGGGAATAGAGAAACAGCGCCACCAGTGCCGGAAACAGGCCGATCCCCGCGACGCCTGCCTGCGCCGCCCCGGGGATATTGGCGGCGATCCAGCCGAAGATCGGGATCATGATGCCGAACAGCGCCAGCGAAGGGATGGTCTGCAGGATGTTCAGGATGCCCAGAACCGGGCGGCGCATTGCCGGGGATTCGTAGATTGCCACGCCAAGCGGCAGCCCGATCAGCAGCGCAAGGCCAAGCGAGCCGAAGGCGAGGGCCAGGTGCCCCGCCGCCTCTCGGGCGAACAGATCGCTGCGGGCCGCGTATTCGCGCATGACCGATACCCCGTCCAGCGCACCCGACCCAAGGATCACCGCGATCAGGGCCATCGCCCCGGTCAGCATCGCGAGACGGGTCGGCAGCCCAAGCGTGATCCGGCTTTGGGCATCGGCAAGCATCAGGGTGAAGGCGAGCAATAGCAGCCAGAAACCGGAGGATGGGGAAACCCGCGCCAGCGTGTTGTCCGGCGGTGTCAGATGGGTTGCCGCCGCTCCCAAGGCCAGCGTCACCGCGATTACCGCCAGCAGGGCAACCGTCAGACGCAGCTTGGCGGGCCATCGGTCAAGGCAGCCTGCGATCAGCATTGCACCGAGAACCAGGCCGATCATCCAGCTGAGCGGCGTGAACAAGGCCTCGAACAGCCGTAGCCCTTCGCCCGGAACGATCCGGTTCGGTTTGAACTGCACGAAGGGCAGCACCAGCCCGGTCAGCCCGATCAGGGCGAATAGCAGCCCGGTGCGGCTGATGCGGAGAGCCATCCCGGCGGCGGTCAGTCGAGGAAGCCTGCGCTCGTCAGGTAATCCTTGGCTACCGTCGCGGCGGGTTCTCCGCCGATCTGGATGCGGCCATTCAGCTCTTGCAATGTCTCCAGTTCCAGCGTCGCGAAGATCGGGTTCAGCACCTCGGCGATATCGGGATGCGCCTCCAGCACCTCGGCCCGGACGATGGGGGCGGGCTGATAGACCGGCTGCACGCCCTTGTCATCCTCCATCACCGCCAGCCCGGCGGGTGCGATGCCGCCATCGGTGCCATAGACCATTGCCGCGTTGACGCCCGAGGTCTGCTGTGCCGCCGCCGCGATGGTCGCCGCCGTGTCACCGCCCGAAAGCTGTACCAACTGATCGGATGTCATCTTGAAACCATAGGTTTCCTGGAATGCGGGCAGGGCGGCGGCAGAGGTCACGAATTCGGTCGAGGCGGCCAGCTTCACCTCGCCGCCCCCCGCAATCCATTCGCCGAAATCAGACATGGTGGCGAGGGTGTTTTCCTCGGCCACGTCCTGCCGCACGGCGATGGCCCATGTGTTGTTTGCGGGCGCCGGGTCCAGCCAGACGATGTCGTTCTGTTCCTTGTCGAGCTCGGCCACGCGGGCGCGGCCCTCTTCGGCATTCTTCCAGACCGGGCTGTCGGCCTCGTTGAAGAAGAAGGCGCCATTGGCGGTATATTCCGGATAGATGTCGATCTGCCCCGAGGTGATCGCGTCGCGCATGATCGGCGTGCCGCCCAGTTGCAGCTTGTCCTGCACGGGCAGACCCGCATCTTGCAGTGCCATCAGGATCATGTTGCCCAGCAACCCGCCCTCCGTATCGATCTTCGAGGAAACCACGATGTCCTGCGCCGAGGCCGAACCGGCCGCCAGCCCGATGGCCGCAGCGGCAAAGAAATGTGTCAGAGGTTTCATGCTGATTGCTCCTGTCGGGGGAATTTTGCCGAGCCTCGGTCGGCGCAGATGTCTAACCGCCTTGCGTCGTTCAAGTGACAGACCGGCCTGTCGGTTCCTACAGGCCAAGCTCACCCCGTCGAACTGCCGGTGTCAAGGCCGGAAGAGGCTGTTAACTGCGATCCTGCCCCAGCAGGCTGCAAAAGAGATCTTTTCTTACCTGTCTCGTCGATAGCCCCCTGTCCGCCGGATCGTCTGTCCGCCGGATCGTCAGGCCGGGATGTCCGTTCATGACATCCTCCGCGGCTCCGTGGTCAATTGGATTGCCGAGCGATATCTTCGATCAGCACGCCAGAGACCTTTGATCCTACGCTGACCTGAACCGCCTCGAGCAATGTCTTTCGCAGCCCGCGCAGACGGCCCTCCGTGGTGAAGTTGCCGTCGAAACCGCCCATATTCGCCACGATCAGCAATTGTCGCAAGAGGACGTCGCGCAGACGGTGCTCTTGCCTGGCGATCTCTTCGAGCTCGGCAGCGCTTGTTTCAAGAGACAAGGTCAGGATCATCATCCCGTCCGAGTCCCCCTCACGTGCGAGGGGCACGAAGAACTGGCTGGAAAAGGTGAACCAGGCCGCGTCGCCCTTGCCGGACTTGCCGTGACCTTCATCCTTGTCATGACCATCGCCATGCGATGTCGCACCGTGATCCGCGCTGCCATTCTGCCCTGCCGATGGCATGTCGTCATGGCCGGTTTCATGTGCCGGCGGGGCTGTTTCGGGCGAGTCGGGTTTCAACATCGCTCCACCGAACGCACCGGCGACAAAGGCAAGAAGCGGCACGGTAAACATGAAAATTTTCTTCAACATTCGCGGGCCTCAATATGGCAATAGGATGTCGGTGATCTGCTGGCCGTAGCGGGGCTGCTGCACGTCGGAGATATGTCCGCGCCCGCCATAGGCAATGCGGGCACCGGCGATGCGGTCATAGGCGATCTCGTTGTTGCGGCCAATATCGGCGGGGCGCACGAAACCGCTGACGGTCAGTTCGCGCAATTCGTAGTTCACCCGCACCTCCTGTGTTCCCTCGATTTGTAGGGTGCCATTGGGAAGCGTCGAGACGACCGTGGCCGCCACGCGCAGTGTCAGCTTGTCACGCCGTGATATATTGCCCGATCCCTTGTAGGTCGAGGATGCATCCGCTTCGGCCAGGTCGTCGAAACTGGCGCCCTCGGGCAGCTTGCGTGCAAGCCGTTGCGGGATGCCGCCGAATTGTGGGATCGACAGATCTTCCGACGTCTTGCGGGACCGGCCCGAACTGTTGCTGATCTCGGCGCGGTCGTCGATCTCGATCACCACCGTCAGGATGTCGCCGCGCACCGAGGCCCGGCGATCATGGACCAGCGAAGACTGCTCGCCCGCCCATAGCGAGGCGGATGCTTCGGGGCGGCCGGAATCGACCGGAATATCCAAGGGCGGATTGACCATCGCCTCGAACTCCGCCGTGTCCTGCAGATCGGTCAGCTGCGGTGGCCGGCCAAGATGCTCGACACGGTTGCAGGCAGCAAGGGCCAGCGCGAAACAGAGCAGGTAAGTCGATCTCATCTTCATCCTTGCAGGTAGGGGTGTCATGTCCGGCAGGGTCTCTATCTTGCCGCGTGCAATGTGCCGTCGGGGGCGATGCGGGCGGTAACGGTGGTTCGCGAAGCCAGGTTCATGACGCGAACCAGGTCGCCCGCGCCGCCCTCGTCCAGCGCACGTGCATCGGTGGCGATGTGCAGTGTCCCGCGCTGAAACAGAAGCCGCACGATCTGGTTTCGCTCGACCAGTCTTGGCGGGCGCAGCATGCTGGCCTGAATGGGGCGCCCCTCGTAGATGGTGATGCGGGTCTCCTGCCCGACGATCTGCGACGGATCGCTGTTTTCCTGTGCCGTTTCATCGCCTGCGCGAAGATCGCCGGAGGTGATCAGGGTTCCTGCGGGCAGGGTGCGGGCAGCGATCAGGCCACCGGCCATTGCGGGGAGCGGGGGAATGAGAGCCAGGAACAACAGCAGCGCGCGCATCAGCGGACCTGCACCGTTGCGCCCAGCATCTGGTCGGCGGCGGTGATTACCTTGGCGTTCAGCTCGTATCCCCGCTGCGCCTTGATCAACTCGGTGATCTCGCGCACCGCATCGACCGAGCTTTCCTCGAGATAGCCATGCCGCAGCGTGCCCAACCCCTCTAATCCGGGCGTGGCGACTCGGGGCGGCCCGGATGCACCGGTTTCCAGGAACAGGTTCGAGCCGATCGCCTCCAGCCCTTTCTGATTGGCGAAACCCGCCAGCGTAAGCTGGCCCAGCAATTCGGGTTCTGGCTGATCGCTGAAAAAGGCGAAGACCTCGCCTTCGGAATTGATCGAGATCGAGCGCGCATCTTCGGGAATGGCGATCTCTGGGGCGACCGGGTGGCCGTCAGAGGTGACGATCAGCCCATCGGGCGAGCGTTTGAGACCGCCATCGCGGGTATAGGCGGAGAGGCCGGAGGGCAAGGTAACCTCCAGGTAGCCGTCGCCCTCGATCGCGACATCCAGATCGCCGCCGGTTGCGGCCAGGCTTCCCTGCGCCAGGTTGACGGTGACGGCGGTTGGCCGAACCCCCAGCCCCAACTGGACGCCCGCCGGAACGAGCGTGCCATCGGCGGCGGTGACGCTGCCGGGTCGGACCGCCTGCTGATAATGCAGATCCGCGAATTCGGCGCGGCGGGTATTGTAGCCGGTGGTGGACATGTTGGCGAGGTTGTTGGAAATGACCTCGACGCGGGTTTGCTGCGCGCTCATCCCCGTCGCTGCGATTTGTAGGGCTCTCATATGCGGTCCTCTTAGCGGGTCATGGCGGTGATCGCGCTACGGATGCGCTGATCCTCGCGGTCAAGGAAGGATTGGCCCAGTTCGTAGGCGCGCTGGACCTCGATCATGCGGGTGATCTCGAAGACCGGATCGACATTGGACTCTTCGAGAAAACCCTGTCGGATACGCGGATCCTCGACGGGTTCCGGATCGGTGTCGGTGGCAAAGCTGGTGCCGCCCTTGTGGAACATCCCGGCAGGATCGGGGGCGGCGAAAACCCCGATGCGGCCAAAGGGCAGCCCGTTTGCCGAAAGCGTGCCATCGGAACCGATGGCGATCCCGGTGGCCCCGGCGGGAATGATGATCGGAGCCTGCCCCTCATCCAGAAGCCGATGGCCATCGGCATTCATCAACTCTCCCTCGGCCGAGGGCATGAAGGCGCCCGCACGGGTCAGCCGGTTGCCTTCCGGGGTCTCGACCATGAAGAACCCCTCGCCCTCGATGGCAAGATCGAAGCTGCCATTGGTCTGGGTCAGCACGCCCTGCCGCAGATCGACCATGCGCCCCCGGGCATGAGCCATCGACAAGGTGTCGCCATGACGATCGACGGCGGCAAGATGCTCGGCGAAGATCACCCCTTCGCGGCGAAAGCCGGTGGTGCTGGCATTCGCCATGTTGTTTGCGACGACCCGCATCTCCTTCATCAGGCCGGACTGGCGGGTCAGTGCGGCATAGATCGCGTTTTCCATGATGTCAGCCTCCGGCAATGAGGGGAATGATCTGACCGATATAGAAGTCGGACAGGGTGGTGGTCATGAAGCTCATGCTGACCCAGAACACGGCCAGCATGAGGCCGACCTTGGGCACGAAGGTCAGGGTCATCTCCTGGATGGATGTCAGGGCCTGGAACAGCCCGATGACCATGCCCGCGATCAGCGCCACTAACAGCATCGGCGCGGATATCCGCACCGCGATCAGCAATGCTTGCCGCATCATGTCGAAAAGCAGCGTTTCGCTCATTTCGGGACCTCAGACCGGCATGCGCAGGATTTCCTGGTAGGCTTCGACGACCTTGTTGCGGATCGTCACGACCGTTTCCATCGCCAGTTGCGCCTCGGCGATGGTCTGGACCAGGTGATGCGTCCCGGTCCCGCCCGTCATCGCGCCGGTCGCGGCGGCATCGAACTGTTGCATCTGCTGGGCGAATTCCTCGGCGGCGGAGCCGATGCGCTGAACAGTTGCCGACGGGGAGCCCTGATCGGGGGCGATGGCCGGACGTGCCATCGAGTAGGCGCTGGCGGCGTTGAGAGACGAGACCATGGAAAATCCTTTCATCGGCGCAGGAGTTCGAGCAACGAACTGCTCATCTGCCGGGTTTGTTCAAAGATGCGAAGATTGGCCTCGTAACTGCGGCCCGCTTCGCGAGAATCGGCGATTTCGATAACCAGATCGACATTCGACCCAAGGTAATAACCCTCGTCATCTGCCATCGGATGCGACGGATCATGGATGCGCGGCAACTCGGTCTGGTCCAGGTGGACAGGCGAGGCCTCGACCTCGCCGGACGGACGCCCGAAACGGATCGCCTCGTCGAAGGTGACGAGCTTGCGGCGATAGCCGGGCGTGTCGATATTGGCGATATTCTCGGCTGTGTGGCGCAGCCTCTCGGCCTGCGCACGCATCCCGGACGCCGAAAGGCGCAGGGGGGAAACCTGTTCGTTCATGATGAATCCGGTTAGTTGCGACGGTCGATACTGGTTCGCATCAAGGTCAGTGCAGAGCGGTAGATCCCAAGCGACAGGTCATGCTCCCGTTTTGTCTCGGCCAGCTTGAGCATTTCCTCTTCCAACGAAACCGAGTTGCCATTGGGAGAATTGCCGACCTCGGGCATGACCTCTCGCGGGTTGGCGGCGGACCAGAACGGAGACGCGACATGACCGCTGCGGCTGGTGCGTAAGGGTGGCGGGTCGGTATGGCGATAGCTTTCCACGAAGGATTGCAGATCGCGTGTCTTGAAGCCGGGCGTATCCGCATTGGCAATATTGCGCGCGACCACGCCATTGCGGCGGGCAGCGTGATCGGTCATCGCGCGGGTCATTTTCATCAACTCGATGCGCTCAAACATGGAGGTTCTCCTCTGTGTCGATAAACCGGGTCTTAACCCACAGAGGTTTAGAAACCGTTTCTAGACGCAACACGGAACGGCGGGTGGGCAACAAAATGGAAAAAATTGAATCGATTACCCGCAGGATGAGGGATGTGACCCCGATCACCCATCTAGGACGGGTACGGTCGATTCGCGCTGGCCTGGTCAGCGTATCCGGCCTGAACGACCACGCCTCGGTCGGTGATCGGGTGCGGATTACGCTCCAATCCGGCGATATCTACGGCGAGATCGTGGGACTTCGCCATGACCTCGCCGAAATCCTGCCCGAGGGAGAGGCCGAGGGACTGTCAATCGGCGCACCGGTCGAATTGCTCTTCGCCCCGACGATTTCGCCCTGCGATCGCTGGATCGGTCGGGTTATCGATCCTTTCGGGCAACCGCTGGATGGGCGCGCTCTGCCGCAAGGGGGACAGCCCCGGCCTTTCCGTTGCGAGGCCCAGCCTGCGATCAGGCGCAAGCGTCTCGGGGCAAGGTTGCCGACGGGCCTTGCGGTGTTCGACACGCTCCTGCCGGTGGTGCGCGGTCAGCGGATTGGGCTGTTCGCCGGGTCGGGTGTGGGCAAGTCGGTTCTGCTGTCACGGTTTGCCCGCGGGGTGCAGGCCGATATCGTGGTGATCGCGATGATCGGCGAGCGTGGGCGGGAATTGCGGGAATTCGTGGAGAACACGCTTGGTCCCGAGGGCATGGCGCGGGCGGTGATCGTGACGGCGACTTCGGACCGCTCGCCCCTGATCCGGCGCCGCTGCGCATGGGCCGCCATGGCCGTGGCCGAGCATTTCCGCGACCAGGGCAAGCATGTCCTGCTGCTGGCCGATTCGATCACCCGCTTTGCCGAGGCGCATCGCGAAATCGCCCTGGCAGCAGGGGAGCCGCCCAGCTATCGCGGTTTCCCGCCATCGGTGTCGAACCTCATCATGGCACTGGCAGAGCGGGCCGGGCCGGGGCTCGATGGGAGCGGCGATATCACCGCCATCTTCACCGTGCTCGTCGCCGGGTCGGATATGGAGGAGCCGGTCGCAGATATCCTGCGCGGAACCCTGGATGGGCATGTGATCCTTGACCGGGCCATTGCCGAGCGCGGGCGTTTCCCCGCCGTGGACGTGGTCCGCTCGGTGTCACGCTCTCTGCCAGATGCCGCCAGCGAAGCGGAAAATGCCATAATCGCCAAGGCACGCACGGCGCTTGGGGCTTACGCGGAATCGGAATTGATGATCCGGGCCGGTCTCTATGCGCCGGGATCGGACAAGCGGCTTGACGAGGCGGTGCGGCTGTTTCCCCATCTCGATGCCTTCGTCACCAGGCCGAGCGATTCGATTACGAACAGCTTCGTGGCACTGGGCGAGGCGCTGCAATAGCCGGTTCAGATGGCGGCGAGCATGATCCGTTGCGGCCCTATTGGCACAGGCGCCAGCCATTCTTGCGGCTCTTGACGTCCAGATGCAGATGATCGTCATGTGCCTCGTTCGAGCCCGGCCCAAGAACCGTCGTGAAATAGAGACAAGCGGTTGCCCGAGCGCTGCGCTGGAAGGCCTCGAACCGGTCGCCGGTATCCTCGCGCGGCTGAACCGGCAGCGGGTCGGAATTGTCGAACAGGAACGCGGCAATATCGATCGCATTGCCGAGCGCATGTTCAGAGAGTTTCGGGCGCTTCTTACCCGTTCCGGCCCGTGCGCGGCAGCTATAGGTCGATCCCAACCGCAAACCCGTCAAGCGGGGAGAATCCGGCAGGGTCGCCGCTGCGGGGCGCAGGAAATCGCGTGCCCAGAAACCAAGGGCGCGCGCCGTGTCGCAACGCATCTCTGCCCCGCCTTCCAGTTCCAGTCCGGGCAGGATCTCGGTCACGCGTAGCGGTCTCGCGATGCCGCAATCGGAATCATCCGGGTCGGTGATCGGCGGAATTTCCTCGTAAACACTGCCAAGCAGCGACAGCGCCAGACGGCAAGAGGCATATTCCTGATCGGTTTCCCGCAAATCCTTCCATGCGGGCGGTCCGGCCTCTTCGACCGGTTTCGCAGGTTCACGCGGTTTGGCTGGCTCCGACCTTTCCTCCGGTTCACTGGGCGGTGCCGGTGTGTCGCTCTCCGGCCGCGCGGGAGGGCGCGTATCGCTGCTGATCGGGGCAGCATCCTCGATACGTTCGGGGGGTGTTTCCTGTGCAATTGCCCCCGAACCCGTAACGAGCACAAAACAGGCTAGGATCGGCCAGAATTGCCTCACTGTGGTTGAACCGGGGCAGGCGGGACGATGTCGGATTCCGGGATCGCGTTGGAGAGCGCTTCGCTCAGCAGGTCGTCGACGGGGTTCTGCGTTGTCGCCGGCGCGAAACCATCCGCCTCTTCCTCGCTGGTATTCTCATAAACCGGCTGTGTACCCGCAACCGGAGCCGGAGCGCCTGCCGGTTGAGGCTGTCCGACCGGTGGCAAGGGCGCCGTGGACTGTTCGGTCGCAGCGGATATTCCGGCGGGCTGGTTGCCCCGCGCCGTGGCCGTGCCTGTCGTCGCCATTTCTGTCGTCATCGTCGTGTCAGCAGTTGCCGCCGACCGGCCGAGCCATGCCGGGCGGGGCAAGGGCGCACGCGCCGACAGGGTTGGCTTGGCCGTCGTAACAGGTCTTGTCACCGCTGCACTTGCTGCCGTCGTCGCCGTCGCGACAGCCGTCGCGGGGATCACACCCTCTGCGGGTGCAATCTGCCCACCGGTGACATCTGCGATGGTGACGCCGGGTTCCAGGAACTCGACCTTGGTCTTGCCGGGTATCACCATACCCGCCAGCTCGCGCGCGTCCCAGTTGGTCAGCCGCACACAGCCATTGGACTGGTTGCGGAACAGGCGGGACGGGGTCGGGGTGCCGTGGATGCCATAGGTGGGTTTCGTCAGGTCGATCCAGACATTGCCGACCGGCCCGTTCGGTCCCGGAGGAACGATCAGCGCCTTGTCGTTATCGCCCTGCTTGAAATTCTTCTCGGGATTATAGGTGTAGTTCGGGTTCAGTGCGACCGTGACGACGGTGTGGTGCCCCGAGGGCGAGGGCGTCGCATCCGATCCGACGGTTGCCGGGTAATCGACGATCATCTCACCATCCGCATCATAGGCGGCCACGCGCCGGGTCGCCTTGTCGACGATGATCCGGGTGACCTTTGTCTTGATCGGCTTGGCAGGAGAGATGACCTTGATCGTCGCACCGGGCACCAGGGCCGTGCCGGGGTTGAGGAAGGCGATGAATTTCTCGTCCATGTGAAACCGCTCGCCCAGTTTTTCCGCCACGCTGGTATAGGCCATCGCGGACATCTGGGCCTTTTCGGCATAATCGCTTGGAATGGCATCGACCAATCCCTGCGCGTCCTCTTCGGTGATCGTGTAATCCATTGTCTGCGGCTGTGCCGCATAGGGCAGAAGCAATTGCCAGACTTGCGGGTCCATCCGGCCATCGATGGGCAGGCCGGCGCGGCGCTCGAACGCCATGAGGGCGCTTTCGCTCATCCCTCCCTTGTATCCGTCGATCACCCCCGGAGAGGTTCCGGATCGATCCAGAAGGACTTGCACCTTGGCAGTCAGGGGAGATTGCCCCGCGGGCAGGTCGCCGCCCTGATAACTCGCGGCTTCGATATCGGCGGCGGAAAACCCGGATTTCCCGTCTTGTCCAAGCGCCGGAACTGCAGCGAACATGGCCATGATCAGAGCCAGTGAAGTCCGATAGGGGCGAAAGGGCATAAATCTCTCCATCAATATTCCGTGCAGTCTCCACTTTCCGATGGCCGAAGGCCAGATGGGCTGGATTCAATTTTCGGTCAGTCGCGCGTTGCCGCCCAGGGGAACCGCTGCTATGCCGGGCAGCATTGTCGAGGAGGGACAAACTGAAATGAGCCCGGCCATGCTTGGCTTCATCGGAATCATCGCGCTGTTGGCGTTGCTGGCACTGCGGATTCCGGTTGCCCTGGCGACAGGGGCGGTCGCGATTGTCGGTTTCGCGCTGTCGGGAGGGCTGTCCGGCGCCGGATTGACCCAAGGCGTCGCGACCATCCCGGCGATTCTGCGGGAGTTGTTGCAACTTGACGCCATGGCGATGGTGGCGCTGTTCGTGGCCCTGGGCAACATCGCCTTCTATGCGGGAATTTCGACACGGATCTACGACGCCGCGCAGGTCTGGCTGCGGCGTGTGCCGGGGGGAATGGCAATGGCAGCTGTGCTGGGGTGCGGCGGTTTCGCGGCGCTATCCGGCTCGTCGGTGGCCTGCGCCTCGACCATGGGCCGGATTTGCGTGCCCGAGATGCTGCGGCACGGATATGATCCCAAGCTCGCCACATCCTCGGTTGCGGTCGGCGGCACCCTGGGATCGCTGATCCCGCCCTCGATCCTGTTCATCCTGTATGGCCTGCTGACCGGTCTGCCGGTCGCCAAGCTGTTCATCGCCGGGCTCTTGCCGGGGCTGCTCTCATTGGCGGGCATGATTGCAGTGATCCTCTGGTGGGTACACGAAGAGCCCGGAATCGCCCCGAAACCCGCCCCGGCCAAGGCAAGCCGGACCGAGGCGACCCTGGCGTTATGGCCGCCCGTCACCTTGCTGGCGATCATCATCGGCGGGCTGTATTTCGGCCTGTTGTCGCCTTTGGCAGCCGCGGGGTTCTGCGTGGGCCTGGCCGTGATGATCGGCGTGCTGGATCATCGGGTGTCGATGGATGTGCTATGGATCGTCCTTCGCGACACCGCCGTGCAAAGCGCCTCCTTGCTGCTGATTGTGGCGACCGCGACTCTGTTTCTTGGTTTCGTCGAACAGACCGGCATCGGGAATGCGGTTGCGGAATGGGCCCGTATCAGCGGTGCACCGGCGCTGACGGTTATCGCCATCGCGGCGGTTATCTGCCTGATCCTGGGCATGTTCGTCGAGCCGTTGGGAATACTTGTCCTGGTCTTGCCGATCATCTTGCCGCTGATGCAGGCCTACGGGATGGATCCGATCTGGTTCGGCGTAATTCTCGTCAAATTGCTGGAAATCGCCCTGATCACCCCACCCGTCGGGCTGAACGTCTTCGTCATTGGCAGCGTGACCCGGGATGTCGCCGTCGATCAGATATTCGCAGGGGTTGCGCGCTTTCTTCTGGTCGATGTGCTGGTGCTGGCGGTGCTTATTCTGTTTCCCGTTCTGTCGACCTTGCTGCCTTCCTCGATGGTGCCATAGATCGGGACCATGGGGGCGGCCAAGCGTCGGGGCTGCGGCGGTTTTCAGCGCAATTATGGGGATATCCCCGTATTTTCTATTCCGCAAGCGGCTGATAAAGCCGGACCGTCCATGATCGGGGAATCGCGATGAGTGTGCAGAGTACCGAGCCGACAGGTCCGGGCCGTCTGACCGGGACCAGCACCGCATGGAGCGTGCTGCTGGCGATCAGCCTGTGTCACATGGTCAATGACGTGATGCAGTCGATGTTGGCGGCAATCTATCCGCTGCTGCGCACGGAGTTCTCGCTGTCCTATACGCAGATCGGCATCCTGTCGCTTGCATTCCAGATCACGGCCTCGCTCTTGCAGCCCGCCGTCGGGATGGTGACGGACCGGCATCCGCAGCCGAGATCGCTCTCCCTCGGGATGGCCTCGACCTTTTGCGGAGTGCTGTTGCTGGCATTCGCGCATCAATATTGGGTCCTGTTGACCGGGGCGATGCTGATCGGGATCGGTTCGGCGATTTTCCATCCCGAAAGTTCCCGGGTGGCACGGCTTGCCTCGGGCGGGAGATTCGGCACCGCGCAATCCTTGTTTCAGCTCGGTGGAAATTTCGGTCAATCGCTCGGGCCGCTGCTGGCAGCCTTCATCGTCGTTCCCCTAGGCAGGCCCGCCGTAGCGTGGTTCGCGGTTGCCGCAGCATTGGGCGTCGCGCTGCTCTACCAGGTCGGCAACTGGGCCGAAGGGCGCAGGCGCGCCTCTACCGCACAGCCGGACACCACGTTGCGACTGCCCCGAAAACTGGTTGTCCGGGCAATCATCGTGCTGGCGGTGCTGACCTTTACCAAGAATATCTACAGCGCCGCGATGCTCAGCTATTTCACCTTCTTCACCATCGAGAAATTCGGCCTCGGCCCGCAAGGGGCACAGCTGATGCTGTTCCTGTTTTTGCTGGGCATGGCCGCGGGCGTCATGCTGGGCGGTCTCGTCGGAGACCGGGTCGGTTCGCTGAAGGTCATCTGGTTCTCGATCCTTGGGGTGCTGCCCTTCACGCTGGCATTGCCGCATGTGGGACTGATTCCGACCGGTATCCTGTCGCTGGTGATCGGGCTGGTCCTTGCCTCGGCATTTCCGGCCATCGTCGTGTTCGCGCAGGAACTCGTTCCAGGCCGCACCGGCATGGTGGCCGGGCTGTTCTTTGGGTTTTCCTTCGGCATGGGCGGTATCGCCGCCGCAGCGCTCGGAGTCCTGGCAGACGCGCAGGGGCTGCGGCTGGTCTTCCTGCTTTGCTCGGTGCTGCCTGTGTTCGGCATATTGACCATCTTGCTGCCAAGGCAGGATGAACTCGCAGGCTGATGGTGCGGAACCCGGTCTTTTTCCATATCAGCCCCGACCAATGTGGCGGGGCACGTCTGGCGCGGCTATTTTCCCTCAACGGCTACGAGGCGATTTGCGACGAGAAGGGAAAGCTGGCCGAGGATATCGCTTGGGCGCAGATGAGTGGGCAGGTCCCGCTGCGTGACTGGCCGGAGGCCCGGTTGTTCACCGGCCTTTATCGCCTGCAGCCATGGTGGAGGCCGCCGCTGGAGAGCTGGCGCAGCTTTGCCTTCCTTCGCCAGCATTTTCCCGATGCACGTTTCATCCTGACGACGCGGGACATGGAAGCATGGCTTCTGGATCGGATGACTGCCGCGAATGGTGCGGCGGCAAAGGCATATGCGGCGCATTGGCAGGTCGAAGAGGGCGAGATACCCGACCTGTGGGCGCGTGACTGGCAAGCCCATCTTGATGCGGTCGAGACATATTTCGAAGATGATCCCGCATTGATCCGGGTGGATACGAAAACCGAAAGGCTCGATGATCTCCGTGGGCGTCTCGAGGAATTCCTGCCGATGCCACGGTCTCCCAAGCGTCCCGGCTGGCACTATCCTGCCGGTCCCGGGCTGGAACAGATGCTCTTGCGCATACTTGATCCGGCACCGGAATCGCCCCGGCAACAGGCCGAGGCGTTTGTCGGGGACGTGGCCGAATTTTGCCTGCGCGGGCGCTGTCACCCGGCAACGAACGAGTTGAACGGCACCTCTCCGTTTTACGGTGAATGGGATGGTGGTCCACGGGTTTTCAACCGGGCTGGCAAGCCGCATCCTTTCGCCATCGGTCCGCAGCCCGGAAGCAACAATGACATCGCAATCGCCCGTCCAGGCCTGAGCTTCAAGGAACGCCGCGCAGAAGGGGTCATCAACGATATTCTTCGTCTCGGGCGCCGCGACCCGGTGAATATCGATATGGAGGATGCGCGCTGGATCGGCGCCTCGCATCGGAAGCCGCTTGGCAAACCGGTATTGTGCCACAATCGCAGGGAAGGCGCCCGGAACCTGGTTCTCTGGCCGCTGCCCGAGCAGATGGGGCCCGGTTTCCGCGGCTACGAGACCCCCAGCCCCGACAATATCCCGTTCGAGGATAAAGAGGATCGGCTTGTCTGGCGCGGCATGATCTCGGGGAACGAACGTCGCGAGGGTGTCAGGCCCGGCCCGTCATCGCTGCGTTTCCTGCGCAGGCTCGAGGAGGCGGGAGATGATCCGGAGGCGCGGGAAGAGGCATGGCAAGGGCTGTGCCGCACCTCCCGCATGGCGTTCATCCGCCGCTGGTTTGATCATCCCGATTTCGACATCGGCATCGCGATGGCCTGGGCTTTTCGGCAATTCGCGCGTGATCCGTTAATCGCGCCCTATTGTACCAGCCGCAAGGGACCGGCCTTTTTCCATGGTTTCCGTTACCAGCTATGCATGACAGGCTACGATCACGGATCGAATTTCATCCAGATGATCAACAGTCAGTCGGTGCTGTTGAAGGAAGAGGATGGCTGGGAAGTCTATTATTCCGGTCGCTTCAAACCGTGGAAACACTATATACCGGTTCAGAGATATTGCGACGACATCGCCGAGAAACTCGCATGGGCGCGCGAAAATCCTAATGAATGCAAAGAGATGTCCCGTGCGGCCCGGGAAGAGGTTGCGTTACTTGCGGACCCGGTTCTGATGCGTGCGATCAAGGGGCGCATCCTCGACGGGCTGGCTTCGGCAGGATAAACCCTGCCCGGAGGAGGACCGATACATGACCACGATCAAAGCCGAGCCGATCACCGCAGAGGCCTTTGCCCCTTTCGGGGAACTGCTGACCCCGAAGACGGCGCCCGACAAGCTGATCAACGAAGGGCGCTGCGAACGGCATCATGCACTTGCCACTGTCGAGCGGGGCGGTGGCGAGGCGATCATCTCGATCTTCCGTTCCGAGCCGGTCAGCCTGCCCTATGACTGCGCGATGCTGGAACGTCACCCTTTGGGCTCTCAGGCCTTCATGCCACTTGGACCGGATGACTGGTTGTCGGTCGTCGCACCCGACGAGGATGGCCGCCCCGGCGCGCCGCTGGCCTTCCTGGTGCCCGCGGGCATGGGCGTGAACCTGAGGGCGGGGATCTGGCACGGCGTGTTGACCCCGCTGGACCGTGCTGCCGAGTTTCTTGTCGTGGACCGCGAGGGAGATGGCGTGAATCTCGAAGAGGTCGATATCCCCACCGTCACCATAACCGCATGAGCCTGCCGGATTTCAGCTTTGAACAGGCTGCCATGGCGCGTGGCGCCCGTCGTGTTGCGGGCGTCGACGAGGTCGGGCGCGGTCCGCTGGCCGGTCCGGTCACGGCGGCGGCGGTCGTGCTGGAACCGGGCAACATCCCTGATGGGCTGAACGATTCCAAGAAACTGACCCCGGCGCGGCGCGAAACGCTTGCCGAATGGGTCATGACCCATTGCGACTGGTCGGTGGCCCATGTCAGCGTCGAAGAGATCGACCAGTTGAACATCTATCACGCCTCGCATCTGGCCATGTGCCGTGCCGTGTCGGGGCTGCGTATCCGGCCGGATCATGTCCTGGTCGACGGCAACAGAATCCCCAGCGATCTGGCCGTTCCCGCCGAGGCCGTGGTGAAGGGTGATGCCCGTTGTCTGAGTATTGCGGCGGCCTCGATCGTGGCCAAGCTGTTGCGCGATCGCATCATGGTGGATTTGGCGCAACAATATCCGGGCTATGGCTGGGAGGCGAATGCGGGCTATCCGACTCCGGCTCATAAACAGGCGCTTCTAGATCTTGGGGTGACCCCTCATCATAGACGTTCGTTCAAGCCCGTCCACAATATCTTGTGTAAAGATAAAACCGCAAGCAATTGATTCAAAAAAGAAATTGACGGCGAATCGCGTCTGAATCATCTTAGAGGGCATACCAGACCGGGCAAATCCGGCAACCCAGAGGCTCGAGAGATGATGAAGATCAAAGACAAACGCGCGGCTGCCGCGCGGCCCCTTCCGCTGAACCAGATTCTGGCGGGTGACTGTATAGAGCTCATGAATTCGCTGCCCGAAGGCAGCGTAGATCTGATCTTTGCCGATCCGCCCTATAATTTGCAGCTTCGTGGCGATCTTCTCCGTCCCGACAATTCCAAGGTCGATGCCGTCGATGACGAATGGGACCAGTTCGCGGGCTTTGCCGCCTATGACAAGTTCACCCGCGAGTGGCTGGCCGCTGCCCGCCGCCTGCTGAAGCCTGACGGGGCGATCTGGGTGATCGGTAGCTATCACAATATCTTCCGCGTCGGGGCCGAGCTTCAGAATCAGGGCTTCTGGATCATGAATGACGTGGTTTGGCGCAAGTCCAACCCGATGCCGAATTTCCGTGGCAAGCGCCTGACCAACGCGCATGAAACCATGATCTGGGCCACCAAATCCGATGCCTCGAAATATACCTTCAACTACGAGGCGCTGAAATCGCTGAACGAGGGCGTGCAGATGCGCTCGGATTGGGTGATTCCGATCTGCAATGGCGGCGAGCGATTGAAGGACGGCAAGGGCGACAAGGCCCATCCGACCCAAAAGCCCGAAGCATTGTTGCACCGTGTTCTGATAGGCACCACCAATCCCGGTGACGTTGTGCTGGACCCGTTCTTCGGCACCGGCACGACCGGTGCGGTGGCCAAGATGCTGGGCCGCGATTTCATCGGTATCGAACGCGAGGATGCCTATCGTGAGGTTGCTGAAAAGCGTCTTTCCCGTATCCGCCGTTTCGATGCAGATGCGCTGACCACCACCAAGGCCAAGCGTGCCGAGCCACGCGTGCCTTTCGGTCAGGTGATCGAGCGTGGCATGCTGCGCCCCGGCGAACAGCTTTTCTCGATCGGCAACCGCCACAAGGCCAAGGTCCGTGCCGATGGCAGCCTGATCGGCAATGACGTCAAGGGCTCGATCCACCAGGTCGGTGCGGCGCTGGAAGGCGCGCCTTCCTGCAATGGCTGGACCTATTGGCATTTCCGTCGCGAAGGCAAGATGATCCCCATCGACATCCTGCGCCAGCAGATTCGCGCCGAGATGGCGGGCGAGGTTTCCCGCCCCAACTGAGTTTCACAACAGTTTCGCCGAGTTCCGGCCGCCAGTTAGCGGTCGGAACCGCCTTGCCCCGCCATGTCTGATTGGCGGGGCCTTTTATGTTGTCCTGTCCGGGTAACCCGAGCTTATCCGGCCGCTTTCTTGCTGGCGGTTTTTTTCGCCGCCGGTTTCTTGGCTGTGGTTTTCTTGGTGCCCTTGCTGGCCGGTTTCTTCGCGGCTTTCTTGGGCGATTTTGCGGCCTTGGCGGTGATCAGCTCGAGCGCTTGCTCCTTGGTGATATCCTCGGGCGAGAGGTCGCGGGGCAGGGTCGCGTTGATCTTTTCCCATTTGACATAGGGGCCGTAGCGCCCGTTCATCACCTGGATGGACCCGCCATCCGGATGGTCGCCAAGCTCTTTCAACGGTGCGGCGGTGGTGCGTCCGCGCGTCTGCTTGGCCGCCAGAACCTCGACTGCGCGATTCATGCCGACGGTGAAGACTTCGTCAACTTCGGGCAGATTGGCGTATTTGCGGCCATGCTTGACATAGGGGCCATAACGCCCGATGCCCGCCTCAATCAGCTCGCCATCATCGGGATGCGGACCGACGGGGCGGGGCAGGGACAGAAGCCGCAACGCCTTTTCCAGGTCCATCGCGGCCGGATCCCATCCCTTGGGGATAGAGGCGCGCGGCGGTTTCGGCACTTCCTCGGTCGCCTCGCCGCGCTGGACATAGGGGCCGAAGCGACCGGTTTTCAGGCTGATTTCGTCGCCATCGTCATGACCGAGCACTCGGTCGCCTACCGGTTCCTCGCCATTCGGGGCAGAGAGCGGGCGGGTATAGCGGCATTCAGGGTAGTTCGAACAACCGATGAAGGCCCCGCCCGAACGCGCGGTCTTCAGGTTCAGCCGGCCTGCGCCGCAAAGCGGGCATTCGCGCGGATCGCCTCCGTCGGCGCGGGGAGGATAGAGATGCGGTGCCAGCGCGTCGTCGATGGCGTCCAGCACTTCGCTGATGCGCAGCTCGGACGTGCCTTCCAGCGCCTTGGTGAAATCCTTCCAGAACCGGCCCAGGACGTCGCGCCACATTCGGTCGCCAGCGCTGATCTCGTCCAGCTCGTTCTCCATGTCGGCGGTGAAGTCATAGCTGACATAGCGCGGAAAATACTTAACCAGGAATGTGGTGACCAGACGGCCCTTGTCCTCGGGAATCAGGCGGTTCTTGTCCTTGCGGACATATTCGCGGTCCTGGATCGTGGTGACGATGCTGGCATAGGTCGAAGGTCGGCCGATGCCCAGTTCCTCCATCCGCTTGACCAGCGTGGCCTCGGTATAGCGGGGCGGGGGCTGGGTGAAATGCTGGCGCGCGGCGGTCGAAGCCGCCTCGTTCATCAGCAGGCCGGGCGCGGCGCGATGCCCCGCAGGTGCCTCGGGGGCGGGTTCGGCCTTTTCCTGCGCCTTGGTGAACTCTGAGGCGAAGGCGTTTGACACCAGCTTCGCCGCCTCGCCCTCGGAAATGGCGGGCAGGCGGGCACTGTCATCGCCCTCGTCATCGTCGCGGCCTTGATCGTAAACCTTCAGAAAGCCGTCGAAGAGCATCACCTGACCGGTGGCGCGCAGCCCGACCTGCCCGTCGGGGCTGGCGATCTCGACCGTGGTGCGTTCCATCCGCGCGGCCTCCATCTGGCTGGCGATGGTGCGCTTCCAGATGAGGTCATAAAGCTTGCGCTGATCCTCTGCCGTCACACGCAGCTTGTCCGGGGACGTCATCATGTCGGTCGGCCGGATACATTCGTGAGCTTCCTGCGCGTTCTTGGCCTTGTTCTTGTACATGCGCGGCGATTTCGGCAGGTATTTCTCGCCGAACTTCGCCTTGACCGCGTCGCGGGCGGCCATCACCGCCTCCGGGGCCATGTCGATGCCGTCGGTCCGCATATAGGTGATCAGCCCGGCCTCATACAGCCGTTGCGCTGCCGACATGCAGGCCCGCGCGCCAAGGCCCAGCTTGCGGCTGGCCTCTTGCTGCAGGGTCGAAGTCATGAAAGGCGGCCACGGGTTGCGGCTGGCGGGCTTGGCGGTGACACCGGTCACGCCGAGGTCGCGGGAGGCGACGGCACTGACGGCCATGGCGGCCTTTTCCGCGTCGGCGAGATCGAAGCGTTCCAGCTTGGAGCCAGCCAGCGAAACCAGTTGTGCGTCATATTCCGCCCCTGCGGGTGTCGCCAAGCGAGCATGGACGGACCAGTATTCGCGGGGCTTGAACGCCTCGATTTCCATCTCGCGATCGACGATGATGCGCAGGCTGACCGATTGCACCCGGCCTGCCGATTTCGCGCCGGGCAGCTTGCGCCACAGCACCGGCGAGAGGTTGAATCCGACCAGGTAGTCCAGCGCGCGCCTGGCCAGATAGGCATCGACCAATGCCTGGTCGATTTCGCGCGGCTGCTTCATCGCCTCGGTGACGGCGGCCTTGGTGATGGCGTTGAAGGTGACTCGGCTGACATCCTTGCCGCCCTTCAACGAGGTCTTCAGCGCTTCGAGCAGATGCCAGCTGATCGCCTCTCCCTCGCGGTCGGGGTCGGTGGCGAGGATCAGGTTGTTATCCTCTTTCAGCGCATCCTTGATCGCCTTGAGATGCTTTTTGCTGTCGGAGGCGACTTCCCATTTCATCGCGAAGTCCTGCTCGGGATCGACGCTGCCATCCTTGGGGGGCAGGTCGCGGACATGGCCGAAACTGGCCAGCACGCGATAGTCACCGCCGAGATATTTCTCGATGGTTTTGGCCTTGGCCGGGGATTCGACGACGACAACGGGCATAGGGACCTCGGAGCGAGCTTCAATGGGGCGGCAACATGGGTGGCCGGAGCGGCACTGTCAACGGCCCGTGGTCAGCGGCAGGATTTCAGGAGCGGTGCGCCAGTTCGATCAGGTTGCCGTCCGGATCGCGCAGATAAAGCGATATGACTGGCCCGGTGGCGCCGGTTCGCGGGACCGGGCCTTCCTCGACTGCTATGCCCGCCTTGCTCAATCTTGCAGCGTTATCTTGCGCTGTTCCCTCGACCAGAAAACACAGATCCGCTGAGCCGGGCAGGGGCGCGTGTGCCTTGGGCTCGAATTCGTGACCGGCGCGATGCAGGTTGATCTTCTGCTGACCGAAATGCAGCGCCTTACGATTCTCGCCGAACTCGCGCAGTTCCATGCCCAGCAGGTTTTCATAGAATTCGACCGTACGCGCGGGGTCGGCAACCGTGAGGACCAGGTGGTCGAGCGCGGTCGCTTTGATCATTGCCAAAATTCCGGCTCCCTTAGAATGCGGTTCAAGCAATCCCCGATCCTGTCTCATCGGTCAACTCCTGTTTCAGAGCCGCGCGATTCGCCCGCCTGCCAGGCGCATCAGGCTGCCTTGCAATTCCAGCGCCTGGATCGCCGCATTGACGGTTGAAGCAGGAAGGCCGAGATCCCGGATGAGGTCGTTCTCTTCGAGGGGGCTGGGGGTCAGTCGCGAAAGAATGCGTGCTTCGAGCGAGGCGGGACCGCCGCAGTCCCGCGCATTGCCCGGTCGAAGCGGTAGGGCATTCATGGGGGCAACTTCATCATGCGAAGGAGGGATGTTCCCTGCCCGAACAGGTGCGGGGTCTCGACGGCTCTGCGCCAAAAGGGCCTCGGCCACGTCGGCAGCGCTGCGGACCAGTTGTGCGCCGTCACGGATCAACTGATTGCAGCCCGCCGCCCGGGCATCCATCGGATGACCGGGTATCGCCATGACTTCGCGCCCCTGATCCAATGCACATTTCGCCGTGATCAGGGTGCCGGACCGATATGCCGCTTCGATCACAACGACTGCCTGCGACAACCCGGAAATGATTCGGTTGCGGGCCGGGAAATGCCGGGCCGCTGGTTTCATCCCTGGAGGCTGCTCGGAAATCAGCGCACCTTTTTCGGCAATTTCGGCTGCCAGAGATGCATTTTCGGCCGGATAGATCTCATCGACTCCACCTGCCAGTACCGCGACGGTTCCGGTCGGCAGTGCCGCGCCGTGAGCAGCGGCATCGACCCCACGCGCCAGCCCGGCAATGACTGTATGCCCCGCTTCGCCCAGCCCTGCTGACATTCCGCGCGCCATGCGCAGCCCCAGTGACGAAGCGTTGCGCGCCCCGATCACCGCGGCGGGATTATGCGCCAGCCAGGCTGGATCGCCGCGCAGCCACAGCACGGCCGGAGCGCCTTCGATCTGCCGCAGTGCTTGTGGATATAGGGGCGAGTCATGACGGATAAGTTGTGCGCGAGCCTTGCGTCCGGCACGCAACTCGGCTGCCGCTGTGGCCTCGGAGCAAGGGGCGTAATCGCGAACGCCCGCGGCTGCCGCGATTTCCGGCAATGCCTCCAGCGCGGCGGCTGCACTGCCATGCTCGTTGAGCAGCCGGTGGAATGTCGTCGGCCCGACCCGGCGGGAGCGGATGAGACGGAGATAGGCAAGATCGTCGTCCGCCACGGCCCGTCGGGGGGGAGGGGGGCCAAAAGAAACGAACCCGGTATCCATAGCCTGCCTCTGCCTCATCCTGAGACAGGCATAACCGGGAAGGATTTAAGGAATCATGAACGCCGGGAGACTGGCCGCATGAAAATGTCAGTTAGCCGAGCCTCCGACGGTCAGGCCGCCGATCATCAATGTGGGCTGGCCGACGCCGACCGGCACCCATTGCCCCTGCTTGCCGCAATTGCCGATGCCCGGATCAAGCGTCATGTCATTGCCGATCGCCCGGACATGCTGCAACGCTGTTGCACCGTCGCCGATCAGCGTCGCACCCCGAATCGGATCGCCGACTACGCCGTTCCTGACGCGATAGGCCTCGGTGCAAGAGAAGACGAACTTGCCGTTGGTGATATCGACCTGCCCGCCGCCGAAGCCCACGGCATAGATGCCGTCCTTCAGATCCGAAAGAATCGCGGCAGGATCGGCATTGCCTCCGGGCATATAGGTATTGGTCATGCGCGGCATGGGGGCATGGGCAAAGCTTTCGCGGCGGCCATTGCCGGTCGGGGCCACGCCCATCAGCCGGGCATTCTGGCGATCCTGCATGTAGCCCACCAGGATCCCGTCCTCGATCAGGACATTGCGTGCCGGGGGCGTGCCCTCGTCATCCACGCTGAGGCTGCCGCGGCGGTCGGGGATGGTGCCGTCATCGACAACGGTCACTCCGGGCGCGGCGACCTGCTGGCCCATCAGTCCGGCGAAGGCCGAGGCCTTCTTGCGATTGAAATCCCCTTCCAGCCCGTGACCGACAGCCTCGTGCAGAAGAATGCCGGGCCAGCCGGGGCCAAGGACAACGTCCATCACCCCCGCCGGGGCGGGGACCGAGCGCAGGTTGACCAGCGCGATGCGCAGCGCCTCGTCCACGGAGGCCTGCCAGTGGGACGGTTCCATCAACCCGTCGAGCGAGACGCGCCCGCCGCCGCCGAAACTGCCGGATTCGCGGCGGTCGTTATTCTCGACGATGACTGCGACATTCAGTCGCGCCATCGGGCGGATATCGGTGACCAGCCCGCCCTCGGGACGCAGGATCGCCACCTCCTGCAAGGAGGACGCGATGGACGCGGTGACCTGCACCACGCGAGGGTCCTTGCCGCGGGCGTAATCGTCGATTTGCCTCAAGAGATCGATCCGGCGGGCGATGGGGATGCCGTCCGCAGGATCGATCGCAGCATAGAGATCGCATGCGTGCATCGGTGCGGGATCGGCCCAGTTTCCTCCGCCTGCGCCGACGGCGAGACGGGCCGTCCTGGCTGCGCGGCGCAGCGATTCCTCATTGATTTCCGTGGAGTGGGCATAGCCAGTCACCTCGCCTCGTACGGCGCGCAGGCCAAAACCCCGGCTGGCGGTGTAACCGGAATTGCGCAGCCGCCCGTCATCGAACACCAGCGTTTCGGCGGTACTCCGTTCAAGAAACAGCTCGCCGTCATCCGCGCCTGCGACGGCGTCGCGAAGGATGCCAAGGGCCTGTTCGCGGTCCAGATGCTGGGTGAACGGGTCGAAACGGTCACGAGTCATGGTTGGGCAACTCCGTTGGTGCGGGCTGTGTGATAAGAGGGCTACAGAGCGCACCGGCCCCGAAATTCGCTTCTAATTCCCATGTATCACTTGCCCGAGAGGTCGAGATATGGTCATAGAACGGACAATGTGAAAGGGAAAGGGGCAGCCTTGTGCGGCCCTTGCGGCCATTTTGGCCTCACCAAACGCGACGGGATGGAATGATGGCAAAAGCGTTGATTCGGCGTGCAGCAGGAGCAGTTACGGGCCTCGCAGGGGCGGGAATGGTGGCTGGAACGGCTCTGGCACAAGATGTTCTGGGCGAGCTTCCGGTGATCGGCAAGCCGATCGCGAAGGGCATGGGCTTCCAGCCTGCCTCGACCGAACTGGCGCGCGATCAGCAATGGCTGGATCATTTCGTGCTGATCATCATCACCCTGATCACCATCTTTGTTTGTGGGCTGCTGCTGATCGTGATCTTGCGCTACAACAGCCGCTCGAATCCCGTCCCCGCCAAGTTCACCCATAACACCCCGGTCGAGATCGTCTGGACATTGGTGCCGGTACTGGTGCTCGTCGTGATCGGCGCCTTCTCGTTGCCGGCCTTGTTCCGCAGCCAGGAAATGCCGCCGAACCCGGATGTCGTGATCAAGGCCATCGGCAACCAGTGGTACTGGTCCTATGAATATCCCGATAACGATCTCAGCTTCGATTCGATCATGCTGACCAAGGAAGAACTTGCCGAGAACGGATATAGCGAGGATGAATACCTGCTTGCCACCGATACCGAGGTTGTTGTCCCTGTCGGCAAGACCGTGCTGGTGCAGGTGACGGCCAATGACGTGATCCATGCCTGGACCATTCCCGCATTCGCCGTGAAGCAGGATGCCGTGCCCGGTCGGATCGCGCAGCTCTGGTTCAATGTCGAACAGGAAGGCGTCTATTTCGGCCAGTGCAGCGAATTGTGCGGCATCAACCACGCCTATATGCCGATCGTCGTGAAGGCCGTTTCGCCCGAGAAATACATTGCCTGGGTTGAAGAGCAGGGCGGAACCCTGACCGAGGAAGAACAGACGGCATTGCTGGAATCCGAAGCCGAAGCCAAGGTCGAACTGGCCGTGGCCAACTGATCCGCCATTACAGATACGCGCAGGAATGATTGATACCCACGCATATGACAGTGCCCCCGAGGCGGAATTTCGCGATTATGTCGCGTTACTGAAGCCTCGCGTGATGTCGCTGGTGGTGTTCACGGCCTTTGTCGGGCTGTGGGTGGCGCCGGTTGCCGTGCATCCATTCGTGACGTTCTGTTCTGTTCTGTTCATTGCCCTGGGCGGCGGGGCCTCTGGCGCGCTGAACATGTGGTATGATGCCGATATCGACGCGGTCATGCACCGCACGCGAAAGCGCCCGATCCCGGCGGGCCGGGTGACGGGCGGCGAGGCGTTGGGACTGGGGCTTGGCCTTGCCCTTATCGCGGTGATGATGCTGGGCCTCTCCGCGAACTGGTTCGCCGCTGGCTTTCTCGCCTTCACGATCTTTTTCTATGTCGTCATCTATACGATATGGCTGAAACGCTGGACCCCTCAGAATATCGTCATAGGCGGTGCGGCAGGCGCCTTCCCTCCGATGATCGGTTGGGCCTGCGCGACCGGGGGCATCAGCATCGAATCCCTGCTGATGTTCGCGCTGATATTTTTCTGGACACCACCGCATTTCTGGGCGCTCGCGCTGTTCATGAAGGAAGACTATCACAAGGCCGGCGTACCGATGCTGACCGTGACCCACGGCCGGGCGATCACGCGCCGCCACATCTTCGGCTATACACTGGTTCTTGCGCCATTCGCGATCTGGCTGGGACTGACCTCGGTCGGCGGGCCGATCTATCTCGCCGTGGCCATCCTGCTGAACGCGATGTTCATCTGGGGCGGCTGGCGTGTCATGCGCCGTGACGAAGAGACAGCCATCGCCGATGATTATGCCGTCGAGAAGCGGGTCTTCAAATTGTCGCTTTATTACCTGTTCCTGCATTTCCTTGCACTACTGGTCCAGAATTGGGTGGGAACATGGTGACGTCGATACAAACCGAACATGAACTTCACCGCCGCCGCCGCTCGCGCAATGTGGGGTTGGGGCTGGTGCTGGCCGGTTTCGTCGCGCTGGTCTTTGGCCTGACGGTGGTCAAGGTCCGGCAGGGCGACATGATGGAAGCATATGATCACCAGCCGCGCGTTTCGATCACACCGCAGGAAGAACCGGTAGCCGAAGAAGAGGTGAGCGAATGAGCCGCGAATCCCGCACCGTTCTGGGCTTGGTGGGCGTCGTGCTGACGATGGGCGCGCTGGCTTGGGCGGCAGTGCCCTTCTATAGCTGGTTTTGCAGCGTCACCGGCTTTGGCGGCACCACGCAGGTTTCGACCGCCGCGCCCGACGAGGTGTTGGAAGAGGTCGTCCGGGTCCGTTTCGATGCCAATGTGGACGAGGATCTGGGTTGGACCTTCCGCCCGATGCAGGCCAAGATGGATGTCAAGATCGGCGACAACGCGATGGCCTATTACGAGGCCGTCAACAATACCGACGAGACGATCACCGGCACCGCCAGCTATAACGTCGCGCCCGAGGTGGCGGGATATTATTTCAGCAAGATCCAGTGCTTCTGCTTTACCGAGCAGACTCTGAAGCCCGGTGAACGGGTCGAGATGCCGGTCAATTTCTATGTCGATCCCGATCTTCTGGAGGATCGGGATGCAAGCTGGGTGCGGGACATTACCCTGTCCTACACTTTCCACCGGACCGAGCCGAAGCAGGCCGCGCTTGACGCGGTCCCGGCGAATAACGTCAACTGATCTGAGGAGCCGACGGGGACTCACATATGGCGCACGCAAAGAACCACGACTATCATATTCTTCCGCCCTCCATCTGGCCCTTCATTGGCGCGGTTTCGGCCTTCATCATGCTGTTCGGCGCCGTGATGTGGATGCAGGAACGCGGCCCCTGGATGTTCCTGATCGGCTTTACCGGCGTCCTCTATGTCATGTATAGCTGGTGGGCCGACGTGATCCGCGAAGGCGAGACTGGCGATCATACTCCGGTCGTTCGCATCGGGCTGCAATACGGCTTCCTCCTGTTCATCATTTCCGAAGTGATGTTCTTCGTCGCCTGGTTCTGGAATTTCATCAAGAACGCGATGTACCCGATGGGCCCGGAAAGCCCGCTCAAGGATGGTGTCTGGCCGCCCGAAGGGATCGTGACCTTCGATCCCTGGCATCTGCCCTTCATCAACACGCTGATCCTGCTGCTGTCAGGCGTCGCCGTGACCTGGGCTCACCATGCCTGGGTGCATGAGGGCGACCGCAAGACCACCATCAACGGCCTGATCGTCGCGGTTGTGCTTGGCGCATTCTTTACCGTGCTACAGGCCTATGAATACAGCCATGCGCAGTTCGGCCTGTCCGACACCGCCTATGCCGGGGCGTTCTTCCTGGCGACCGGTTTCCACGGTCTGCATGTCATCATCGGGACGATCTTCCTGCTGGTCTGCCTGATCCGCTTCAATAAAGGGCAGATGACCCAGGAACAGCATGTCGGATTCGAGGCTGCTGCATGGTATTGGCACTTCGTCGATGTGGTCTGGCTGTTCCTCTTTGCCGTGATCTATATCTGGGGAAGCTGATCTCCCCACCGGTAATAGCGTGACGCGCGGGTCGAATTCCCGCGCGTTTTCATTTGGGTTTTGCCCGCATCGAAGGCTTTCCATCTCCCATGCGCCGCTATCTCTTTCCCCTGATCCTTGGCGTGGTCGGCTGTGCCATCCTGATCGGCCTTGGCATCTGGCAATTGCAGCGGATGGCGTGGAAAGAGGGGATGCTGGCCGAGATCCAGGCGCAGATCGACGCCCCCGCCATGCCCTTGCCCGCGCAGGTCGATCCATCGATGAAATACATGCCGGTCACGGTCAGCGGGACCACGACGGGCGACGAGATCGACCTGCTGTCCCATACCAAGGAGCAGGGCGGCGGCTACCAGGTCGTCTCGCGCTTCATCACCGATGACGGGCGGGAGATCATGGTGGACCGCGGCTTCGTCCCGCAAGAGGCGCGTCATCTCGAACGTGGCCCGGTCCGGCTGAACGTCCGCGGCAACCTGCACTGGCCGGACGAGAAGAGCGGCTCGACCCCGGCGCCGAACCTTGACGAGAATATCTGGTTCGCCCGCGATGTCCCCGCCATGGCCGAAGCGCTCGAGACCCAACCTGTCCTTGTCGTCGCCAGCTTTGTCGAAGGCGATGCGCAAGGGGTTGAGCCCATCCCCGTCGCCATCGAGGGGATCCCGAACAACCACCTGTCCTATGCCGTGCAATGGTTCATGATCGCCGCTGTATGGGCAGGGATGACAGCCGCGCTGATCTGGCGTATCAGGCAGCGGACATATTGAAGGATCGGCGATGCGTTACGTCTCGACGCGGGGAGAAGCCCCGGTTTTGAACTTTGAGCAGGCGATGCTGTCGGGGCTGGCGCGCGATGGCGGGCTTTATCTGCCCGAAACCGTTCCGGTCATGGACGATATCTCTGCGCTGGAGGGGCTGCCTTATGAAGAGGTCGCCTATCGCGTCATTCGCCCCTATACCGGCGATTGCTTCACCGAGGATGAGCTGCGTGGCGCAATTGACCGGGCATATGCCCGGATTGCCCATGCTGCCCGCGCGCCCTTAAAGCAACTTGCCCCGGGCCATCACCTGCTGGAGCTGTTCCACGGCCCGACGCTGGCCTTCAAGGATTTCGCGATGCAACTGATCGCGCAGCTCTTCGAGATCGCGCTGAAGCGGTCCGGGCAGCGCATCACCATCGTGGGCGCGACGTCGGGCGATACCGGCTCGGCCGCGATCGAGGCGTTCAAGGGTATCGACAATGTCGATGTGTTCATCATGTTCCCGCATGGCCGTGTCAGCGAGGTTCAGCGGCGGCAAATGACCACGCCGGACGCCGCCAATGTCCACGCGCTGGCCGTGGACGGGCATTTCGACGATTGCCAGGCGCGGCTGAAGGATCTGTTCAACGACCATGATTTTCGCGATCAGGTCGGCTTGGCGGGTGTGAACAGCATCAACTGGGCGCGGGTGGTGGCTCAGATCGTCTACTATTTCTCCTCGGCAGTCAGCCTTGGCGCCCCGCATCGCGAAGTGGATTTCACCGTTCCGACCGGCAATTTCGGCGACATCCTGGCAGGGTCTTTTGCCCGCGAGATGGGGCTGCCGATCCGTCGGCTGATCGTGGCAACGAACCAGAACGACATCCTGCACCGGGCCCTGACCACCGGCGAATACCGGATCGGCACCGTCGAGCCCTCGATCTCGCCCTCGATGGATATCCAGGTCAGCTCCAATTTCGAGCGGGCGCTGTACCTGGCCTATGGCAAGGATGCAGGGGCGATCCGCCAGATCATGGACGAGTTGAAAGCGGGCGGCTTCACGATCAGCCAGGGCGCCTTGCAGGCGCTGCGCGAGCTATATGTCTCGGGCCGGGTGTCCGAGGACGAGACGCTGGCGATGATCCGCACCATCCGCGAGGAAACCGGAGAGGTGCTGTGCCCACACAGCGCCATCGGGGCTGCGGTCGCGCGACAAAATATCGAGCCCGGCGTGCCGATGGTGACCCTGGCCACCGCGCATCCCGCGAAATTCCCCGACGCGGTCGAGCGGGCGGTGGGCGTTCGTCCGGACCTGCCCCCGCATATGGCGAACCTGTTCGACTTGCCCGAAACTGTGACTCGCGTTGAAAATGATGTAAACGCGCTGAAATCGCTGATCCTGGAACGGAGAACCAATTGACCACCGACCCTCATTTGCGCCTGACGACCCTGCCCAACGGGCTGCGTATCGCGACACGAAACATGCCGGGCCTGCATTCCACGGCTCTGGGCGTATGGGTTAGCGCGGGTGGACGGAATGAACGGGTTGAACAGAACGGCGTTGCTCATTTCCTGGAGCATATGGCATTCAAGGGGACCAAGACCCGCAGCGCCCTGCAGATCGCCGAGGCGATCGAGGATGTGGGCGGTTTCATCAACGCCTATACCTCGCGCGACGCGACCGCCTATTACGTCCGGGTGCTCGAGGATGATGTCGATCTGGCCTTCGACGTGATTTCGGACATCGTCTTGAACCCGGTCTTCGACCAGCGCGAGATCGAGGTTGAGCGCGGCGTGATCCTGCAGGAAATCGGGCAGTCTCTGGACACGCCCGACGACGTGATCTTCGACTGGCTGCAAGAGGCCGCCTATCCCGATCAGGCCATCGGCCGGCCGATCCTTGGCCCGGCAGAGCGGGTCAGCAGCTTTGGCCGCACCGATCTGGCCAGTTTCGTCGCCGAGAATTACGGTCCCGGCCAGATGGTGGTGGCCGCTGCGGGTGCCGTCGATCATGATCGCATGGTGCGGCTCGCCGAGGCCGCGTTCGGGCATCTGGCCCCGATCCTGCAAGCCCCACGCGAGGGCGCGGTCTGGCAGGGGCGCGAGGTGCGGCATGTCAAGAAACTGGAGCAGGCCCATTTCGCCATGGCGTTGGAAGGGCCGGGTTATCTCGCACCGGATTTCTATGCAGCGCAGATATTTTCGGCCGCGCTTGGCGGCGGCATGTCCTCGCGGCTGTTCCAGAAAATCCGGGAAGAGCGCGGGCTGTGCTATACGATCTTCGCGCAATCCGGGTTCCACGACGATACCGGCATGATGACGATCTACGCGGGAACCGGGGGAGAGGATGTCGCCGATCTGGCCAACCTCACCATCGACGAGATCAGGCGGGCCGCCGGGGATATCTCGGAGACCGAGGTAGCACGCGCCAAGGCGCAATTGCGTGCCGGGTTGCTGATGGGGCTGGAAAGTCCTTCGGCTCAGGCCGAGCGGATTGCGCGGGTTCTGGCGATCTGGGGTAGGGTGATGGACCCTGCCGAAGTGGCCGAGCGGATCGCTTCGGTCAGCCTTGCCGATGTCCGCGCCCATGCCGAACGTCTGATCGGTCAGTCCCGCCCGGCGCTTGCGCTTTACGGTCCCGTAGATCAGGCGCCCTCGCGTGAGGCGCTGGCAGAACGGCTTGCCGCCTGATGTTCTTGCGGCGGCGCCCCGTCCGGCTGGAAGCCGAGCGGATCGTGTTGCGGCTTCCCGCCCATTCGGATTTCAACGCCTGGTCGGCGCTGCGCATCGAAAGCCGCGATTTCCTGACTCCGTGGGAGCCGGTCTGGTCCCCCGATCACCTGACGCGCAAGAGTTTTACCAACCGCGTCTACTGGGCCGCACGGGCGAGCAAGGGGGGCACGGCCCTGCCGCTGTTCCTGCTGCGCCGCGACGGGGTACTGCTGGGGGCGATCACGCTGGACAATATTCGCCGTGGTCCCGCACAGACCGGGACCATCGGCTATTGGATCGGGAAGCCCTTTGCGCGTCAGGGCTATATGCGCGAGGCGATCGGGGTGCTGGTGCATCACGCCTTCACCACGCTTGACCTGTCCCGGATCGAGGCCGCCTGCCTGCCGGAAAACGCCGCTTCACGGGGAGTGCTGGAGCGGTCGGGTTTCAAATATGAAGGAGTCGCGCAAAGCTATCTGCAGATCAATGGGCGCTGGCGAAACCATGTGCTTTACGCCAACCTGCGAAGCGATCGGCGAGGGCGCAGCGAAGCGCGGTGACCTGCCGGCGGCAAAGAGGAGTATGCAGTCATGACCCTGAACCCCGCCGATGAAAAGCTGGCAAAGCGGCTTCCCGAAGGCATTCTGCGTGACCTCTCTCCGTCCTATCTCGAAGAGCCGAGGGGGCGTTTTCTCGGGCAGGCCGGGCTGATCGCTGCGCCGCGCGATGTCGAGGAGGCGGCGGCGGTCGTGTGCGCCTGTGCGGAAATGCTTGTGCCCATCGTCCCGCGCGGCGGCGGCACCGGACTGGTCGGCGGACAGGTGATGTCCGATGGCCCCGCCCCGCTGATCCTGTCGTTGGAGCGAATGACGGCGATCCGCGGGGTTTACGCCAATGAGGGCGTGATGCTGGCCGAGGCCGGCGCGACATTGCAGCAGGCGCGCGACGCGGCGGCCGAGGCCGGACGGCAATTCCCGCTGTCGCTGGCGGCGCAGGGGACGGCGCAGATAGGCGGGGTGTTGTCGACCAATGCGGGCGGTGTCAACGTGCTGCGCCATGGCAATGCGCGGGCGCTGTGCCTGGGGATCGAGGCGGTGCTGCCTTCGGGCGAGATCATGCATGATCTCAAACGGTTGCGTAAGGATAATACCGGTTACGACCTGCGGGATCTGCTGATCGGCGCAGAAGGAACCTTGGGGATCATCACGGCGGCATCGCTGGTGCTTGCCCCGGTTCCGGCTGAGACCGGGGTGGCGATGCTGGTCGTGGACAGTCCGGAGGCTGCCTTGCAACTGCTGTCCCTGGCGCAATCCCGCATGGCCGGGGGCGTGACCGCGTTCGAGCTGATCTCGGGGCAGGGGCTGGAATTCCTGTCCGAGCATTTCCCGCAAATCCGGCAGCCCTTCGATACGCGCCCGGACTGGACGGCGCTGGTCGAGGTCGGGCTTCCCGCCGGATTGCAGGCCGATACGGCGCTGGAAGACCTTTTTGTCGCGGGGGCAGAGGCCGGGCTGGTCAGCGATGGCGTGATCGCGCAATCGGGACAGCAGGCCGGGGAGTTCTGGAACCTGCGCGAACATATCCCCGAGGCGAACCGTGCCGTCGGGGCGATCGCCAGCCACGATATCAGCCTGCCCCTGTCCGAGATCGCCGGGTTCATCCGCGATGCCGGGAAGATGCTGGCCGAGCAGGGCGATCTGCGGATCAACTGCTTTGGCCATCTGGGCGACGGGAACCTGCATTACAACCTGTTCCCGGCCCAGGGACGGCATCGCGACGAGTATGATGATATCCGTCGCGACCTGTCCTATCGCATTCACGAGATGGTCGTGACTCGTGGCGGTTCGTTCTCGGCGGAGCATGGTGTTGGCCGCCTGAAAACCGATGATCTGGCGCGTTGGGGAGATCCCGCGCGGCTGGCCGCGATGCGGGCGATCAAGCGGGCGCTCGATCCCGCGGGCATCATGAATCCGGGAGCAATATTACCTATTTCCAGCTGAAATACCGGTTTTTGCTTAATCTCTGCCCGGCTCTGAGTCATGCTTGGGGTGTAAACGGGAGGAGACCATGCGACTGAAAATTACAAGCGCGGTCGAACGTGCTCGGTATTACGAGCGTTATCTGCCTTTTGTCATTGCAATTCTGATGGTGCCCCTGGGGCTTGCCCTGATCGCGATAGCGCCGATCCTGGGCGTTCTGCTGGCGGTTCTGGGGCTCGCCGGAACCTGCATGGGGATTTATGACCTGAGCCAGACGAGCCACGCCTTGATGCGGAATTACCCGCTGGCTTCGAGGATGCGCTATCTGCTGGAGCATTTCCGCCCTGAGATCCGGCAATATTTCGTCGAGGACGATCATGACGAAACGCCTTTCTCGCGCGAGCAGCGTGCCGTGGTGTATCGCCGTGCGAAGGGGATCGAGGGCGTGCGGCCCTTTGGCACGCTGCGCGATGTCTATGGCGACGGATACGAATGGCTGAACCATTCACTGGCGACTACCCATCTGGAAAATCAGGATTTTCGCATTCGCGTCGGAGGGCCGGACTGCACGCAGCCCTATGACAGTTCGGTCGTGAACATCTCGGGCATGTCCTATGGTGCGCTGTCACCCAATGCGATCGAGGCGCTGAACCGCGCGGCCAAGGCGGGCGGTTTCGCGCATACGACCGGCGAAGGCTCGATCTCGCGGTTTCACAGGATGGGAGGGGATTTGGTCTGGCAGATCGGCTCGGGCTATTTCGGGTGCCGGCATCCCGATGGCAGTTTCAATCCCGAACGGTTTTCTGAGACCGCCGCGGGTGATGCGGTGAAGATGATCGAGATCAAGCTGAGCCAGGGCGCCAAGCCCGGCCATGGCGGCATCCTGCCGGGGCCAAAAGTGACCGAGGCGATTGCCGAGGCACGCGGGATTCCCGTGGGTGAGGATTGCATAAGCCCTTCTTCGCACTCTGTTTTTT
Source organism: Paracoccus saliphilus (assembly GCF_028553805.1). Taxonomy (NCBI): domain Bacteria; kingdom Pseudomonadati; phylum Pseudomonadota; class Alphaproteobacteria; order Rhodobacterales; family Paracoccaceae; genus Paracoccus; species Paracoccus saliphilus. Next base: position 3,447,823 of record NZ_CP067140.1, on the reverse strand, counting down.
CGACGCCAAGAGAGCTTTGCGAATTCATTCGCCAGCTGCGCGACCTCTCGGGCGGCAAGCCGGTGGGCATCAAGCTTTGCGTGGGGCATCCTTGGGAATGGTTCGCCATGGCCAAGGCCTTTCGCGAGACGGGCATCACCCCCGATTTCATCACCGTGGATGGCGGCGAGGGGGGCACCGGCGCGGCGCCGGTCGAATTCGCCGATCACAAGGGGGCACCGCTGCGCGAAGGCCTGATGCTGGTGCATAACACGTTGGTTGGGCTGGATATTCGTGATCGGATCAAGCTGATTGCCTCGGCCAAGATCATCACCGCTTTCGACATCTGCCGGATCTCGGCATTGGGGGCGGATGGGGTGAACATGGCGCGCGGTTTCATGTTCGCCATCGGTTGCATCCAGGCGCAGGCCTGCCACACCGGTAAATGCCCGACCGGCATCACCACGCAGGATCGCGACCGTTACCGGGCGCTGGTCGTGCCGGACAAGGCGAAACGCGCGGCCCGGTTCCACAACGGCACCATGCACGCGCTGCAAGAAGCCTGTGAAAGCTCGGGGTTACGGCATCCGGACGAGTTCACGCCCCATCACCTGATGATCCGCACCAGCCCGCGCGAGGTCAGGTCGGCGGCCAGCCTGTATGACTGGCTCAAGCCCGGAGAGCTGTTGTCCAGCGATGTCCCGCACCCCGCTTTTGCGAAATATTGGGGCAGGGCGCAGATCGACAGTTTCGCGATGATGGCATCGGAAAACGGGTGATGCGCAACGGGAGCGCGCGTTGCATCGGTGTTCGGTGCAACATGGACGCGGCTTGACCCAGCAAATGCCGGGTTTTGGGCCGCACTGCGCGTACACCGGGCGTGCACAGCCTGTACACAGGGCGTACACAGGCAACGCACGCTTCGGGGATGACGCCACGTCATGGCTGAAGGAATGGTAAAGCTTTTCTTTCGCACGGGTTAACGCTCGGTTGCGTCGCTACCGTTTCGCCCGTTCCCGCGCGCCAGGTATTGGCGCAGGGTCAGGATGGGCCCGGATCAGAGCCGGCGCACTGCCCAGACACGGGCACCCAAGCCGATTGCGGGCAGGTGCTGGCCGTCTTCGGCCATGATCTTCTCGACCCGGCCATCGGCGATGGCCCGGTTCAGCCGTGCCTCGAATTGCGGATCTTCGAGCGTGTGATCGTTGAGAGAGACGACGAAGACGCCTCCGGGCGCGAGGCTTGCGATTGCCCCGTCGATATTCCCGGCCGGAGCCGCCCCTGCGCCGATCGCGCCCACGGCTGTGACGCCCATATATTGCCGGTCACCGGTATCGAGAACTGTATCCGGCTCGGCGCGAAACAACTCGCGATAGGCGCCCTTGGCGCGGGCCTTTTCCAGCATGCCCTCGGAGATGTCGGTGCCGTCGATGGTGGTGAAGCCCGCCTCTTTCAGCGCGACACCCGAGAGGCCGGTTCCGCAGGCGAAATCGAGGATCGGCGCGTCCCCGTCGGTAAGATGCCTGGCAAGGGCGGCGGCGCAGCGTGCGGGCGTGCGGTAATCGTTCTCGCGCAGGTCCGCGTCATAGATATCGGCCCAGTCATTGTAGTATCGGCGCATGCTTTCGCCGCCATCTGCCTCGTAAACCTTGTCCAGGAATGCGCTCGTACCGGCCATTTCGCCTCCTTGCCGTTTCTCGGGTCGGGAATTGGTAGCATCGCGCGTAGAGACATACAATAAAGCGACCATTCATGATCAAAAAACGACATGATCTGATCGCGAGGCGGGCGACACGCCAAGCCCATTGCGGTCCCGTTCGTGGTTGGGCATTCCGCCGGGGGACCACCAAATGAAAAGGGCGGGCCCGCAGGCCCGCCCTTGAAAATCCGCGGATGCGTCGGCTTAGCGCCGAAGCTGGTCCAGCACGATCGAGGTCGGATAGCCATCCGGCGTCGCCCCGATCGAGCGTTGGAATGCCGCGACGGCTTCCATCGTGCCCGAGCCGAACAGCCCGTCGATCTCGCCGTCATAGAAACCCTTGGCGCGCAGGCGGCGCTGGATTTCCTCGCGTTCCGAGCTGCTCATCCGCCGGTCGTTACGCGGCCAACCGCCCTGGATGCCCGACCGCCCGGCGATCCGCTCGCCCAGGAAGGCCACGCCGAGGGCGTAATTGTCCGAGTTGTTGTAACGCAGGAGCGAACGGAAATTGTCGAGGATCAGGAAGGCCGGGCCTTTCGCCCCTGCCGGCATGATGATCGAGCCATTGCCCGAGGGCAGGCTGCCGCCGCCCATCTTGCGGACGCCCTGTGACGCCCAATCGCCACTGGAGCGGCGGGTGCCCTTGCCGATCAGGTTGTAGTTGAAGCCGGATGGAAGCTGAACCTCGGCCCCCCATGCCTGGCCGCGCTGCCAGCCGTTGCGGGCGAGGTACGCGGCGGTCGAGGCCAGCGCGTCGGTCGGGTCGTCGGACCAGATGTCGCGGCGGCCGTCGCCGGTGAAATCGACGGCATATTCGAGATAGGAGGTGGGCATGAACTGGGTATGACCCATCGCGCCCGCCCAGCTGCCCAGCATATGCTCGGGGTCGATATCGCCTGCCTGCAGGATCTTGAGCGCGGCGATAAGCTGGTTCTGGAACATCTCGCCCCGGCGGCCATCATAGGCCAGCGTGGTGAGCGAGGGGATGATCTGCATCTTGCCGCGATTGCCGCCGAAATTCGACTCCATCCCCCAGACTGCCAGCACGATCTCGCGCGGGACTCCATAGCGGGATTCGATGGCGCTCAATGTCCGGCTGAGCTGTCCGGCCTTCTGGCGCCCGGTCGAGATGCGCGAATCCGAGACGGCGCTGTCCAGGTAGAGCCAGACGGGGCGCGAGAATTCAGCCTGCTTGCGATCCAGCCGGATGACATCGGGATTGTAGCGGGCGATGCGCATGGCTCGGTCATAGGTGCCGGCGGAGACGCCCGATGACAGGGCGCGGGACCGGAAGGACTGGATGAATCGCTGCAACCCGGCCTCGTCGCCCGGATCGGCCGCGGGAATGGATGCCGGGGTGACCGATGAGCCGGAAGGCCCGCTTGGCGAGTAGCTTTGGGGGCCGGCGCAAGAGGCTACGGCGCTGATCAGCGCGGCGGAAATGAAAAAACGTGAAATTGACATGTGGATCGCCTGTTCGTGACTGCTGCGGTTATTATTGTGAACGAGTGTAACGAAACCGATTCGGCTTGGATAGGGGTTGGGCGGCGATTCGGCGGGACTTCGTCACTCCTCGTCGCTACTGCCCTCGCAGCCTTTGAAAAAAGGTTGCATCTGGGCGATGATCACCGCGTTTTCGTCACGCGCCCGGTCCATCAGCGCGCGTTCGTCATCGTCGATCTCGTGCCCCTCGGCCAGCCGGTCTTCGGGCGTGCCGTAGCCGGTGACATCCAGCGGCGACATCTCGGCCTGTTTCAGGATCGCCACGGTCTCGCGCACGGCCTCGGCCTCGTCATGCCCCGCCGCATAGCACATCAGCGCCGCACCGGTCGCGCCATCGGGCAGGCCATCGCCCTTGCTGCGGCCGACCTCCACGAGCAGGGTATAGACATTCATGGTGGGGCTCCTTGTCGTCAATGCAGGTGTTTCGTCGATCATGCAGGATATTTGCATGAAGAAGAAGGGCCGGGCTGGTCCGTGGCGGCGGGCGGGGATAGGGTCGCGCAAAAGCTGTTGGAGGGACGGATGAGCAAGAGCCTGGCACGCGTCAAGGCGGCGCTGGAAGCGGCGGGGGAGCCTGTCGAGGTGCTGGAGATGGGGGAATCCACCCGGACCGCTGCCGAGGCAGCCGCGGCGGCGGGATGCGAGTTGGACCAGATCGCCAAATCGATCATCTTTCGCGGCGAGGACAGCGGACATGTGGTGTTGTTCCTGACCGCCGGGGGCAACCGGGTTGATCCCGAGAAGGCGGCGGCGGTGGCCGGGCAGCCTCTGGGCAAGGCGGATGCGGCGCTGATCCGGGCCGAGACCGGGTTTGCCATCGGGGGCGTGGCCCCGGTCGGGCATCTCAAGCCGGTGGCGGCGTTTTACGATCCGCGCCTGTCGGATTTCGAGAAGGTCTGGGCAGCGGCAGGCACGCCGCGCCATATCTTTGCCATTGCGCCCGGCCGGCTGTTGGAGCTGACCGTGGCGAGGCCGGCGGAGTTCACCGTCTGAACGGGAATGGCCGATAAAGGAGGATGACATGCAGCAACCGATGATGACCCTGAATGACGGGCGGCAGATGCCGCAGATGGGGCTGGGGGTCTGGCAGATGCCCGAGGACGAGACCGCTGTTGCGGTCGGGCATGCGCTGCAGGCCGGTTACCGGCTGATCGACGGCGCAAAGCTTTACGGCAACGAGGAGGGGCTGGGGCAGGCGGTGCGCGACGCCGACATCCCGCGCGAGGACATCTTCGTCACCTCGAAGCTATGGAACGATGAGCAGGGGCGGGACGCGGCGCGGCGCGGTTTCGACGCCACGATGGACCGGTTGGGGCTGGACTACCTGGACCTCTACCTGATCCACTGGCCGGTGCCGGCGCAGGATCTCTATGTCGAGACCTGGAAGGTGTTGATCGAGCTGCGCGAGGAAGGGCGGGTGAAATCCATCGGCGTGGCGAATTTCCAGGAGCCTCACCTTACCCGGCTGATCGGCGAGACCGGCGTGACGCCGGTGCTGAACCAGATCGAGTTGCACCCGGCATTCGCGCAGGCGCAGATGCGGGCGGTGCATGATCGCATGGGGATCGCCACGCAGAGCTGGGCGCCGTTGGGGCGCGGCGCCGATTTCGACTCTGACGCCGTGGCGGGGATCGCGGCGAGGCTGGGTGTGGACCCGGCGCAGGTCATCATTGCATGGCACCTGGCGCATGGGCTTTCGGTGATCCCGAAATCGCAGAATCCCGAGCGTCAGAAACGGAATCTCGCCGCGCTGGAATTGCGGCTGAGTGATGCGGATATCGCCGCCATTGATGCGCTCGATCATGACAATCGGACCGGGCCGGACCCAGAGACCTTCAGCGGCTGATCAGGCCAGCAAGGTCCGGGTCAGAGGGCTGTCGGGGCGGGTCAGCGCGTCGATGATATCGAAGTGATGGAGGCCGGGCTCGATCACGCAGTCGGTCGCGGCCCCCAGACCGGCCCAGATATCGGCCAGCAGGCGCGCCTGTCGGATGAATTCCGGTCGCTCCATCGCGCCGACCCATGCGGTGACGGGGATATCCGGGCGCGGTGTCAGCAAGGCTGGGCTTTCGGCAGCGGCTTCCGCGCCGTCAATTGCCAGCGTGTCATTCATCGCGGTCCGCATCATTGGCCGCAGATCGGAGAGCGGCGAGATCGGCAGGCAGCAAGCCACCCGCGCCGCGACCGTATCGGGCAGGGTGCTGTCATCGCAGATCATCCGCGCCGCCAGATGCCCTCCGGCGGAATGCCCGGTGATCGCCAGCGGTCCCGGAATGCGTTCGGCGGCCAAACTGATCGCCGCGGCGATTTCGCGGGTCATCTGCGAGATCCGTGCCTTCGGGGCCAGCGTATAGGCTGGCATCGCCACCGCCCAGCCCTGCGCCAGTGGTCCCGCCGCCAGATGCGACCATGTCGCGGGCGAGGTTTTCATCCAGAAACCGCCATGAATGAATACGGCCAACCCCTTTGGCGTGGTATCCGGCAGGAACAGATCGCCACGGCCCAGATCTTCCCGTCGGGCGGTGGCCCGGAACGTGGTGGCGGCGGCCTCCCATTGCGCCGGGAAATCGTCGCCTCGGGGAATATGGAGACCATTGGCATAGGCATCGTCCCAATCCGTGACCTGGTACAACATGGGGTGTAACCTCCTCTTCCGGCGCGGCGATTCCGCTGTTAACGTCACTCTCGAAGTGAGTGGTGAATTCGTTAACAGGCATGTCGAACAAGGGGAACTGTATGACCGATTTCACCAAGACCCGGCAAGCATTTCATCTGCCCGAGGGGTTGACCTATCTGGACGGAAACTCCCTTGGCCCGATGCCAGTTGCCGCGAAAGAACGCGTTTCGCGGATGATGGCCGAGGAATGGTCCGAGATGCTGATCACCGGCTGGAACCGGGCGGGCTGGTATGTGCAACCGCGCAGCGTCGGCGACCGGATTGCCCGGTTGATTGGCGCGGGACCGGGCGAGGTGGTGATGGGCGACACGCTGTCGATCAAGGTCTTCCAGGCGGTCAGCGCGGCGCGCGCCCTGCGGCCCGAGCGGCGGGTGATCCTGTCGGATAGCGGCAATTTTCCCTCGGATCTCTACGTGGCCGAAGGGCTGGCCCGGGCGGTGGATGCGGAATTGCGGGTGGTCGCGCCGGAAGAGGTCGCGGATGCGATTGACGAAGACCTGGCGGTGCTGATGATCACCGAGGTCGATTACCGCACCGGCCGCCGCCACGACATGAAGGCGCTGACCGCCCGCGCGCATGAGGCCGGGGCGCTGACGGTCTGGGACCTGGCGCATTCGGCGGGCGCGGTCGATGTCGACCTGATCGGGGCGGATGCCGATTTCGCGGTGGGCTGCACCTATAAATATCTCAATGGCGGACCCGGCGCCCCGGCATTTATCTGGACCCATCCGCGCCATGCCGATGCCGCGGAACCGATCCTGCAGGGATGGATGGGCCATGCCGCGCCCTTCGCCTTTGATCTGGGCTACACACCCGCGCCGGGGATCGAGCGGATGCGGGTCGGCACGCCTCCGGTCATCGCCATGACGGCGCTGGATGCGGCACTGGATGCCTGGGACGGGGTGGAGCTGGCCGATCTGCGGGCGCGCTCGGTCGAACTGACCGAGGCCTTCATCGCGGGTGTCGAGGCGGATTGTCCGGGTGTCACGCTGAATTCTCCCCGTGATCCGGCCATGCGCGGCTCTCAGGTCAGCTTCCGCCATCCGCAGGGTTACGCGGTCATGCAGGCGCTGATCGCCGAAGGGGTGATCGGGGATTTCCGGGCGCCGGATGTGCTGCGTTTTGGATTCGCGCCGCTTTACAATGATTTGCAGGATGTGCAGCGCGCGGTCGATACGCTTGCCCGGATTTTGCGCGAGGAAAGCTGGGATCAGCCGCATTTCCATGAAAAAGCCGATGTGACGTAGCGGCATGGGGCTTCTCATCCGGAGAGTCCTGACGCAAGAATTCAACGTTAACGGAAGCTGCGATGGTCATGCGATATCTTGCCTCAGTCTTCTTCGTCGGTCTGTCGGCCCTGGCCGTTTGGGCAGGGCCCGGTGATCTGCGGGTCGAATTCGTCACCGCAGAGGAAAAGCCCCTGCTGCTGAACTTGCGGCTTTCCGGCACGTTGGAGGCCAAGGACAGCGTCGATCTGGGCTTTCGCCAGAGCGGGCGGGTAACCGAGGTCCTGATCGAGGAGGGGGATCGCGTCGGCAAGGGCGATCCGCTGGCAAGGCTGGATTCCGTGCAGCAGGAACAGGGGCTGAAAGTGGCCGAGGCCAGTCTCGCCTCTGCCCGTGCCACGCAAGAACAAGCTCGGCAGGCAAGCGAGCGGGCAGCGGCAATGTTGGAGCGCGGCGTGGGCACGCGGGCGGCCCGCGATCAGGCGGTTCAGGCATTGTCAGAGGCCCAGGGCGCAGTCGAACGTGCCGAGAGTGGCGTGGAACAGGCACGGCGGGCGCTGGATGACACCGTGTTGCGCGCGCCTGAGGCTTCGGTCGTGACGGGCCGGGACATGTCGCCGGGGCAGATCGTCGGCGCGGCGCAACCGGTGGTTTCCCTGGCCAGCCTCGAGGGGCTCGAGGCGGTGTTCCGCTCGCCCGATCACCCGTTGCTGGACGATGCGATGGGCGCCGAGGTGCGGCTGGCCCCGATCGATATCGATGCCCCGGAGATGACCGGCGTCGTGACCGAGATCGCGCCGCTGGTCGATCCGGCCACGGGGACCGTCACGCTGCGCGCCAGTATCGAGGGCAACCCGGAGGGGATCGACCTGTTGGGCGCCGCCGTGCGCGGTCATCTGCGGGTGCGCAGCGATAGCGGCATCGTCATCCCCTGGACCGCCCTGACCCGGCAGGGCGAGACCGCGGCGGTCTGGACCCTTGGCGACGAAAACCGGGTCAGCCTGACGCCTGTCGAGATCAGTCATTTCTCCGATGGCGAGGTTTACCTGTCGGGCGGGATCGAGCCCGGGCAGGTCGTGATCGGCGCGGGATCGCAATTGCTCTATCCGGGGCGCGTCGTGGAACCGGCAGAGGTGCAGCCATGAAGCGGATCGTGGCCTTGGCTTTTGCGGGGATGTTGGCGGCCCTTCCCGCGGCGGGATTCGAACTGCCCGGCTGGCTTGGTTTTGGCGGCGAGGCCGCGACGGAAGAGCCCCCACGCCCGGTCGTGACCGAGATCGTCGAGGATCGCGGCGATGACGCCCGCTCGGTGCCTGGCCTGATCGCCTCGAAGACCGAGGTGACGATGGCGTTTCAGGCATTGGGCCGGATGATCTCCCGTCATGTCGAACTGGGCGACAGGGTCGAAGAGGGGCAGCTTCTTGCGGAACTGGCCACCGAGGATCTGGCCGCGACCACCCGCGCGGCCAGTGCCGCCGTCGATTCTGCCGAGGTGCAGCTTTCGACCGCGCGCACGACGCTAGAACGCACGCAGGCATTGGCCGAGCGCGGCGTGGCATCGGATGCGCAACTGGAACAGGCGCAGCGCGGCATGGCGGCGGCGCAGGCCGCAGCGGATCAGGCCCGGTCCGAACTGGTGCAGGCACAGGATGCCGAGGGTTTCGCGAAGATGACCGCGCCCTTCGCGGGGGTCGTCAGCGCCGTATACGAGGCACAGGGGGCGGTGGTCAGTGCCGGTGCGCCGATCCTTCAGCTTTCGGCAGATGACGCCCGCGAGGCTGTCATCGACCTGCCGGAATCGGCGCTGGCGGCGTTACCCAAGGATGCCGTTTTCACGATCTGGCAGCGCACCGATCCAAACCGGACCTATACCGCGCCCCTGGACCGCATCGATCCGCTTGCCGATATCGCCACGCGGACAAGGCGATTGCACCTGGTCTTGCCGGCGGATGCGCCTTTCCGCTTGGGCACGCTGATCCGTGCGCGTGTGGGGGCGCCGGATGAGCCTGCGCTGACCCTGCCGGATTCGGCATTGTTCGAACGCGACGGTCAGCCGCATGTCTGGCGGGTCTCACGCGAAGGCGACAATGCCAGGGTCGAAGCGGTTGGCGTGACCACCGGGCCTAGCTATCGCGGACGGGTGCTGGTGTCAGAGGGCCTGTTCATCGGTGACGAGGTGGTGGCCCGTGGCGTGAATTCATTGCAACCCGGGCAACCGGTCGGACGGAGGGTCGAGCCGTGAAGGGTTTCAATCTGTCGGACTGGGCGCTCCATCACCGCAGCTTCGTCTGGTTCCTGTTGGTCCTGTCGCTCTTCGCGGGGGCGCTGAGCTATGTCAATCTGGGCCGCGAGGAGGATCCGAATTTCACCATCAAGACGATGGTGATCGGCGCCGCGCTGCCCGGTGCCAGCATCGAGGATACGCTCAAGCAGGTCACCACCCGCATCGAAACCAAGCTGGAAGAACTGGACGAACTGGACTACACCCGCTCGGTCACCACTCCGGGGCAGTCCGTGGTCTATGTGGAATTGGTGCCGACGACGCGCGGCCCGGATGTGCCCGAGGTGTGGAAGCGCGTCCGCCAGATGATGTCCGATATCCGGCCGGAATTTCCGCAGGAATTCCAAGGCTTCCAGTTCAACGACGATTTCGGCGATGTCTATGGCAATATCTATGCCTTCACCTCGGACGGCTTCACCCCGCGCGAGATGCGCGACCGGGTCGAGGCGATCCGCAAGCAGGTCGCGGCCTTGCCCGCCGCCGGCAAGACCGAGCTTCTGGGCGTGCAGGACGAACGGATCTACATGGAGTTCTCGACCGCGCGGCTGGCGGCCCTGGGGCTGAACCAGCAACAGGTCATGGCGACGCTGGCCACGCAGAACGCGATTGCTCCGTCCGGCGTTGTGCAGGACGGGCCAGAGCGCGTGCTGGTCCGCGTCGGCGGCCAGTTCGACGATGCCGACTCCATCGCCGCCGTGAACCTGCGCGTCGGCGAGAGGTTCTTCAACCTGGGCGATGTCGCCACCATCACGCGCGGCTACGAGGACCCGCCGGACACCCTGTTTCGCTATAACGGCCAGCAGGCCATCGGGTTGCAGATCGGGATGCGCGAGGGCGAGAACATCCTGGAATTCGGTGAGCAGCTGGAAGAACTGATGGATGGCGTCGCCCGCGATCTGCCCATCGGGATAGAGATGGCCAAGACCGCCGATCAGCCGCATGTCGTTGAGGATGCGGTGGGCCATTTCGTTCAGGCACTGGCCGAGGCGGTGATCATCGTGTTGATCGTCAGCTTCATCAGCCTTGGCTTCCGGGCGGGCTTCGTGGTGACGCTGACCATTCCGCTGGTGCTGGCGATCACCTTCGTCATCCTTGATCTCTATGGCATCACCTTGCAGCGGATTTCCCTCGGTGCGCTGATCATCGCGCTCGGGCTCTTGGTGGACGACGCGATGATCGCCATCGAGACGATGATCTCGCGGCTGGAGATCGGCGAGTCCCTGTCCAGCGCGGCCAGCTATGCCTGGACCTCCATCGCCTTCCCGATGCTGACCGGCACGCTGGTCACGGTGGCGGGCTTCATCCCCATCGGGCTGAACAACTCGGCGGCGGGCGAGTTCACCTTCTCGCTTTTCGTGGTGATCGCAGTGTCGCTGCTGATCTCGTGGATCGTGGCGGTGCTGTTCGCACCTCTCTTGGGGGTGACCTTTCTCAAGGAGAACCTGGCGCATCATGAACACAAGGCCGGACGTCTTCGCCTTGCCTTCCATCGCCTGCTGCGCGCAGGCATGCGCTTCAAATGGGTGACCATCGCCGTCACCCTGCTGATCTTTGCGGGATCGGTCTGGGGCATGCGCTTTGTCGAGCAGCAATTCTTCCCCGATTCCGACCGCACCGAGGTGATCGTCGATGTCGGGGAACGTCAGAACGCCTCCATCGCCAAGACCCGCGCCGATATGGACCGGCTCGAAGCCTATCTGGCCGAAAGCGATGACGTGCTGTTCTGGACATCTTATGTCGGCAGGGGCGCGCCGCGTTTCATCCTGTCGATGGATGTGCCGACACCGGGGCCACATATGGGCCAGATCGTGATCCAGACGCCGGATGTGGCCGCGCGCGACCGGGTCAAGGCGATGCTCAACGATCTGGCGGCGACCGAGTTTCCGGGTGTCGATCTCTACGTGAAGAATCTCGAGATTGGCCCGCCGGTCGGCAAGCCGGTGCAGTATCGCGTCAGCTCTCCTGACCTGGACCAGGCCCGCGACGCGGCAAGGGGGCTGGCCGCCGTTCTGGCCACCGAGCCGCGCCTGCGCGATATCGCGCTCGACTGGAACGAGCCCGCCCGCGTCATCCGGCTTGAGGTCGATCAGGATCAGGCCCGTCAGGTCGGGGTGTCCGGTCAGGATATCTCGGACGCGCTGTCGGCGGTGTTCTCGGGCAAGACCGTTACGCAGCTGCGCGACGATATCTTCCTGATCGATGTCGTGGCGCGGGGCGTGGATGCCGATCGGCAATCGCTGGATTCGATCCGCAACCTGCAGCTGACGACGGGGGCGGCGGGGAATATTCCGCTGATGTCGCTCGCCAGCCTTGAATATGACACCGAGCAGCCGCTGATCATGCAGCGTGACGGCCTGCCCACCGTGACCGTCAAGGCTGCCATCGATGGCGATACGCAACCGGCGACACTGGTTCAGGCGCTGGAGGGTGCGGTAACAGACTATGAGAATGAACTGCCCGAGGCGGTCAGCATCGTCGTTGGCGGTTCTGTCGAGACATCGGCGGAAAGCCAGGCCCCCATCGCCGCGGTGGTGCCAGTGATGCTGCTGATCATGGCGATCCTGGTGATGGCGCAGATGCAGAGCGTCCGATTGTCGCTGATCGTTTTTGCTGCCGCGCCGATGGGGCTGATCGGTGTGGTCGCCGTGCTGGTGCCCTTCGGGGTGCCGATGGGTTTCGTGGCGATCCTGGGGATTCTCGCGCTGATCGGTATCCTGATCCGCAACTCGATCATCCTCGTGCACGAGATCGAGGTGCTGCTGTCCAAGGGGCGCTCGAAATGGGATGCCGTGTTCGAGGCCTCGGACAGCCGGGCACGCCCGATCCTGCTGACCGCGGCGGCGGCCTCGCTGGCGCTGATCCCGATCGCGCGGCAGGTGTTCTGGGGGCCGATGGCCTTCGCGATGATGGGCGGGATCATTGCCGGGACGCTGGTGACGCTGGTTTTCGTGCCGGCTCTGTATTGCGCGGTGTTCGGCGTGCGCCCGCCTGCCGAAGCAAAGAACTGACGCGCCTCCGGTCGGCCGGAAATCGCGTCGGTTCCACCCACGGGCGTGACCGGGAACAGCCGGCAGATCGCCTTACGGTTTCGTCTCGATCTCGATGAATGACAGAGGGCCGGGGCCGGCGTTCTTGACGTCGTGCTGCACACCTTTGGGGCGAAGGTAACTGTCACCGGGTTTCACCTGCTTCTCGGTGACCTCGCCATCCGCCTCGTAGGCCATCGTCGAATCCGTCAGGATCACCACGGCATAGTCCATTTCATGTTCGTGCCAGCCGGTCGTGGCACCCGGTTCGAAATCCCAACGGGTAATCTTCGAGCGGTCGTTCTCGGCAAGGACGGTGGGGACGGCGGAAATGGTGGATTCGAATGGCATGATGTCTTTCCTTCAACTCGCAGGACGTGGCTCAGCGTAACCGCCTTCCAGAATTTGTCACTACGGTCCTGCATCGGTCCCGTCCCGTGCCACCCTGCCTCCCGGTCCATGGCGTGTTTCCGCCCGGCATGGATTGCGGGCTTGCCATGAAAAACGCCCCGAAGGCAGAACCTCCGGGGCGCTCGCCATGCATGCCGCCTATTCGGCCGCCGAGCGTCTCGGCAGCACCCAGTCCGGGCGCGGGAAATGGCAGGTATAGCCGGTCGGGAAGCGTTCTAGATAGTCCTGGTGCTCGGGCTCGGCTTTCCAGAAATCGCCCACCGGTTCCACCTCGGTCACCACCTTGCCCGGCCATAGCCCGGACGCCTCGACATCGGCGATGGTATCCAGTGCCTCCTGCTTCTGATCCTCGTTCACATAGTAGATCGCCGAACGATAGCTGGGTCCGATATCGTTGCCCTGCCGGTTCGGCGTGGTCGGATCATGGATCTGGAAGAAGAACTCCAATAGCTGGCGATAGCTGATCATGCCCGGATCGAAGGTGATCTCGATCCCCTCGGCATGGGTGCCGTGATCGCGATAGGTGGCGTTCGGGACATCCCCGCCGGTATATCCCACCTGCGTCGAGATGACGCCGGGCAGGCGGCGGATCAGATCCTGCATCCCCCAGAAGCAGCCACCGGCCAATACAGCGCGTTCGGTCATTCAAGCCTCCTCTATCTGGTCAAGATACTCGCCATAGCCTTCGGCCTCCATCCGGTCCTTCGGCACGAAGCGCAGAGAGGCCGAGTTGATGCAGTAGCGCAGCCCCCCTGCCTCGGGCGGACCATCCGGGAACACATGCCCAAGATGGCTGTCGCCATGTTTCGAGCGGACCTCGGTGCGAACCATCCCGAACGAGCCGTCCTGGTGTTCGGTCACGTTCCCGTCGATCGGCTTGCTGAAAGCCGGCCAGCCGCAGCCGGAATTATACTTTGCCGCGCTGACGAAGAGCGGCTCTCCCGAGACGATATCGACATAGATGCCCGGCTCGAAATGATGATCGTATTCGCCGGTAAAGGCACGCTCCGTGCCGTTTTCCTGCGTGACGCGATATTGCTCCGGCGTCAACCGGGCGAGGGCGTCCTGCGACTTGGCATAGGCCATTCGATGTCTCCGTGGATCGATCCGTTCGCGACCCTATATGGTGACGAAACCGGTGGCCGCCAAGGCCGTTCTATAACTATGCCGCGATGGCAAATCTGGCCAGACCCGGCAATCGTATTGCCCGTTGATCGAATCGCCTTATTTTATTCGGGTTGGTGGGATTGATAAGGCAGGCATGAACGCGTATTCAGCCTATCGGTTTGGTATATGGTGCGCGGAGTTCTAGATGAAAATTTATCTGACAGCGCTGAGCGCTATCGCGGCCTCGGCAATTTTGACTGGCTGCGGCGGCAGCGGCGGGGTTATGAACACCCCAAAGCAGAACTTAAGCTATAACGAGCTGTACGACAGCGGGATTGCTTTGATCGAAAAGCACAAGCTGGACGAGGACGAAAATGACATGGTAGTCCCCGCAACTCCGATCAAGAACATGCCAAGCTCGGGCACGGCGACATATGCCGGGGTGGCGTCTTTCTCGGTTGGTGACGGTGTCGTTGTAAGCGACACCAAGGAAGTTATTGACGGGGTGACCCACAGAGTCGTGGAATACAAGCCGAACCGGTTGGGGCAGGCGCGCTTGACCGCTAATTTCGGCGAAGGCAAACTGACCGGTGACATCACGGATTTCAGGGCGTATCGGAAGAATGCCGCCAAGCCGGGCAAAATATCTTACGACGGCAAGATCGCGGACAATTTGACTGAAGGCCGGTTCACCGGCGAAGTTAATATTGCTGGCACGATGGTCAAGGTCGACATGCCCGGAGACGGCGGTTTCGCCGGTCCTGACGCGGATGCACTTGTCGTTACTGGAGAAAATGCTCATCGAGCAAGTTTCGCCAGCGAGAAGGCCTTCCAAAAGAACTTCCAAGAAATCGTCGTTATAGGCGAAAAAAAGTAACTCAATAGTTCCGCCCCGCCCATATCCTTAGGATTGGGCGGGAATTTTATGTTGGGATCAGGCCTTCGCCAATTCCTCTTTCGCCTCGGCATATTCCCTTGCCAGCCGCTCGATACGTTCTGCGGCAGGCAGGATCTCGTGCACAGCGCCGATGCCCTGTCCCGATCCCCAGATCTGGCTCCATGCCTTGGGCTTGCTTGAGCCCTCGCTGAAATTCATCGACGAGGCGTCGGCATGTTCCAGGTCGTCCGGATCCAGACCGGCATTGCGGATCGATGGCGCCAAGTAATTGCCCGAAACGCCGGTGAACAGCGACGAGGTGACGATATCCATCGCCCCGCTGTCGCAGATCATCCGCTTGTAGTCGGATGGTGCGCTCGCTTCTTCGGTGGCGATGAAGGGGCTGCCGATATAGGCCAGATCAGCGCCCATCGCCTTTGCTGCCAGAACCGCACGCCCGGTCGCGATCGCGCCGGACAGCAGCAGCGGCCCGTCGAACCAGTCCCGGATCTCCTGCACCAGCGCAAAGGGCGATTGCGGCCCGGCATGGCCGCCCGCGCCCGCCGCAACGGCGATCAGCCCATCCGCGCCCTTCTCGATAGCCTTCCGGGCGAATTTGTTGTTGATGATGTCATGCAACGCGATCCCACCGCAATCATGGGCGGCCGCGTTCACCTCGGGGCGCGCGCCGAGCGAGGTGATCCAGATCGGCACCTTGTGCCGGTGACAGATCTCGATATCCCGCTCCAGCCGGGCATTGCTGCGATGCACGATCTGGTTGACCGCGAAGGGCGCCGCCGGACGGTCGGGATTGGCCTGGTTGTGGCGGTCGAGTTCCTCGGTGATCCGGGTCAGCCATGCTTCGAGCTGCACCTCTTCGCCATCCTTTTCGCGCGCGTTCAGCGCCGGAAAGCTGCCGACGATCCCGGCCTTGCATTGCGCGATGACCAGATCGGGATTCGAGACGATGAACATCGGCGATGCCACGACGGGAATGCGCAGATTCTGCAGAATGGGCGGCAGCATGGGGGTCCTCCTTGCAATTTATGCAACGATGACGCGAGCTTCGGGATCATGCAAGCCGTGACGCGGCGACACTGACCGCAGGCTTCCGGCTGGAAAATCGGGCATAACCGGTCTAGCCCTGCAGAAGACCCGTTCATCATGAAGGAGCCATCCCATGTCCCTCCGCCTCAGCCTTGCCTTTCTCGCCGCCTCCGCCCTGCCGGTCGCCGCCGAGACTTCCCGCATTGCCGTCATCTCGGCCTTTCCGCCGGAATGGGTCAGCCTGCAGGCCGACCTGGAAGGGGCGGAAACGCAGGTGATCAATGGCAGCGAATTCGTGACGGGCAAGCTGGGCGGGCAGGACGTGGTGCTGTTCCTTTCGGGCGTGTCCATGGTCAACGCAGCCATGACCACGCAACTGGCGCTTGATCGTTTCGACATCGACGCCATCGTCTTCTCCGGCATCGCGGGCGGCGTCGATCCGTCGCTGAATATCGGCGATGTCGTGGTGGCCGATCAATGGGGCCAGTATCTCGAGTCGGTCATGGCGCGCGAGATCGATGACGGTTTCTCCATCCCGCCCTTCCTGGAATCTCCCTTCCCGAATTACGGCATGATCTTCACGCGCGAAACGACCGTCGCCTCGGATCGCGGAGAGCCCGAAACGCGCTTCTGGTTCGAAAGCGACCCCGAACTTCTGGACGCCGCAAAAACCGTTGCGGAAAGGATCGGCCTGGCCGAATGCAACAGCGACAACGCCTGCCTTGAACAGGCGCCGCAAATCCGTGTCGGCGGCAATGGCGTGTCGGGTTCGGCCTTCGTGGACAATGCCGGGCTGCGCGAATGGATCTTCGATACGTTCGAGGCGCGGGTCGTCGACATGGAATCCGCTGCCGTCGCGCAAGTCGCGTGGGCGAACCAGACCCCCTTTATCGCCTTCCGTTCGCTTTCCGACCTGGCTGGCGGCGGCGAGGGGGCGAACGAGATGGATGTCTTCATGTCGCTGGCCTCGGAGAATTCGGCGCTGGTGGTCAAGGAATTCCTGACAGCGCTGCCCAAGGACTGAAAGGATCACGGTTCGGGCAAGGTTTCATCAAGGGATGCCTGCTAGAAAGTGACTCCTGAATCGAGGCGCGGTATCAAGGGAAGCAGAACCTGCAAGCCGCCGTGTTTTCGATGAATCGCGGCACATGCTGCCAGTGGTTGCCGATCAACTACGGCATCACCAGCCGGTCTTGGCGACCGGGGGCTGAAGAGGAGTTTACCTTGCGACATTTTCGTTACATGCTCGTCATCGCCCTGTTCGCCTTCGCTGCAACCCCAGTATTGGCCGAGGGCGAGGATCGGCTGACAGGACGAGGCATGAGCCACGAATTCCAGGCAACGCTCGGCTACGGGCGAATAACCGCGAATGAGTTGGTTTACAGGGGGGCAGGGGATGAGCGTCTCAGCCACCTGATCTGGGAGGCGAGCACCCTGGTCGCGACATTGAGCACGCGATTTGACCTCGGCAATGCCTGGGCCCTGAGCGGCCAGGCGATGTTCGGTGTGAATGGCCGTGGCGATATGACCGATTACGATTGGCTGGCTCCCTTTGCCAAGGGCACCAGCGATCACCAATGGACTGATCGTTCACAGCATCCGGATAGCCAGCTCGATCATTATTTCGATCTTGAGCTGGCGGTTGGGCGCGATTTCGACCTGAATGAGGCCACGCAGGTCAATCTGCATGGCGGATTGAAATATACCTGGATCGAGTGGCATGCCCGGGGCGGTCGCTACATCTATTCGGACAACAATTTCCGCGATGCGCGCGGGAGTTTTCCCGATGGAGAGGTCGGTGTCAGCTACAAGCAGCAGCGCAGAACCGTTTTCGTCGGTGCCGAGATGATACGGGAACAAGGAGATTGGCGATTGTCGGGCCTGCTCCGGGCCGGTCTGAGCGTCAATCCGAAAGCTGTCGATCACCATTGGTTGCGGAATATACGTTTCGACGAAAGATTTTCCTCCTCACCATTCTTTCAGATCGGGCTTGCTGCAGAGCGTCAACTGGAAAACCAGATGTGGCTGCATGTCGGCGCCGGTTACCAGAAATTCTTCCGGGAGAGAGGAGACACGCGCTTGTCGGCGATCCGGACCGGGCAGAAGCAAGGGATATACGACAATAGCGTCGGAGCGGATCTTTCGGTCGCGACCATCGATATCGGGATCAGGCGGGAATTCTGATCACCTCGCTTTCGCGCAAGTTGAAAAGGCCCCGGTAACCGGGGCCCTTCTTCTTCATTGCAATATCCTCGGGGGGAAATCCCCGCAGGGGATTGGGGGGCGGATGCCCCCCGGCGGCCACGGAACCTGTAGACGACCGTTTCCGCCAAGCCGACACCGCCTCAATGCAGTGTCGCGTCCGGTTTCGGCCCTTCGCCGATCGCGCCCAGCTTCTGCCCGGCCTGTCCGACGCGGCTGCCGACCAGCAATCCGTCTTCGCCTGCGCCCACATGCACGGTCTGACCGTCCTGCACTTCGCCTGACAGCAGCAATTCGGCCAGCGGGTCCTGCAGCGCGCGCTGGATCACCCGCTTGAGCGGGCGTGCGCCGAAGACCGGGTCATAGCCCTGATCGGCCAGCCATTTGCGGGCGTCCTCGTTCAGGTCCAGCGAGATCTTGCGCCCGGCAAGTCTCTCGTCGAGCCTCTGAAGCTGGATCTTGACGATGCCATCCATGTTCTCGCGCGTCAGACGGCGGAAGATGATGATCTCGTCCAGCCGGTTCAGGAACTCGGGGCGGAAATGCACCCGCACCGCGTCCATCACCTGCGCCCGCGCATCGCTCGAGTCCGCCTCTTCGGGCAGTGTCGACAGCGCCTGCGAACCAAGGTTGGAGGTCAGGATGATCAGCGTCTGCTTGAAATCCACCGTCCGGCCCTGGCCGTCGGTCAGCTTGCCGTCATCCAGCACCTGCAACAGCACGTTGAAGACATCGGGATGCGCTTTTTCGACCTCGTCGAACAGGATCACCTGATAGGGCCTGCGCCGCACCGCTTCGGTCAGCACGCCGCCCTCGTCATAGCCGACATAGCCCGGAGGCGCGCCGATCAGTCTTGCCACGGAATGTTTCTCCATGAATTCCGACATGTCGATGCGGACCATCGCCTGGTCGTCGTCGAACAGGTAATCGGCCAGCGCCTTGGTCAGTTCGGTCTTGCCGACGCCGGTCGGGCCGAGGAACAGGAAGCTGCCAAGCGGCCGGTTCTCGTCATTCAGCCCGGTTCGCGCCCGGCGCACCGCGTTGGATACCGCGATCACCGCCTCGGATTGCCCGATCACACGACCGGTCAGCACGTCTTCCATCTTCAGCAGCTTCTCGCGCTCGCCTTCCAGCATCCTTGCCGTCGGGATTCCGGTCCAGCGCTCGACTACCCCGGCGATCTGCTCGGGAAGGACGGCCTCTTCGACCATCGGGCCGTTGGCTTCTTGCGTCTCGGACTCGGACAATTGCTTCTCGAGCCCCGGAATGATGCCATAGGACAACTCGCCCGCGCGGGCGAGGTTGCCCTCGCGCTTGGCTTGGTCCAGCTCGGCCCGGGCGCGGTCAAGCTGTTCCTTCAGCCCCCGCGCGCCTTCCAGCTTGTCACGCTCGGCCTGCCAGCGGGCGGTCATCTCGGCGCTGCGCTCCTGCAGGTTCGACAACTCCTTTTCCAGCCGCTCCAGCCGATCGCGGGAGGCGCTGTCTTCTTCTTTCTTCAGCGCCTCGGCCTCGATCTGCATCTGCAGGATCTGCCGATCCAGCGCATCGAGTTCCTCGGGCTTGCTGTCCACCTCCATCCGCAACCGGCTGGCGGCCTCGTCCACCAGGTCGATGGCCTTGTCCGGCAGGAAACGGTCGGTGATATAGCGATTCGACAGCTGCGCCGCCGCGACCAGTGCCGCGTCCGAGATCCGCACGCCGTGGTGAAGTTCGTATTTCTCCTTGATGCCGCGCAGGATGCTGATCGTATCCTCGACGGTCGGCTCCTCGACCATCACCGGCTGGAAGCGGCGGGCAAGGGCGGCGTCCTTCTCGATATACTTGCGGTATTCGTCCAGCGTCGTGGCACCTACGCAGTGCAACTCACCCCGCGCAAGGGCGGGCTTGATCAGGTTGGCCGCATCCATGGCGCCATCGGTCTTGCCGGCGCCGACCAGCGTATGCAGCTCGTCGATGAACAGCACGATCTCGCCCGCGGCGGCCTCGATCTCTTTCAGGATCGATTTCAACCGCTCCTCGAACTCGCCGCGATACTTGCTGCCCGCGATCAGCGCGCCCATGTCCAGCGCCATCAGCCGCTTGTCGCGCAGGGATTCCGGCACATCGCCATCGATGATCCGCAGCGCCAGCCCCTCGGCGATGGCGGTCTTGCCGACACCAGGCTCGCCGATCAGCACCGGGTTGTTCTTGGTCCGGCGGCTCAGCACCTGCATGGCGCGACGAATTTCCTCGTCACGGCCGATGATCGGGTCGATCTTGCCCTGTTCGGCGGCCTCGGTCAGGTCGCGCGCATATTTCTTGAGCGCCTCGTAACCATCCTCGGCCGAGGCCGAGTCCGCGGTGCGCCCCTTGCGCAGGTCATTGATCGCCGAATTTAGCTTTTGCGCCGTCACCGCGCCGGCCTCCAGCGCGTCCTTGGCGCGGGTATTCACCACCGCCAGAGCCATCAGGATGCGCTCCGCCGGCACGAAACTGTCGCCCGCCTTTTTCGCGATCTTCTCGGCCTCGTCCAGCACGCGGACCATGGAGGGGTCCACATAGACCTGCCCATCCGCACCCGAAACCCTGGGCAGCTTGGCAACCGCCTGATCCACGGCCTCGGCCACGCGCTTGGCCTCTCCACCAGCACGGTTGATCAGGTTGGACGCCAGCCCTTGGTCGTCATCCATCAATGCTTTCAGCAAATGTTCGGGAACGACCCGCTGATTTTCCTCGCGGATCGCAATGGTCTGGGCGGCTTGCAGGAAACCACGCGACCGTTCCGTGAACTTTTCCATGTCCATCGGCAGTTTCTCCTTTTGTTAGCCCCCGAGTTGGCAGACGCCCTGTCAGGCACGCCCCGGTTCGGGTCTTCGGGTAACAGATGGGATGTTTCGCGCCGCTTTCAAGCCGCGAAAACCTGTGCCATAACACCGCGATTTCGCGGCAAAAGGGGATACAGATGGATGACCGGCTGATCGTGGCGATGGATGTGCCGAACGCGGTGGCGGGGCTGGAACTGGCCGGAAAACTGGGCGACTCTGTCAGTTTCTACAAGATCGGGCTGGGGATGCTGACGGGTGGCGGGCTGGCGCTGGCGAATGAACTGAAACAGGAACATGGCAAGCGCATCTTCCTTGACATGAAGCTGTTCGATATCGGCGCGACCGTCGAGGCGGCGGTGCGCGGACTTGCCCAGTTCGACCTCGATTTCCTGACCGTGCATGGCGATCCCAATGTCATCCGTGCCGCGAAGGAAGGGGCAGGGGGCAGCGGATTGAAAATCCTCGGCGTCACCATCCTGACCTCGCTGGAGCGTGCCGACCTGGACGCCGCCATGATCCGGCCCGGCGATCTGCACGAAATCACCGTCGAGCGCGCCGCCCGCGCCTTCGAGGCCGGGGCCGATGGCATCATCTGCTCGCCCCGCGAGGCGGCGGCCATTCGCGCTCTGCCGGATTCGAAGCTGATCGTCACGCCGGGCGTCCGCCCCGCGGGCAGCGATCTGGGAGATCAGAAACGGGTCGAAACCCCGGCCAGCGCCATTGCCGCCGGGGTGGATCACATCGTCGTCGGTCGTCCCGTCTGGAAGGCCGACGATCCCCGGGCCGCCGCGCAGGCCATCCTGGCCGAGATGGCGTCTCCGCAGGCGCAATATCCGAACCAGTAGCGCTTTTGCGCTGCCCCGGATGGATATTTGCATGAAGAAGAAGGGGCGGGGCCAGGCATCATCGGCGGTGCAGCATACGCTGCCTGTGTACAGGTTGTGTACGCCCTGTGCACATCCTGTGTACGGGCTGTGCGGACGGATTCCCAGCATTTTCTGGCGAAAAACGCTTCACCGTTGAGCGGCTGTGCCGATGCAACGCACGCTGCTGTTGCGCAACATGTTGCAGGCCGGATCATGACGGCTGTGGGGTGGCACGCGGGTGCTCGATGATCCGCCGGATCCAGTCCTTGAAATGCGGCACCGCGAATGGGTGGCCAAGGAATTCTTCAAGCGGCATCATGCGCCATTCCTGCCCCTCATCACCAAATTTGATTGCGGCGATCTCGTCATGCCTCAGCTCGCCGTGAAACAGCCAGGATTGCGTGCCGGGGTTCTGGTGAGAAGGAAAATCATGTCCGATCAGTCGCTTGGGCGGCATGTCGATGCCGAATTCCTCGTGCAATTCCCGCAGGGCGCATTCCACGGGTGCCTCTTCCCCCTCGCGGCCGCCTCCGGGCAGATCCCAATGGGCGGGGAAGGGGATATGATCGAAATCGTCCCGCAGGCAGGTGAGCAGCCGCTCGCCTGACATCAGCAGCAGCTTGGCGCCGTGAAAGGGAGTTTCTTCTGCGGTCAAGGGCCTGTTCCTGCCAAATCTGTCGGACGGGCTCGATCCTGCATGAACTGAGGCGGGTTTCATAGGGGGCGGGGTTCGGAATTTCGCGTTGCTGCCGCTCATCGAGTGGCGCATACCTTAATAGCAATATGAATGGCTTAGGCGTGGCCGTGAGTTTGGTCGAATGCCAGCCGATACCTCCGTGGGGGTTGACGGTCAGTTCACGGCTGGTTCAAGAACCAGCGGTGATGGGGCAGCCCGCCCCCCGCTTTCGAAGAGGCCGCATGACCGAACTGCTCGAACAGCTGACCTCGGGTGATCGCCGCGCATTGTCGCGCGCCATCACGCTGATCGAATCGACACGGGCCGATCATCGCGAACGGGCCATCTCGCTCTTGTCGCTATTGCCTCCTCGCCAGGCGCTGCGCATCGGCTTGTCGGGCACACCGGGGGTCGGCAAATCGACCTTCATCGAGGCGTTCGGCACGATGCTGACCGAACAGGGCCTCAAGGTCGCCGTGCTGGCCGTCGATCCGTCCTCGGCCCGCTCCGGAGGGTCGATCCTGGGCGACAAGACCCGGATGGAAACCCTCTCGCGCAACCCGATGGCCTTCATTCGTCCGACCCCGTCCAACGCCCAGCTTGGCGGCGTGGCGCGCCGCACGCGTGAGACGATCCGGCTGTGCGAGGCGGCAGGCTATGACGTGATCCTGATCGAGACGGTCGGCGTCGGCCAGTCCGAGACGCTGGTGGCCGAGATGTCGGACCTGTTCACGCTGCTGCTGGCCCCGGCGGGCGGGGACGAGTTGCAGGGGGTCAAGCGCGGCATCATGGAGATGGCCGACCTGATCCTCGTGAACAAGGCCGATGGTGATCTGTTGACGACTGCCCGGCGCACCGTCTCGGATTATTCTGGGGCATTGCGGTTATTGCGCAAACGGCCGCAGGATCCCGAGAGCTTTCCCAAGGCTTTGGCAGTGTCGGCTGCCAGCGGAACCGGGCTGGAAGAGGCCTGGGGCGAGATGCGGGCGCTGGCCGATTGGCGTCGCGAACATGGGCATTTCGACGCGAACCGGGCCGCACAGGCGCGGCATTGGTTCATGGCGGAACTGCGGGCAGGATTGCTGGCGCGGCTGGACGAGCCGGAGGTAAAGGCCGAATTACAGCAGTTGGGGGACGAAGTTGCGGCTGGTGATAGGGCACCGGGGGCTGCGGCGGCACGGATGCTGGACCGATTGAAAGGCATGTTGGGTTGAACCCGATTGTGAAATAAACGCCCGATTTTGCACCCCATTGGGCGCGCGAATCGGTTAGAAACAGGGCATGAGGAAGGATATCGCCATGCTCGATCTACCCGAACCCGAAACGCTTTATGCTGCGTTGCTGGCCCGCGATCCCGCTTATGAGGGGCGCGCCTATGTTGCGGTCACGACGACCGGTATCTTCTGCCGGTTGACCTGTCCCGCCCGGAAACCGCGGCCCGAGAATTGCCAGTGGTTCGCTCATCCGGCGGATGCGCAGGCCGCCGGTTTCAGGCCCTGCCGCCGCTGTTTCCCCACCGGGCCCACTGCGGAAGGGGACAAGATCGTTTCCCGGCTGATGGCATTGCTGCGCGAAGATCCGTCGCGGCGTTGGTCCGAAAGCGACCTGACGGATATGGGGCTCGATCCCTCGACCGTCCGGCGCGCCTTTCGCCGCCATTTCGGCCAGAGTTTCCTGCAAATGGCGCGCGCGACACGTTTGCGGGGAGGGATGAGGACATTGACGGAGGGAGCGGCAATGATCGATGCGCAACTGGATGCCGGATTCGATTCGGCCTCGGGGTTTAGGAATGCCTTCGCGCGGCTTTTCGGCCATCCGCCGCATGTCTGGCGTGGAGCTGCCGATCTGCGTGCCGACTGGATCGATACGCCGCTTGGCGGGATGATCGCGATCGCCGATGACGAGGCGCTGCATCTACTGGAGTTCATCGACCGCAAGGCGCTGCCCGAAGGGTTACGCAAGCTGTCGGGCCTTGTCGGCGGGCGGATCGGCCTGGGCCGCAGCCATGTGACCGACAGGGTCGAGGCGGAACTGAATGCCTATTTCGATGGACGCAGTCCTCGCTTTTCCGTGCCGGTCCATATGCACGGGACCGAGTTCCAGCGCCGCGTCTGGAAGCAGTTGCGCGAGATACCGGCGGGTGAGACGCGCAGCTATGCCCAGCTGGCGAATGAGATCGGTCAGCCCACCGCGACCCGCGCCGTCGCCCGTGCCAATGCCACCAACCGCATCGCGCTGGTCGTTCCCTGCCATCGGGTCATCGGCGCGGATGGTAGCCTGACAGGCTATGCCGGCGGGTTGTGGCGCAAGGAAAAACTTATTGAGACAGAGAGAGCTTATGCCCACTGAAAAAACTTTCCATTTCTTGCACCAATCCGGTAACCCACTGGTTCTATACAATATCTGGGATGCTGGATCGGCCGAGGCCGTGGCGCGTGCCGGGGCGAAGGCCCTGGCGACGGGAAGCGCCTCGGTCGCCGGGGCGCTTGGCTATCCCGATGGCGAGGCCGTGCCACTCGATACATTGCTGCATGTCGTGGCGCGTATCCGGGCAGTGTCGGATCTACCGCTTAGCGTGGATTTCGAGGCGGGCTATGGCGAAACGCCTGGTGAAATTGCCGACAACGCCGCGCGCCTGGAGGATCTGGGCGTTGCCGGGATCAACCTGGAGGATGGAATACCGCCGGAAAGCGGCATCCGCCCCGCCGCCGAACATGCCGAGCGAATCGCCGCCATTCGCGCGCGGACCGCGCTGTTCATCAATGCCCGGACCGATCTGTTCCTACAGAACCCGCCCGATACTCATGCGGCCCTGTTGCCCGAGGCCCATGAACGTGCGGCCATCTATGCAGAGGCAGGAGCGGATGGCTTTTTCGCTCCGGGGCTGACGGAACCGGCATTGATCAGGGATTTGTGCGAAAATTGCTCACTGCCCGTGAATATCATGGCCTCGCCTGCTGCCCCGTCCATCGCCGAACTGGCCGGTTTGAAGGTGGCGCGGGTCAGTTTCGGGCCTTTCCCGTGGCGTGATGCGATGGCATCGCTGGCGCAGGCGGCATCGGAACAGCTTGGGCAAAGGGCTTGACGCGGGGCGTTGCCCGCTATAGTCACCCGCGAACGGAATTCCGGGCGCCGCTTTGCTGCGCCCTTTCACATTGGGCTGAACCTACCTGCCGGTGACGCCCGTTAAAGCTGAGACGAAGGATAAACACCATGTCGCGCGTCTGCGAACTGACCGGCAAAGGCCCGATGACCGGTAACAATGTCAGCCACGCCAACAACAGGACCCGGCGCCGGTTCCTGCCGAACCTCAACGAGGTCACGTTGACGTCTGAAAAGATGGGCCGCAGCTATTCGCTGCGCATTTCGGCCGCCGCCTTGCGCTCGGTCGATCACCGCGGTGGCCTGGACGAGTTTCTGGCCAAGGCGAAGGATGCCGAGCTGTCGGCCCGCGCTCTCAAGATCAAGCGCGAGATCGCCAAGAACGACGGCCCGGCTGAACTGCAAGCCTGATCGGGACTGTCCCGATGCAACGCTTGGCCCCGCTTTGGCGGGGCTTTTGCATTTGTGCGTGACGATGGGGCAGTTGTAGTCTGAATCCCGAAAAGGGAGTGCCCATGATGCTGCATGTCACGACCACCTGCCCGAACCTGGATTCGGCCAAACACTTGGCGCGCGAGGCCTTGCGGCAGCGCCTTGCCGCCTGTGTCAATATTCTGCCGGGAGTCGTCAGCCTGTTTCACTGGCAAGGCGATGTGGACGAAGAAACCGAACTGCAATTGACATTCAAGACAACCGAGGCCTTGGGCCCCTCTCTGGTCAAGTTGATCGAGGAGATGCATCCCTATGACTTGCCGGTCATCACATGGGAAACGGTCGGAACCACCGAGGCTGCGACAGATTGGCTGCTGTCGGAAACGCTTTGATAGGTTAGATTGGCGTTCATGCAATTTCTCCTGCGCCTTGTCCTGATCCTTTGCCTGACGTTGACCGGCGTCGGTCTGGGCATTGCGCGCGGCACCGTGCAGAGCGATGGGCAGGTGGTGATCTGCACCGGGGAAGGCGTTGTGATTCGCCATGTTCCGGGCGCTCCGGGAAAGGCGAAGGCGCATATCTGCCCCGACATGGCATTGTCACTGCTGATCGCGCCTGCCATGTCGGATGTTTCCATTCTGCGCGAACCCGATCAACGCCGCTTTATATCGCGGATTGAAGCTGCGCGGGCTATCTCTTGGCTCACGCCGACTGCGACTGCGCGCGATCCTCCGGCAAGGCCGTTCACCGTTTGATCGAACTGCCAAATCCAAAGAGGATATGTGATATGAAGACTGTTGTTTTTGCCGCGGCTGCGGTGTTGTTGCCCTTTGCCGCTTTCGCCCATGACGGTATGGCCATCAAGGAAGCCTATGCGCGCGGCGCGAACCCGAAATCGGGGGCCGCGTTCATGCTGTTGGAAAACCACCGCAAGGTCGATTGCACGTTGCAGGATGTTGCTTCGGATGCGGCTGACCGGGTGGAACTGCACACCAACAAGGAAGTCGACGGGATCATGAAGATGCAGCCGGTCGAGGGCGGCATCACGATCCCCGCCGAAGGCGAACATCTTTTGCAGCGCGGGGGCGATCACGTGATGATGATGGGTCTGAAAGCGCCGCTGGAGGATGGTCAATCCATAACCGTGACGCTGGATTTCGGAGATTGCGGAACCGAGGAGGTCGAGATGCCGGTCGATAATCAACGCAGCGCCGATCATGCAGCGCATGACGAAGCGGACGCGGCGGACGAGCATGCGGATCACTGATCGCGAATGGACGGGTGGCGGTCCTTCATCTCGGAGGACCGCCGCATCTGCTGCCTTGAGGACACGCAACCCGGTTTGGATGTTGCGAAAACATCTTGGTGAGTTGCAAAAACCGACCTGTTCGAGATACTCTTTCAGCGAGTAGAATAATCGAGCAGCCTACAGGAAACATTTATCATGAATCGCCGACAGTTGATGTCGCTGGCCCTGCCGCTGATCGCCGTTCCGTCGCTGGCGCTGTCGCAGACCGCACCCGCCGCCCCGGCAAAGGCGCAAAGCCGCGATCCCTATGCCCCGACCGAGGTCGCGATCCGCGATGATTTCGAGGTCGGAAGTATCGTCGTGGTCAGCAAGGATTTCTTCCTCTACCATGTCGTCGCTCCGGGCAGGGCGATCCGTTACGGCGTTGCGGTCGGCAAGGATGAGCTGGTCTGGAAGGGCAAGGCGACCGTCGGCCGCAAGGTCGAATGGCCAAGCTGGCGTCCCACGCAGGACATGATCAAGCGCAACCCCGATGCTTACGAGAAATACAAGGACGGTATGCCGGGCGGGCCGACCAACCCTCTGGGCGCCCGGGCGCTGTATCTCTACAATGCGAGGGGGCAGGACACCGCGATCCGTATCCACGGCACGACCGAGCCGGGCTCGATTGGCCGTGCGGTCTCGAATGGTTGCCTGCGGATGCGCAACGAGGCCGTGATGAGCCTCTTTGACCAGGTGCCTATCGGAACCCCTGTCTACGTTTTCTGAAGTTGCCGGTGAATTTGACCAGCGTAGCGGACCCTGCCTTGGCGGGGTTCGATGACATTATAGACGTGCGCTCGCCATCGGAATTCGCCGAGGATCATCTGCCCGGCGCCATCAACCTGCCTGTTCTGGATGACGAGGAACGTGCGCGGGTCGGCACGATCTACAAGCAGGTTTCACCTTTCGACGCCCGCAAGCTGGGCGCGGCGCTGGTCGCGGCGAATGCGGCCCGGCACATATCGGACGTGCTGGGCGACCGGGATGGAAGCTGGAAGGCCCTGGTCTATTGCTGGCGGGGTGGGCAGCGCTCGGGCAGCTTTGCCACGATCCTCAAGCAGATCGGCTGGCGCATCGACACGATCGAAGGCGGATATAAATCCTGGCGCGGCCTGGTGGTAGACAGGGTGCAGCACGGTGCCGTTTCCGCGCCCGTCGTGGTTCTC
This sequence comes from Paracoccus saliphilus, assembly GCF_028553805.1. Lineage (NCBI taxonomy): Bacteria > Pseudomonadati > Pseudomonadota > Alphaproteobacteria > Rhodobacterales > Paracoccaceae > Paracoccus > Paracoccus saliphilus. The sequence goes on along the minus strand of NZ_CP067140.1, from coordinate 3,419,451 downwards.
GACGGTAATACCGGTAGCGCCAAGACCGCAATCCTGCATCATCTGGCCGCAAAGGGTGCCCAGGTGATCGACCTCGAAGGGCTGGCCCGGCATCGTGGAAGCCTGTTCGGCGCGATGGCCGGAGGACAACCCAGTCAGAAGATGTTCGAGGGGCGTCTGGCGGTGGCACTGGAGGAACTGGACCCCGCACGCCCGGTTCTGGTGGAGGCCGAAAGCAGCCGCGTTGGGGACCTGCTGGTACCCAAGGCGTTGTGGCATGCGATCTGTGCCGCTCCGCGTATTCGGCTGGAGGTCCCGGTCAGCGCGCGTGCGGCCTACTCGGTGCGAGATTACGGCGATGTCGTGGAAAACCCCGAACGATTGAGCGCGATCATCGCCTCTTTATCGGCGCTGCACCCGGCGGAACGGATGGAGGTCTGGCGGGCACAGGTGAAAGCCGGTGACTGGAAAGGGCTCGCCGAGAGCCTGATGCGCGATCATTACGATCCCCGCTACCGCAAGCACCGGGAGCGCTATGCCGATCGCGAGAAGGCGGTCGTGCGGCTTGAGAGTCTGGACGATCTAGGCGTGGCTGCCGAACAGGTCGAGGCGGCATTGGAGCGCTTTAACGGGTAATCCCGGTCCTCCTGCGAGGCTGGATGCCTCCGGCGGAGGTATTTGTCCAAAGAAGAAGCGGCGATTTACGACGCGACACTGTTCCGGAGAAAGCGGCGGAGCAGTTTTTCCAGCTTGGCGGCACCCAAGGGGGCCATGGCCTTGGTGTGATCGTGGCTGATCGCCTCGTCGCTGAGGCCCGCCCCCATATTGGTGATGACCGAGATGGCGGCGCAGCGAATGCCCAAAAACCGTGCGAGGATGATTTCCGGCACCGTCGACATGCCGACCGCGTCGGCGCCAAGAGTTCGCGCGGCGCGTATTTCTGCCGGGGTCTCGAAACTGGGGCCCGAGAACCAGCAATAGACGCCTTGGGGAAGCGCGATATCTTCTGCGGCGGCGGCCTCTTCCAGCGCGGCGCGTATCGCGACGTCATGCGCATCCGTCAATGGCACGAAGCGGGCATCGGTCTTTTCGCCGATCAGCGGGTTGGTGCCCGCGAAGGCGATATGATCGTTGAGCAGCATCAATCCGCCCGGTGGGATATCGGCGCGAAGCGACCCGGCGGCATTGGTCAGGATCAGCTTGCCGCAGCCAAGCGCAGCCAGGACCTCGAGCGCCGGGCGCATCGCGTCGGCGCGGCCGCTTTCATAGTAATGGGACCGGCCCCCGAAGACGGCGACGCGGCGGTTTTCCAGTTCTCCGATGACCAGTTGCGGCACATGGCCCGAGACACCGGCAGGGGGAAAGCCCGGCAGATCGTCATAGGGAATCGCCACGCCCTCGACCGCTTCCGACAGATGGCCGAGTCCCGAACCGAGGATGAGCCCGTATTCCGGGGGTTCTCCTCCGGCACGCTCGCGGATCAGGGCGGCGAGCTCAACGCTCTTTGACATAGGGTTCTCCTCCTGCGCGCGGGGGGATGGCGCGGCCGACGAAGCCCGCGAGGATGATCACTGTCAGGATATAGGGCAGCGCGTTCATGAACATCGAGGGGATGGTGATGATGCCGAGATCCAGGTCGGGATAGCGGTTCGCAATGGCTTCCAGCAGGCCGAAGAGGAAGGTCGCGAACAGGGCGCTCCACGGTCGCCACTTGGCGAAGATCAGGGCGGCAAGCGCGATGAAGCCTCGGCCTGCCGTCATCTCCTTGACGAAACCCGCCGAGAGGCCGGTGGCCAGATAGGCACCGGCGAGGCCACAAAGCAGGCCGCATATGGCGATGGAGGCATAGCGCAGCCGCGTGACCGACACGCCGGCGGTATCGACCGAGGCGGGATTTTCGCCGACCGCCCGCAAACGCAGGCCGAAGCGGGTATGGAACAGTATCCACCATGTCAGCGGCACGCAGAGGAAAGCGACATAGACGAGGATCGTATGGCCCGAGATCAGATCGGAATAGATCGGACCAAGGAATGGAACATTCTGCAGGCTGTCGGCGAATGGCAGGTGGATTTCGCTGAAACGTCCTCCGCCAGTCAGGGAAGGGGTTCGGCCACCCAGGCCGAATATCCGTTGCCCCAGGAGCACCGTCATCCCCGAGGCGAGGAAATTGATCGCGACACCGGAGATCAACTGATTGCCCATGAAGGTGATCGAGGCGAGCCCATGGATCAGTGCAAGCGCCATCGAGCCGCCGATTCCCGCCAGCATCCCCAGCCACGGACTGCCCGTGGCATAGGCGACCGAGGCGGCGGAGAAGGCGGCCATCAGCATCTTGCCCTCCAGTCCGATATCGAAGACGCCCGAGCGTTCCGAATACAGCCCGGCAAGGCAGGCGAGCAGCAGGGGGGTCATCAGCCGCACGGCGCTGTCGAGGATCTGGATGATCGTTGCGAAATCCATTCTCAGCTCCTTTCCGTGGCCAGGCGGAAGGCGACATAGGCGAGGAAGGTGCCGATTGCGGCTTCGATCCAGCGCCGGGCATGGTCATAGGCGAGCCTGAAGGGGGAAGAGGAGAGCAGCACCGCATAGGCGCAATGACCGGCAAGCGACAGCGCGAATGCCCCGGCGATAAAGGTCGCCAGCACCGGCATCGGGGCGCCGTTGGTCGCGCCGACGGTGGCGATGGCGAGCCAGAACACGATGGCCTTGGGGTTGGTAATCTGCATCAGGTATCCGGCCGCGAAAGCCCGTGACAGGCCTGATGCGGGACGATCCACATGCGCTATTGCAATGCTTGGCGGCTCGATTGCGCGCCGCCACGCCTTGACCGCCAGCCACAGCAAATAGCAAATCCCTGCAAGGCGGATGACCGTGGAAAGCCACGCCACACGCTCCATCAACAGGCCAAGCCCCTGTGTCGTGGCCAGCGCAAGACAGGCGGCACCTGCCGCGATGCCGAAAGATGCTGCGATAGCCCGCGCACGCCCCTGCGAGAGCGCGATCCCAAGCAATAGTGCGACGCCGGGGCCGGGCGATGCGACGGAGACTGCCTGAATCGCATAGGCCGCAGTAAAACCCGGAAGAAAGGGAACAAGCCACTCCATCATGCACGCCCCTTCTTTCGCATGGCAAGGAATATCCGTTCCAGCGGCATCCGCACCATGTTGTCGAGCGCCCCGGTAAACAGGATCACCAATGCCTGGATGACGATGATCAGTTCGCGCGGGATGGAGGTCCAGAGCGCCAATTCTCCGCCTCCCTGGTAAAGGAAACCGAAGAGCAGTGCGGCGAGCAAGACGCCGAAGGGATGGTTGCGGCCCATCAGCGCCACGGCGATACCGATGAAGCCCGCCCCTTCCACGGCGTTCAGGACCAGCCGCTCGGCCTCTCCCATGACGTTGTTGATCGCCATCAACCCGGCCAGCCCGCCAGAGATCAGCATGGCGATGACCGTGATCCGCACCGGCGAGATCCCGGCATACATGGCGGCGGGCTCGGACCGGCCAAGGGCGCGGATCTCATAGCCGAGACGGGTGCGCCAGATCAGCAGCCAGACCAGAACGCAGGCGAGCAGGGCGATGATGAAGGTAATATTGACCGGGGTGTTCTTGCCCCATTCCAGGCCGATATTGGCCGCCATGCCGCTCAGGGTGGGAAGATGCGCGCCTTCGGGGAAATTGGCCGAGGCCGGATCCATGCTGCCGGTCGGGCGCATGAGATTGACCAGCATGTAGTTCAGAAGCGCGGCGGCGATGAAATTGAACATGATCGTGGTGATCACGATATGGCTGCCGCGTTTTGCCTGCAGCCATGCCGGGATCAGCGCCCATGCCGCGCCGAACAATGCCGCGCCGATCATCGCGGCGGGCAGGGCGATACCCCAATGCGGCCAGGGGAGTGCAAGGCAGACCAAGGCCACGCCAAGCCCGCCGACCATCGCCTGTCCCTCGCCGCCGATATTGAACAGCCTGGCGTGATAGGCCACGGCGACGGCCAGCCCGGTAAAGATGAAATTCGTGGTGTAATACAGCGTGAACCCCCAGCCATAGCTGGAACCGAGCGCGCCATCGATCATGGTTTTCAACGCCAGCCATGGGCTTTCGCCAATGGCAAGGATCACAAGCGCCGAGATCCCCATGGCGAGGATCAGCGAGATCAGCGGCGTCAGGATCACGTCTGCCCATTTCGGCATCTTGTCCATCAGGCAGACCCTCCTGAAACATCGTCGATATGCTTGTGCTCGGGCGGGATGCCCTGGCTTTCATCGACATGCGCAGTGTCGGTGATGCCTGCCATCAGCAGGCCAAGCTCGCCCGTGGTGGTCTCGTTCGGCAGGCGCTCTCCCATGATGCGGCCATCGAACATCACCGCGATGCGGTCCGACAGGGACAGGATCTCGTCCAGCTCGACACTGACCAGAAGAATGGCCTTGCCCGCATCGCGAAGCTCGATGATGCGCTTGTGGATGAATTCGATCGCGCCGATATCGACACCGCGCGTGGGCTGACCGATCAGCAACAGGTCCGGGTTCCGCTCGATCTCGCGGGCGACGACCAGCTTTTGCTGGTTTCCGCCCGAGAAATTGCGTGCGGCAAGGTTCGGATTGCGGGGGCGGACGTCGAAATGCTCCATCTTGGTTTCGGCATCCGCGCGGATGGCGGCGTTGTTCATCAGCAGGCCCTTGTTGAATTCAGGGGCGCGGTGATAGCCGAAAGCGGTATTCTCCCATGCCGTGAAATCCATGATCAGGCCTTCGGTCTGGCGATCCTCGGGTACATGGCCGATACCTCGGGCGCGGCGGGTTGCGGCGTCGGATTTGGTGCCGGTCAGGTCCAGCTCCTGCCCGTTCATCCGGATGCTGCCGCCGACCTTGGCGCCCTTTTCGGGAAAGCCGCCCAGCAATTCCAGCAATTGCGTCTGACCATTGCCCGATACACCCGCGATCCCCAGGATTTCGCCGGCGCGGATGTCAAAGCTGATGCCGCGCAAACGCTCGACGGCTTCATCATCCACCATCTTCAGGTCGCGGACCTCCAGCACCTTTTCACCGGGTTTTGCTGGCGGCTTTTCGACATTCAACAGCACCTTGCGCCCGACCATCAGCTCGGCCAGCTCTTCGGGGCTTGTCCTGGCGGTTTCTACTGAGGCGACCATCTCGCCGCGCCGCATGACGCTGACATTGTCGGTGATGTCCATGATCTCGCGCAGCTTGTGGGTGATCAGGATAATCGTCTTGCCCTCGGCCTTCAGCCCTTCGAGGATGCGGAAGAGGTGGTCGGCCTCTGCCGGGGTCAATACGCCGGTCGGTTCGTCGAGGATCAGGATATCGGCCTGCCGATACAGGGCCTTGAGGATTTCCACGCGTTGCTGGTGGCCCACCGACAACTCGTCGATGGTCTCATCGGGATCCACGTTCAGCTGATACTCGGCGGCAAGCTGCTTCAGTGCCCCCCGCGCCTTGGCCAAGGAAGGGCGCAGCAGGCGTCCTTCCTCGACCCCGAGGATGATGTTCTCCAGCACGGTGAAATTCTGGACCAGCTTGAAATGCTGGAAGACCATGCCGATGCCCGCGCGGATCGCGGCCTGGCTATCGGCGATGGTAAGCGCTTGGCCATTCACGAGGATCTCGCCCTTGTCGGGCTTGTAGAACCCGTAGAGGATCGACATCAGCGTCGATTTGCCCGCGCCGTTCTCGCCGATGATCCCATGGATGGTGCCCTTGGGCACGCGCAGGTCGATATCCTTGTTCGCCTGCACGGGCCCGAAGGCTTTCGAGATGCCGCGCAACTCGATGGCAAAGGGGGCCGTCGCGGTCGACTGCCCCCCTGTATCCGCGACAGCCTCACCCATCAGAAGCTGAGCGCAGGACAGGTATTGTCGCTGTAATAGTCGTGAACCTCGATCTCACCGGATTTGATTTGCGCCGCGACCTCGTCCACTCTTGCCTTCATCTCGTCCGTGATCAGCGAGGCATTGTTGTCGTCCAGCGCATAGGCGACGCCATCCTCTTCCAGTCCCAGCACGGATTGCCCCGTTTTAAGGTCTTCACCCGCCGTGAATGCGTCGTAAACGGCGACATCGACACGCTTGACCATAGAGGTCAGCACCTTGCCCGGATGCAAGTGGTTCTGGTTGCTGTCGACCCCGATGGAGAGGATGTCCTCGTCCGCCGCCGCCTGCAGCACACCGATCCCGGTGCCGCCCGCCGCTGCAAAGACCACATCCGCACCCTGCGAGACCTGTGCCTTGGTCAGTTCGCCACCCTTGACCGGATCGTTCCATGCTGCCGGAGTCGTGCCGGTCATGTTGGCCACGATCTCGATATCGGGATTCTGGGCCTTGGCACCTTGCGCATAGCCGCAGCCGAATTGCCGGATCAGCGGAACATCCATGCCGCCGACGAAGCCGACGGTGCCGGATTCGCTGGCCATGGCGGCCAGGACGCCGACCAGGTAGCTGCCCTCCTGTTCGGCGAACATGATGGATTTCACATTTGGCTGATCGACGACGGCATCGATAATGGCGAATTTGGTGTCCGGGTAATCCGGTGCGACCTCGTTGAGAATATTGCCGAAGGCGAAGCCTGTCGTGACGATGGGATTGGCGCCGGTTTCAGCCAGACGGCGCAGGGCCTGTTCGCGCTGAGCCTCGGACTGCATTTCCAGCTCCTTGTAAGAGCCGCCGGTTTCCTCGGCCCAACGCTTGGCACCCATATAGGCGGCCTCGTTGAATGATTTGTCGAATTTTCCGCCCAGATCGAAGATCAGCGCAGGTTCGGCCAAGGCATTGCCACCCGCAAGCACCATCAGCGCCGAGCTTGCCATAAGCGTTTTCATCAAAGTCATGACAGATAACCCCATCCTGTTGTCGCGGGCGATTCAAGTCACCCGCCTGATGCGCCGATTAGGGCGCATTGCCCGGAAGTGGTCAACCGCCTTCTTGTTGTTTTGCCAAACCAAGATGCATCACGACGGCATCCAGGCCGGGGGCATAGTATCCCCGCCTGCGTCCCGTTTCACGCCAGCCGAGGGCCGCATATAATGCTTGCGCGGGATGATTGTCGGCGGCGACCTCCAGGAACAGGTCGCAGGCCGCCATCCTGCGGGCCGTGTCGGCAAATTCAAGGGTCAGGGCACGTCCGTGACCCTGACGCCGCGCCTCGGGTGCCACTGCCAGGGTCAGCAATTCGGCTTCTCCCGCGATGGCGCGGCCAAGCAGGAAGCTATTGTCGCGGGTTAGCAGGAAGCTTCCGGATGTTGCCAGCAATGCCGAGAACTCGGCGGTGCTCCACGGTCGGGGCGTTGTGAAGCAGCGCGCATGCAGGGCGGCCAACTGGTCGGGAGTCACGGCAGGATGACCGGGGCCGGTTCGCGTGGCGGCGCGGCATCGGCGGGGCGCAGATAGATCGGGGCCGGTCGTGGGGCGGGCCCATTTCGGCGCATCATCGCAAGATGTGCGATGGCTTCGGGCAGGGGGATCGCCGAGCTTGCCGGTGCGGGGCCGGGCGGCAGCGCATCGGCCACGGCTTGCTGTGGCCGGCTTTGCCCTTCGTCACCCTTCTCGTTTGTGCCGAAATCCTGCCAGATCACCTGTTCGCGGCGCGATGGCAGCACAACCCGGCAGGGGCGGGGCAGCCCGAAAGCCGCGGCTTCGGTCACGCTGATGCCAATGGCGGGAATGTTCAGTGACAGGGCCAGTCCCCGTGCCGCCGCCACCGCGACGCGGATGCCCGTGAAATTTCCCGGGCCGATCCCCACGCCGATCACATCCAGGTCGTTCCAGCCGATCCCGGCCTCGGCGAGCATGTCTTCCAACAGCGGGAACAGCCTCTCGGCCTGGCCCTTGGCCATCTCTTCGTGCCGCGAGGCCAGGATCCTGTCACCGCACAGCAAAGCGGCCGCGCAATGCGCGGCCGACGTGTCGAAACCAAGAGCAACCGGTTCAGGCAACGGGCCGGACCTCGACCACCTCGGGGATATAATGCCGCAGCAGGTTCTCGATTCCCATTTTCAGCGTCAGGGTCGAAGAGGGGCAGCCTGCGCAGGCACCCTGCATATGCAGATAGACGATGCCGCGATCGAAGCCGTGGAAGGTGATGTCGCCACCGTCCTGGGCCACTGCCGGGCGCACGCGCGTATCCAGCAGCTCCTTGATCTGGCCGACGATCTCGGAATCCGGGCCGTCATGGGCGGCATGTCCGGCGCCTTCCTGCGCGTCACCTTCGATTGCCGGGGCACCGGATTGGAAATGCTCCATGATCGCGCCAAGGATCGAGGGTTTCAGATGATCCCATGGTGCGTCTTCGGTCTTCGTCACGGTGACGAAATCCCGGCCCAGGAACACCCCGGTCACGCCCTCGACGGCAAAAATCCGTTGGGCGAGAGGTGACTTTCCGCCTGTTTCGGCATTCGGAAAATCGGCGGTGCCGCTGGCGAGAACGGTTTCTCCGGGCAGGAATTTCAACGTGGCGGGGTTCGGCGTGGTTTCGGTCTGGATGAACATGGGGGCGCTCCTTTAGTTCCGATATGGCGACGGCAGCGTGCCGGGTCAAGCGGTACAGGCTGTGCGCGTCTCAGGTGATCGCTTCCAGACGTTCCTTCGACAGATCGCCCGGAACGACCGTGATCGGGCAGGACAGGTTGCCTGCCTCGCGTAGAAGCCGGTTCAAGACTGGATTTGCCGCGGATTTGTCGCTGTTCAGTCCCAGAACCACCACGCCGATTTCGTCGTCCTCGGTGATCTGTGCGATCAACTCATCCGCAGGATCGCCTTCGCGCACGACCAGTTCGGGCTCGACCTTGGGCCGTGAGCGCATCCATTTCGCGAAGACTTCGAAATGCGCCTCGATCCGTTCATAGGATTCGGCGCGCATGACATCCGCCACGCCAAATCCGTGCTGGATCTCGGCGGTTGGAATTACCGACAGCACGACAACTCCACCGCCGGTGCTTGCTGCACGCATTGCCGCAAATCTCATCGCGTTAAGACATTCGTGACTGTCGTCCAGTAAAACGAGAAATTTGCGCATCCTGGTATCGCGTTTTTGCCTCGAAGATTGGCGTCACAGTGGAGCATGCGTCAGAATTAAGCAAGCGCGGTATGACGAAGAACCGCGTTGCCATCATCCGATCAGGGACAGAACGGATCGGCCGGATAGCCGACACCGGTAAGATATAACCCATATGGCGGACAAACCGGGCCGCAGACAGCGCGGTCGCGGGCGGCCAACGCGTCGGCGACCTGCTCGGGGTGCCAAGATCCGGCCCCGACCCGTTCCAGCGTGCCGACGATCGAACGGACCTGGTTATGCAGGAATGACCGCGCCCGAAGCCGGAACAGGTATTCCCGGCCAAAGGGGATCTCGCGTTCCTCGATCTCGATCTGGTCAAGCGTTTTCACCGGGCTCCTGGCCTGGCAGATCGAGGATCGAAAGGTGGTGAAATCATGGTTGCCGATCAGATGCGAGGCACCTTCGCGCATGGCATCTGCATCCAACGGGTTTCGCACCCGCCAGACAGAACCCCTCTCATGCGTCAGGGGAGCCCGTCGCGCAATGAGCCTGAAACAATAACGCCGCTCGATTGCCGAGAACCGCGCATGGAAATCATCCATCACGCGGGCTGCGGCCAGGATCGCGACAGGGGCGGGCTTCAGGTGATAATTCAGCGCCTCGGTCAACCGGAACGGCTCCCAATCGCGCTCCAGATCGGCATGGACGACCTGTCCGGTGGCATGAACCCCCGCATCCGTCCGGCCTGCCGCGCCGATCCGCGCACCCGCTGCGAAACCGGGATCGAGCCGCCCCAGGGCAGTCTCGATCGCCTGCTGGACCGAGGGCTGGTCAGCCTGCGCCTGCCAGCCCGAGAAGGGGCCGCCATCATATTCGATCAAGAGGGCATATCGGGGCATGATTCAGCGGGTCTTCTGCCGCTCCGGGACGGATAGCAGATCCTCCATGGTCTGCGCGTCGTCCGAACGCAATGCAGGGCGCCCACCGCTATCGGCGGGGCGCACCCCTTCGCGGGCCAGACGCTCGCGCAATACGGTCATCTCGATATCCAGATCGCTGCGGTCTCCCTCCAGCAATTGCCGGCTGCGTGCAGTGAAATCATTTTCCAGATCGTTCAGGAATTCCTCATAGGCGGCGCGGGCCTGCGCATCCTGAGAGCGGGCATAGAGGTCGGCGAACTTGACCGTCGCATCGCGAGCACCCATCAGGTAGACGCCCATGTAGCGCCGGACCGCGCCCAGTTCGGTGGGGTCTTCCCGGACCTGGTCGAACAGTTCGTGAACCGTGGCCTCGAACATCGCCACGCGGGCCTCCAGCCGTCTTTCGCCGCTGCGCCGGATCGCGTCCTTCATCTGGTCCAGATGGGCCTGCCCCTCCTCGATCATCTTTGCGGCGCGGTCCTGCTGGAAGCTGTCGACGCCTTCCATTCCCTTGTCGCGCATCGGGTCGGCCCCGAAGGCCAGCCAGTGCAGCGCGAGTCCTGCCACGCCGATCAGCCCGGCCTCGGCGAAGGCACCCGGCTCGGCGGCGCCGATGCCAAGCCCCAATGCGGCGATCACGCCGCCGAACAGCTTGCGCGGGATGGCCGGGCGGCGTGCGACGCGGCGGCGGTCATAGGCGGCCTCGGCGACAAGCCCTTCGCCGGTCAGCCACATTCCCGCCGCGATCAGGCCGAAACCCGCCAGGTTCATCACCATCCCGGTCGGTTCCTGGAAGAATGCGCTCAGAAGGAATGGCGACGCGGCGATGGTGACCCATTTCGGCCGCCCCTGCAGCCGGTGCCGGGTCTCGGTCACGGGCATCCGGCCCGAGTCGTCGGCAGTCCTGTCGGGCGAGAAACGCCCACCGAAACGCTGTGCCATCCCTACTCCTTACGCCGCACCGGCCAGCGACGCATAAAGCGCCAGCAGCACCAGCAGATAAAAGCTCAGCCTTTGCATCGCCTTGCGTGACATGAAATCCATTCCTTCAATGCGGCTTGGGGCCGGTTTCCCGCAATATATATCGGCACGATCCGGTGAATTGCAAAGCGGATGCGCGGGAACGGTCCTCAGCCGTGAAACAATCGATCCAGAGCCCGCGTCAACGGCGCCGCGTCAGGGATAGACAGCCGCACGGGCAGGGCCAGCACCTTGGAACGGAAATTGCGGGGCAGGCGCACCGCGTCCTTTTCGGTCGTGACGAGCTGTGCGCCCCGCATCTTCGCCTCGGTCTCGAGCCGGGTCAGAAGGGCGGGGGTGAAGGGCTGGTGATCGTCCAGCGCCTCGCCCCGCACCAGTTCGGCCCCCAGCCCTGTCAGCGTGGCAAAGAACTTTTCGGGATGACCGATACCCGCGAAGGCCAGGACCCGGTGCCCCTTCCAGTCGATGCCGGTTTGCAGGGGGGACAGTTCGCCCCGCAGATGCGGGATGTTGCGGGGCGAATCGAACCGCGCCTGCGCCGCTGCTTCACCTATCGACAACAGCAGGTCGGCGCGGGCAAGCCCTTCGGTCACGGGTTCGCGCAGCGGTCCGGCAGGCAGGCATAACCCGTTGCCAAAGCCCTTCGCCGCATCGACAACCACCAATGACAAATCATGCGCCAGCGCCGGGTCCTGGAAACCGTCATCCAGAATCACCGCCTCTGCGCCCGCGGCCACCGCCGCCCGCGCGCCCTCCGCCCGGTCGTCCGAGACCCAGACCGGTCCGAAGGCGGCCATCAGCAAGGGTTCGTCCCCGGTCAGTTCCGCGTCATGATCGCGCTCGTTCACCCTCAGGCAGCCCTTGGCGCTGCCTCCGTAACCGCGGGAGACGATATGGGCGGCGATTCCGCGTGCCTGCATCTCTTGTTGCAGGTGGATCACCGTCGGGGTCTTGCCGGTGCCGCCCGCGTTCAGGTTGCCGACACAGATGACCGGAACGCCAACCCGCAGCCTTGCCCCTCGCGCCAACCGCCGTGCCGTCGCGCGGGCATAGATCGCACCGAGCGGCGAAAGCAGCCTGGCCCGCAGGGTCGGCGGGCGGATATACCAGGAAGCGGGGGCACGCCTCATTGTTCGGCCTCCTCCAGTGTATTCAGCACGGCCGAGGTGATACGCATCGCGACTCCCGCACCTCCGGTGCTGACCGTCCATGCGTTGCTGGCAAGATCGGCAACGAGATCAGGTTGGGTCAATTCGGCGACGCTATCGGCAAGCGCCTCGGCCCCCGGCACCAGCCGTGACGCGTTTCCGCCATCCAGTTGCTGCCATTCGGTCGGGAAACGCCCCGTGAAAGGGCCATGAATGACTGCTGATCCGAGGGCGGCGGGCTCGAAAGGATGGCGGGTCAATTCGTCATCGCCACTCAAGGTGCCGCCCAGATAGGTGACCGGGGCGAGCCGATACCAAAGCCCCAGCTCGGCATTCGTATCCGCGATCATGACCTGCACTTCCTCATTCGGCTCTTCTTCCAGGTCGCGGCGAGCGACGATCAGGCCGTTCTGTTCGAACCGTTCGGTGAGTGGGGCGATCCGGTCGGGATCGGTGGGCACCAGGAACAGCAGCGCGCGATGCGATTGATGCAGTGCGGAAAGATGCGCCGTTAGCACCGAGTCTTCCTCCGAGGGAGGGACGCAGGCGGCCAGCCAGGAGTGGCGACCGCCCAAAAGTTCGGCGAGGGTCGAGCGTTCGGCCTCGTTGCAGGGCAATGGGTCGAGGATTTCCGCCACCGGCCCGGTCATGCTGACCTTTCCAGGAGGAATCCCGACGCGACGGGCGACGTGATGGCTGGCCGTGTCGGTGACAAAGATCGTCTTGATCCTGGCCAGCAATTCGCGGCGCATTCCGGCGCGCAGGCTCCAGCGGGTTTCGCGCTTGTCGAAACGCGCCTCGCCCATGATCACGGGACGCCTCATCTCGGCCGCACAGACGATCAGCGCGGCCGGAAGTTCTGTCCCCAGAAGCAGCACCGCGAAGGGTTCTGCCCGCTCGAAAAGGCGTCGCATTGCCGCTAGGTCAGTCTCTGGATCCGGCATGCCCTCGGCGGTCGCGTCGAGAATGCGCAGATCGGGGCGGCGGGTTTCCAGCATCGCCCGGATCTGGCCCCGGGCCGCATGGCTGGATCGCGAGGTGCAGAGAATCAGCAACGGCCCCGTGCCTGCGGGAAGCGCGCTGTCGGGCCGGGCCGGTTTCTCGTGGCGCAATTGCAGCCACAGGCCAAGCCGTCCCAGCCCCGCCGCCCGCATCAGTTGCCGAGTTCCTCGGTCGGGCTGGCCGGAGTCTCTTCGTCCCGCAGGCGATGCAGATGAGCGATGAAATAGCGCGTATGGGCGCTGTCCACGGTTCGTTGCGCCTCGGCCTTCCAGGCGTTGTAGGCTTTCTCGTAATCCGGGAAGATACCGACGAAATGGATATCATCGGTATTGCGGAACTCGGTCCGCTGCGGGTCGATGAGCTCGCCGCCGAAGACGAGGTGAAGTCGCTGGCTCATGTGATCTCCTTGAGCTTCGGAATATGGCCGAACCTAACGCGGAGCGTGGGGAAGATGAAGCGGCTTCGGCTAACAGGGTAAGCGATGTATATCCCGATTTGCGTCCCGCGACCTGCGGGGGGCTGCCTGCCCCCCGCACCCCCCGGGGATCCCGCACCCCCCGGGGATATTGTCATGAAGAAGAAGGACAATGCTGTCGTCTAGAGACCGGCCAGCTCCATCACCACCGCCCATTCTTCGTCGCTTACCGGCTGCACTGAAAGGCGTGTGTTCTTGACCAGTGCCATGTCCTTCAGCCGTGGTTCCGCCTTGGCCTGCTCCAGCGAGACGAAACGCGGCAGGGGTTTGACTGCCTTCACATCCACGCATTCCCACCTGGGGTCGTCGGTGGTGCTGTCGGGATGGATCTCGGCGGAAACCTCGCAAATGCCGACGGCTTCCTTGCCCTGGTTCGAGTGGTAGAACAGCCCGAGGTCGCCCTTTTTCATCGCCCGCATGTTGTTGCGGGCCTGGTAGTTGCGCACCCCGTCCCATTCCTCGCCCCGATCGCCCTTGGCGACCAGGTCGTCCCAGCCAAAGACGTCGGGTTCGGATTTGAAAAGCCAGTATGCCATCAGCCGATCACCTTCTTCCATTCGGTCACCTGCACGCTGTCGAACAGCCCGGCGGATTTGTAGGGATCATTCGCCGCCCAGTCCTCGGCCGCGGCCAGATCGGGGGCGTCGAGAATGACCAGCGAGCCGCGCATCTCCTCGTTCTCGATCAGCGGGCCGGCCATGGCGACGATGCCGCTGTTCCGGATATGGGCCAGATGCGCCTCGCGCGTGTCCAGCCGGGTCTGCAGCGCGCCGGGCTTGTCCCGGCAGATGACGGCGAATAGCGGCATCATTCCTCCTTGAGCGGGCGGTTCATCAGGTGCTCCATGGCGTTTTCCACGGAAACTTCGCCTTGCGCAAGACTCGCGACCATGGCGGCAATGGGCAGATCCTCGCCCAGATCTGCAGCCAGGCGGGTCACGGCGCGGGCGGTAGCGGCTCCCTCGACTGTCGTCGAGGCGTCGAAATCCGTGCCCGAACCGATGGCATGGCCGAAGCGGAAATTGCGCGACTGCACCGAAGAGCAGGTCAGCATCAGGTCGCCCAGCCCCGACAGCCCGGCCAGCGTCTCGGGCTGTGCGCCAAGCCGGGCGCTGAGGCGGGTCATCTCGGCAAAGCCCCTCGTGATAATCGCCGCTCGGGCGCTGTCGCCCAGCCCCGCGCCGATAACGGTTCCGGCGGCGATGGCGATGACGTTTTTCAATGCACCGCCCAGTTCGGCACCGGTCACGTCACTGCTGCGATACAGTCGCAGAACAGGCGTGGACAGGGCCTGCTGCAGCGCCTTGCTGCGGATGGGATCGGTGCAGGCCAGCGTCAGGGCGGTGGGCAGGCCGCGGGCGATATCGGCAGCGAATGACGGGCCGGTCAGCACGGCGACCGTGGCGGCGGGGCAAGCTGTTGCAATCAGCCGCGAGGGCCCTGTCAGCCGGTCGAGGTCGATCCCCTTGGCCGTGCTGACCAGCGTCTTGCCGTCGAGAAGCGCGGCGTGATCGGCCAGAAATACGCCCAGCTTCTGCGCCGGAAGGGCCAGCAGCAGCGTATCGGCGCGGGCCGCCTGCGGCAGATCGCCGGTGACGGTGACCGCATCGGGCAGGGTAACGCCGGGCAGGCGCGGGTTCTCGCGTCCCCAACCCGCATTCCGCCCCCAGAGCGTGACCGGCCCGCGTGTCGCCAGTGCTACTGCCAGAGCGGTGCCGAATGCGCCTGCGCCCAGAACCGTAATGCTCATGCCTTCGCCCCCTTCTTGCCGCTACCCAGCATCGGCGCGGCGCGGCTGTCCAGTGGCCAGCGCGGGCGGGCGGCAAGGTCCATGCCGTCGCGCGCGCCCGTCTGGAACCGTTCGATTCCCGCCCATGCGATCATCGCGGCATTGTCGGTGCAAAGCCGCAAGGGCGGGGCGAGGAAGCACGCGCCCGCGTCCCACGCGACCTGCTCCAGCGCGGCCCGGATGGTCTTGTTGGCCGCGACCCCGCCCGCCACGGCCAGAAACGGGGCGGGAGACAGGGCCAGCGCGCGGCGGGATTTCTCGGCCAGAACCTCGGCCACGGCGGTCTGGAAGGCGGCGCAGAGATCCTGCCGGTCGGATTGCCGCAACCCGCCCTGTTCCGCGATCAACTGGTCGCGTAGGCGCAGCGCCGCCGTCTTGAGGCCCGAAAAGGACATGTCGCAGCCGGGCCGGTCCAGAAGCGGGCGCGGCAGCTCGAAGCGGTCGGCACGCCCAAGCGCCGCCTCGGCCTCGACCGAGGGACCGCCGGGCTGGGGCAGGGCCAGCAGCTTGGCCAGCTTGTCGAACGCCTCTCCGGGCGCGTCGTCGATGGTGCCGCCGAGGCGCGAGAATTCCTGCGGGCCATCGACGCGCAGAAACTGGCAATGTCCGCCCGAGACCAGCAGCATCAGGTAGGGAAAGTCGATTCCGTCTGTCAGGCGCGGGGTCAGTGCGTGCCCGGCCAGGTGGTTCACGCCGACCAGCGGTAGACCGGCCCCGGCGGCGATGCCCTTGGCCATCATGACCCCGGCCATCACCCCGCCGATCAGCCCCGGCCCGGCGGTCACGGCAACGGCGGTCAGATCGCACAGTGTCAGCCCCGATTCGGCCAGCGCCTGTTCGGCGCAGATATCCAGCCGCTCGGCATGGGCGCGGGCGGCGATCTCGGGCACGACGCCGCCGAAATCGGCATGCATCTCGGTCTGGCCCGCCACGACCGAAGACAGGATGCGGCGGTCGCCGGTGACAATAGCGGCGGCGGTGTCGTCGCAACTGCTTTCGATGCCAAGGAAAATGCTGTCGTCCATGCTCTTGCCGGGCGGAGGAATGCCGCTTACCCCTGATGACGTAGCACCGCCGAGTGGGAAATGCCAATGCCAGCAAAGCCGCAGCCCCGCCTTCTGCTGACCCGCCCCGAAGCGGACTCGCGGCGCTTCGCGGCGATGCTGCCGGAATGGGAGGCGGTGATTTCGCCGATCCTGAGGATAGAGCCGGTCGCGCATGACACGGCCCGGCTGCATGCGGCGCGGGGGCTGGTTTTTACCTCGGCCCATGCGGTGCCCGCCGCCGGGGCGGGGCGGGGGCGGCTGGCGTTCTGCGTGGGGCGGCGGACGGCAGAGTCGGCGCGCGAGGCCGGGTTCGATATACGCGAGGGCAACGGGTTCGCCGAAGGCCTGCTGCCGCTGATCGAGGCGGCAGAGGTTCCGCTGCTCCATCCGCATGGCCGTCACCTCGCGCGCGAATTGCCGGTCGAGGGGGTGGTGGTCTATGACCAGATCGCCCAACCCCTGAACGACGCGGCCCGGACATTGCTGGCCGAGCCCGGTCCGGTGATCGTGCCGCTGTTCTCTCCGCGCTCTGCCCGGCTGCTGTCG
This sequence comes from Paracoccus saliphilus, assembly GCF_028553805.1. Taxonomy (NCBI): domain Bacteria; kingdom Pseudomonadati; phylum Pseudomonadota; class Alphaproteobacteria; order Rhodobacterales; family Paracoccaceae; genus Paracoccus; species Paracoccus saliphilus. The sequence goes on along the minus strand of NZ_CP067140.1, from coordinate 3,402,556 downwards.
GCGGCGTTCCGGCATTTCCGCGCCGAGGCATGGATCGCGGCGATCAGTCCGGCTGTGATGGACCAGTGGCGGGCGCCCGCTGCTTGCAGTGCAATTGCCGCGAATCTGTCTGCCGAAGCGATGGCCGCGACGATTCGCCGACTTGCGGAAAGGGAACAAAGCTGATCACAGCGGGTTGAGACTGCAGCCGCGCCTGAGTAGGCTAAGCCGGAAGACCCGGCGGCCGCGATGCCACCGTGGCGCGCGATGACGGGGAGTAAACGTGACAAAGCCGAGCAAGAGTAAACCCTCGAACAAACCCGCGGCCTCATCGGCCGGACAGCCGAAAGAGACGCTGAAACTCAAGAAAGAGGCGGCGGAGCCGGGCGTGATCGCAACCACCGATACCGGTGAAGGCAAGGGCGATTCCGCCTCGGCGCGTGGGGGCAAGACCAGCACGGTCGATTCGTCGCTGGTCGGAAAATCCGATTCCGGACGCCCTGCAGCACAGCCCAAACCTGCGCCGAAACAGGCGGAAAAGGGTGCTGCCGCAGCGGCTTCGGCCTCTGCTTCGTCAAAGGCTGCGGCATCGAATACAGCCTCCGCATCGAAAGACGGCGCGGGCAAGGATGCCAAATCCAGCGTGCCGCCCGTCGACTCGCGAGGCAAGGCCGCATCTGAGTCCACGGAGAAATCCGGGTCCAAGGAAACACAAGCCGACAAGTCCCGGGAAACTGCGCCACAGCCGCAAACGACTGTGCGCAAGACCGGCTTCTGGCCCGTGGCTTTCGGCGGTATCGTGGCTGCCGGCCTGGGTGCAGCCGCGACGATCTGGGCGCTGCCGAACCTGCCTGCGGGCTGGCTGCCCGAGCAGGAATCCACGATCGATGCCGAGGCGATCAAGGCCGATGCGGTGGCCGCCGCCGAAGAGGCGGCGCGCCAGGTCGTGGCCGAGGCGACTCCCGCCGATACCGGGGAAGCCCCCGATATCCAGGCCATGCTGGAAGAGCAGGGCGAACGGATCGCCGCGTTGGAAGAAACAGGGGCAGCCCCCTCCGAACCCGTGAATGACGCCGCGGCGGAAACGGGCCCGGCAAGCGGAGAGAGCGCGGCGTCGCCCCCCTCCGAAGAACTGACGCAGTTGCAGCAGCAACTGGAGCAGCAGGCCGCGAAAATCGCCGAGCTGGAATCCCGCCCGAGCCTCGATCCCGAGGCGGCCGAGAAAATCCAGGCGCTGGCCGAACAGGCCGATACCCTGCAGCAGCAGATCAGCACCGCCGCCGAAGAGGCTCAGGCGCAGATCAGCGCCGTGCAGGCAGAGGCCGGCAAGCTGCAGGAAGCCGCTGCCGACAGCACCAGGCGTGCGCAGGCCGTGGCGGCGGTCGCATCCCTGCAGGCCGCGCTCGACAAGGGCGTGACGGCACAGGATGCGCAGCAGGCCTTCGCGGATGCCGGAATGGACGCGCCCGAGGCGCTCCAGCAGGACATTCCCAGCATCGAGTCCCTGCAGGAAGGCTTTGGCGATGCCTCGCGGGCGGCGCTACGGGCAACCATGTCCGGCAACGGCGCTCAGGGCGGCAACATGCTGACGAATTTCCTGAAGGCCCAGACCGGCGCCCGCTCGGTCGCTCCGCGTGAAGGGGACGATCCCGACGCGGTGCTGTCGCGTGCCAATGCCAAGGTCGAGGCTGGCGATATCGGCGCCGCCCTGGACGAGATGGAGGCATTGCCCGGAGCGGCGAAAGAGGCTCCGGCAATGGCCGAATGGCTGACCGGCGCTTCAGCCTATCGCGAAGCGCAGGCGGCATTGTCCGACCTGTCTGCCACCACGAATTGAGGACCCGGCCCATGTTTCTGTCCTTGCTGAAAATACTGTTCTTCTTTGCCGTGGTCCTGGCGATTGCCCTGGGGGCGATGCAGCTTTCGGAAACCGGCCAGGCGCTGCGCCTTGAATATGCCGGCACCGAGATCGTGCTGACGCCGATCAAGGCCATCGTGGCGCTTCTGCTGCTGATGGTGCTGGCATGGCTGGTGTTCAAGCTGCTGGGCCTCGCATTGGCCTTCATCCGCTTCATTGCCGGAGACGAGACCGCGATCAACCGCTATTTCGCCCGTTCGCGCGAACGCAAGGGATACGAGGCGCTTGGCGAGGGGATGCTTGCCGTCGCCTCGGGCGAGGGCAAGCTGGCTCTGGCCAAGGCCACCAAGGCCGAGAAATTCCTGGACCGGCCGCATATCACCGATCTGCTGACCGCGCAGGCCGCCGAGGTGGCGGGCGATTCGGCTCGGGCCAACGCGACCTATCGCAAGCTGCTGGAGGATGATCGCACACGCTTCGTGGGCATTCGCGGGTTGATGCGGCAAAAGCTGGAAGATGGCGATACCAAGGCCGCGATGCTCTTGGCGCAAAAGGCCTATGCGATCAAGCCGCGCCACAAGGAAATCCAGAATACGCTGCTGGACCTGCAAACGCGTGAACATGACTGGAAGGGCGCGCGCGCCATCCTCAAGGACAAGCGCCGTCAGGGGGAATTGCCCAAGGATGTCGCCATCCGCCGCGATGCGGTTCTGGCCTTGCAAGAGGCCAGCGAAGTGCTGGCGCAAGGCAATTCGATCAGCGCCCGCGAGGCGGCGATCTCTGCCGCGAAAGCCTCGCCCGACCTGATCCCGGCTTCGGTTCTGGCCGCACGCGGCTATATCGCGCAGAAGGATCCGCGCAATGCGACTCGCGTGCTGGAAAAGACATGGTCGGTTCGCCCGCATCCCGACATTGCCGCGACCTATGCCGAGATCGTTCCGGACGAGACCCCGAATGCGCGCCTGCGCCGTTTCGAGGCCCTGCTGCGCAAGAAACCGGATCACGAGGAATCGCGCCTGCTGAAGGCCGAGCTGCTGCTTGCCGCCGAGGATTTCCCCGGCGCCCGGCGGGCGCTTGGCGATCTGGCCGAAACTCATCCGACCGTCCGCACCCTGTCGATCATGGCGGCGGTCGAGCGTGGCGAGGGCGCCGATGACCATGTTGTCCGGGGATGGCTGGCGCGTGCTCTGACAGCGTCGCGCGGACCGCAATGGGTCTGCGACAAATGTCACAACGTCATGGCCAGCTGGGCGCCCGTCTGCGACAGCTGCGGCGGCTTCGATACGCTGACATGGCGCGAACCCGCCGAAAAGGGGACCACCACGGTCGCCCCCGGCGCCGAGATGTTGCCGCTGCTGGTTGGTGTCTCGGGCAAGGCGAAGGCAGGGGCGGACGGGCCGTCGCCTGCCACCTCCTCGGATGTCGATTCAATCGCTGCGGATGAGGCTGCGCCGAAACCGGCGGCCAAGACCGAGATCCCCGATGTCGCGCCGGGAATGGTTCCGCGCGAAGAGGATTACGTCGAAATCGAGCCGGCAACGACGGTGACCACGTCCGAAAGTGCCCCAGAGGATTCGGCGGCGTCCCGGGCGGAAAAAGCCGACAATGCGGCACCGAATGGCAAGGCCCCAGAAGAGGCCGAGTTCACCCCGGTTCGTCCGGATGTCGAGCCTCCGGAAAGTCCGCAGCAGGGGCAATCCGCTTCGAAGGGCTAGACCGGTTCCAGCCGCTTGAACGAGGATGATCGATCTGCGAAGCCCGGACATTCCATGGTTCGGGCTTCGCCTTTCTGTTGCAACGAAATCCTGCGCACCGTTCGCCGCCTGTGTACGGGCTGTGTACGCCCCGTGCACGCGTGGTGTACGGGGTGTGCCGCCGGATTCCCAGCATTTGCTGGCGGAATCGGGCCGAGTGTTGTGAGTGGCATCCGATGCAACGCTCACTGCTGTTGCGCGCCCTATGGCTCTGTCCTGAAGCGTGGGAAAATGCGGGTCGAGAGCGATTATTGTGCTTGTCCCTCTTCCCCCTTCTGCCGGAACCTGCTATTCGGCCCGCCATAACTGGACGCCGGTGTAGCTCAGCTGGTAGAGCACGTCATTCGTAATGATGGGGTCGTAGGTTCGAGTCCTATCACCGGCACCAGTTTATTCAGGAAAATAAACAGTTTGCAGGTTGTCGGCTGGCTGTGGCTGATTTCAGCCCGCCCCTGCATCCAGTTTCCGGAACACGATAGAGGCAGGATCAGGTTTTCATTGATCCAATCCATATCCCGCCCCGATGTTTGACGTCCCTGGAGCATTTCCAACAAAAAGGGATATGGAGATTTTTCAGAAGTAAGCAATAACAACAGATTACATGGCTGTTGGGGTTCAACGAAAAAGTCGAAGCGCTATAGGGAGCAAGGGGGGGGCGTGCGGCTTCTCTTCTTCTTTCTGCCTGTCCGTGTTCTGGACAAGAAAAGCCCGCGCCGGTGTAAGGCGCGGGCATAATGTTTAAATAACTTGCTCACCCTAACAAGTTGATCGCCAATGAGTGGAGCATACACGCGTTTACGGCATGTGATCCATGCGTGCAGTTACCTAGGTATTATTACTCATGAAAAAGCCCGCGCCACGGCTTGTTGGAAGCCGGCGCGGGCCAGTGCAGGGAGTAGTTCAGAGATGGGAGGCTGGCCTGCGTTCATCAATGGCGTGGCCTGCGGTCAGATGTCGCGCCTGTCTTTTCACCGTCTCCGTCACTCTGACTGCGACTTCCCGCAGCACAGCAGCAACGGCGAGATAACACTCTTTCTACCGCATTAAAGGCTCGAGCTGATTTGTAGAAAGGCGTTAATGCAGGACAATTCGTGCTGTATCGAGCGGCTGATGATTTCGTAATTCTATCTCTGAAATTATTGTATTCACCTCATGAATTGTTCACCAACGATGCCCATTCAAGATGCAGTGTAACAAATTCTTTTCGGAATAAGTAATCTATGATACGTTATACCAGAAACATCGAATCGTGTTGAAACGAATGGAGCGCAGGGAGGCGCAACAGGGATGCAAACAGCAAGGCAGAATCAAGTTACTATTGATTAATCGGTAAATGGTTCAGCAACCATTCGAGATGCTGTGAGAAACTATTCTCAATAGGAATGTCCGCAATAGAGGTGTCATCCTATTGCTATGATTCTGCAGGCGTAACTGGTGAAACAGGTTCTATGGATACGGCTCACTCTGAAAAGACGTGAACGACAACAACGTCAAAACCGGAGATGGCAAAAATGACCTGTGGCGTGCCTTATTTTCGTTCGTAAACAAGGCTGATGCGGTGGTGAAAGACGGGGAGTATGATGATGAAATCCGGAATGCTTGAAGCGGTATACTGGTAATGAATGCGGGTTAGCTTGCGCCAATCGATGATTTTCATCAGGTGATCACTGCACAGAAGCTGAACGGCGCAGGTGCGATCTGCAACACGCCTGACATCTGAAATTGCCTATCTTCGGCGGTGTCTGCGATTTGAGACGGGGTCACGGACGTGACAAGCCTGCCTCGCAAACCCTCTTGCTGAAACCATCATACTGAACGTCGAGGCTTCGTAAGAGGCCGTTCTGGGGGAGGTATAATGTGATACGTAAAATAGTGGTTCCGGTTCGCGGAGATGGCAAGGGCGATAATGTGCTTGCTCACGCGGCTGCATTCGCGAGGCGTCACACGGCACATATTGTCGTGGTGCATTGCCGACCGCGCCCAGAGGATTTGTTGCCCTATGGCATCCCCATGCCGCAATTCGCGCGTGACCGCCTGCTCAAGCAGTCAGCGGAATTAGCCAACGCGGAAGAGGCGAATCTGCGCGATGAATTGCGTATCCTCGCCGAGGCGCTTGGCTTGACTTCGAGTGACACACCGATTGCCGGTGCGGCGACCGTCCAGTTCGTCGAGGCGGCGGGCAAGATGGCGGATGTGATCCGTCGATATGGACGGCTTGCCGATCTCGTCGCCGTGGCACAGCCGGATCGGCAGGCACATCTTGGGTTCAATACCCTGAAATCGGCGCTGTTCCATACGGGAAGTCCTGTCCTGATGTGCCCGCCCACCGAAGAGGTTTCCAAAGAGCTTGGCAGCCACGTCACCATAGCCTGGAACGGTTCGCTAGAGGCGTCGCGCGCCGTGACCATGACAATGTCGATCATCGAAGCCGCGAACCGGACAACGATCCTGTGCGGAGAAAACTCGGCTTATGCAGGAGCGAAGACGGAAGACCTCTTGGGCTATCTCGGCATTCGGGGCGTCGATGCCAAGGCGTTGAAATTCGACTCCAGCCACGGTGTCGGCAAGGGACTTTTGAAGGCCACAGTCGCACAGGGCGCCGATCTCATGATCATGGGAGCCTATGGCGACAGCCACGAGCGCGAGACGCTCTTTGGAGGAAATACCCAATCCGTTGTTGAGACGGCAGAAATCCCGGTTCTCATGGTTCACTGAGCTACCGGCTGCCATTGGACTAACGGCGAACAGATCGCCGCAACAAGAGGCAATGAAATTGCCCGCGAAGCGCCAGGCCAACACCAGAGGAGGAGGGTGCGGTCCGGTGACTACCCAAGGTTGAAACTCAGGGAGGAAAGACATGATTAATCTGAAAACTATGGGGCTTTTGGGCTCTGTGGCGATGCTGGCGGTCACGCCCGGCATGGCCGCCGCCGAATGGCAACCCCGCAAGCCCGTCGAACTCATCATCATGGCAGGAACAGGTGGAGGAGCGGATCAGATCGCTCGTTTGCTTCAAGGTCTGATTCAGAAGCACGATCTCAGCCCGCGGCCCTTCATTCCGATCAACAAGCCCGGAGGCTCTGGCGCTGAGGCGCTTGACTACATGCGGGGGAAGGAAGGCGATAACCATACGCTGCTGGTTGCGCTGAACAGTTTCTATACCACGCCACTTATCCAGGATGGCTTGGACGTCGATGTCACCGAGTTTGCGCCGGTCGGTCGCATGGCGCTCGACACATTCCTTTTATGGGTAAATACCGAGCGGGAGAATATCACCGATCTCGACAGTTTCGTCTCCGAGGTGAAGGGGACGGATGGCTGGCGCGTTGGCGGTACCGGCACCGGGCAGGAAGACTCGATCCTGACCGCGATGATGGAGGCTGAGTTAGGGGTCGATGTCACCTATATTCCGTTCCAGGGGGGCGGCACCGTCGCCAAGAACCTTGTCGGCAACCAGGTCGACTCGACCGTGAATAACCCTGCCGAGCAGATCGAGTTCTGGAGGGCGAAAAACACCAAGCCGCTCGTCCAGTTCAACGACAAGCGCATGGCGCCATTCGAAGATGTGCCCACGGCGCAAGAGGCGGGACTCGACATCACCTACTTCATGCAGCGATCCATCAGCGGGACGGCTGGCATGGATCCAGAAGCAGTGGCCTGGTACCAGGATCTGTTCAAGACGCTCTTCGAGTCCGAAGAGTGGCAGGCCTATTGCGAATCTGACGGGCTGACCTGCGATGAGTGGATGAGCGGCGAGGATCTCGTGGCCTTCCACAAGGATCAGCTGGAGCGTCACAAGCAGCTGATCGAGAAAGTCGGCGCCAAAGCCATCATGTCCGAGTAAGACATGCCGCCCCGGGCGGGAATTCGTCCCGCCCGGTTCCCGAATGACATTCGGGTCGGGCATGCGATCATGACGGCTGTGCTGCAAATCCGCTTGAAACATGTACCGACCCGCAATCCCTAGCTCTGCGGGACTGGAGGACTTCATGTCTGTTCGTACGGCTGAACTTTTAATGGGCTTGTTGACGTTGCTCGCTTCTCTCGGCCTCATGTACAAGATCTTCAACGATGGCCTGGCGATTGGCTGGATTCCCGATCGGGGGCCCGGTTCGGGGATGTGGCCGTTCTGGCTGTCGCTTGGAATGGCTCTGGCGTCGATCTGGACGCTCCTGCGATGGAAGCAGGGAGTAACGCCGGAATCCCGCAACAAGGCACCCTATATCGATCCGGATACCATCTTTCTTGTCGGGGTAACGGCGGGTTCGATCCTCGCCCTTCTCGTCATGACCAGCATCATCGGTCTCTATTTCTCGATGATGCTGTTTCTGATCCTCTACCTGAAGGTGATCGGGCGGCATAAATGGCCGCTGACGATTATCGTGACCATAGCAGTGCCTGTTGCGATCTACGTTCTTTTCGAAGTGGCGTTGGCGAAATACCTGCCGCGTGGCCTGCCGTTCTTCGAGAACATCATGATGATCGTGGATGATTTCCGCTACTCGCTGATGTGATCCAGTCAACTCGATAGGAATTCCGAAAATGGACACCATCATGACATCATTGGCCGGCGGATTGCTGCAATCCTTCGAGCCTCTCAACCTGGCGATGATCTTCATCGGCTGTCTGGCCGGCCTGTTCATCGGCGCCATGCCGGGCCTTGGATCGGTCAACGGGGTGGCAATCCTTCTGCCGGTCACCTTTCTGGTGCCGCCCACTGCGGCAATCATCTTTCTTGCGGCGCTTTACTATGGTGCAATGTATGGCGGTGCGGTCAGTTCGATCACCCTGGGCATTCCGGGGTCATCGACAGCCGTGGCAACCGTGTTCGACGGAAGGCCCATGGCCCAACAGGGCAAGGCCGACCAGGCATTGATGGCTGCGGCCATCGCGTCCTTTATCGGCGGCACCATTTCCGTCATCCTGTTCACCGGCTTTGCGCCGCCGCTCGCCGCCTTCGCGCTGAAATTCGGTCCGCAGGAAGAGTTCGCGCTAATGGTCGTCGCCTTCGCGACGTTCATCGGGCTTGGCGGAGACGATATCCCGAAGACAATCTTCTCGATCCTGGTCGGGCTGGTGCTGGCGGCCGTCGGTTTCGACATTATCTCCGGCAATCCGCGACTGATCTTTTTCGACATGGTAGAGTTCCAGCGCGGTATCGAATTCCTTGTGCTTGCCATCGGCATTTACGGCATCGGCGAGATGCTGTGGACGCTGGAGCATACCAAGGGGGCAGTCCAGATCCACAAGGTGAATGCCGGTTTCAGAAAGCTGATTGGCAACCTGTCGCAGATAAAGAAATACCTGCCGACATCTGCCGTCAGCTCGGTTCTCGGCTTCTTTGTTGGAACCTTGCCGGCGGCCGGCGCGACGCCCGCCTCGCTGATGTCCTATGGAATGGCCAAGACCTTCTCGAAGGATGGCGATACTTTCGGCAAGGGCAATGTTGCCGGCGTTGCCGCGCCCGAGGCAGCCAATAATGCTGCCTCGACGGGGTCGATGTTGCCGATGATCACATTGGGCATTCCCGGCTCGCCGACCACGGCGATCCTTCTTGGAGGGATGATCATCTGGGGGTTGCGCCCCGGCCCGCTGCTCTTCACAGAGAGCCCGGATTTCGTTTGGGGGCTCATCGGGTCGATGTATGTCGCAAACTTCATGACAGTCGTACTGAATATCGCGCTGATCCCCGTCTTCATCCGGGTGCTGGCGATGCCCTTCACGATCCTGGCGCCGATCATCTTCATCCTGTGCGTCGTCGGTGTTTTCGCGACCACGGATCGGATGTTCGACGTCTGGCTGATGTTCATGCTGGGTTGCGGGGGCTATCTCATGCGCAAGCTGAACTATCCGGTAGCCCCGGCAGTTCTGGCGATCGTGCTTGGTCCGCTGGCTGAACGATCACTGCGCCAGTCACTTATATCGAGCCAGGGCGATCCGATGACCTTCGTCGAACGGCCGATCTCGGCAACCTGCTTGCTCATCGCGTTGGGCCTTATCCTCTATCCGGTGATTTCCAACATGCGCAAAAAGCGCAAGCGGGAAGCAATCCTCGAGTGACGGGACGTGACCAAAAACCTTGTTGCATCAACTCTGATTGATGCAGCAAGGCCTCGTCATGAACTCGCTTCGGTCGGTGTTACAGGAGGCAATCATGAGGTCGAAACCCAAGACACGTTGGCCCCCAGCCCTGGACGAGTCGGAACCCGAGCTTATCCTCAAGTCCTTTACCGAAGAGCCGAACTATAAAACCCGTATCTACGGGATGTTGAAGCAGGCCATCATCGGGATGGATATCTACGGGGTCTCAGAGGATACTTGGCTTGACGAGCAGCAACTGGCCGAACGCTTGGGTGTCAGCCGCACCCCGATCCGCGAGGCATTGGCCATGCTGGAGCAGCAGGGCTTCGTGAAGTCCGTCCCGCGTCGGGGGATCATCGTTCTGCGCAAGACGAAGCGTGAAGTGATGGACATGATCCATATCTGGGCGGCGATTGAAAGCATGGCTGCCCGGATAATCATGCTGAATGCCAGCAAGCGCGATATCGGTCGCTTACGAAAGATCTTCGAGAAATTCCATCATGGTCACGCGCCAAAGGATTACTTGAGCGAATATTCCGAGGCCAATCTGCTGTTTCACCAAACGCTGATACAGATGACCGGGTCTCCGACCTTTCAGGAAATGACCGAGGATATCGTCCTGCATGTGCGGGGTATCCGCAAGATAACCATTGGATATCACGACCGCGCGAAGCAGTCGATCCGCGATCACCTCGCAATCATAGACGCACTTGAAAAGCGCCAGGTCGAACGAGCGGAAAAACTCTGCCGAGATCATACGCTAGGCTTGGCCACCTATGTCGAGAAACATGGTCAGGGCCTGTTTGATTGAGTGCTGTTTCTCAATGGCTGCAGCCGCCGCGGTTCTTCCCCAGGAGGATTTCTGAAGGGGGCAGGGCTCCGGCAGCGGCTGGATGAACGAGCAGTGGGAAGGTCATTTCCTGCGCAGCGCCATAACGGACCCGCCTTGCAGGGGGGGGAGCGTGCGCGGTCACAGCTTTTCGGAGCCAAAGCCGGAATCCGTTTTTATGGAAATGCTTTACTCGGCCGCAACCATCGGGAGGCTGTCTGCCGCCTGATCTTTGTCCAAGTGGATCGTGCAAGCGCAGCGTAAGAGCGAGGTGAAATTGCGCGCCTCGCCATGCAGTTCCAGCACCTCGGAATGCAGCTTGGAGATGAAGGCCGGGGTGGACATTCCCTCGCGTGTGGCGATCTGATCGAGGATCCGCCAGAACGTGCGTTCCAGCCGGATCGATGTGCTTTGCCCGTTCAGGCGCAGCCGACGGGTGACGGTTTCGTAGCGTTCCGGGTTCTGCCCGGCGAAGATCTGGCACATCAGCTTGATCCCGGCAGTTGAGGGTGGCCGATTTTGCGGCGCATATGGCTGTGGGTCAATCTGTCTTGTACAAACTGTAACCGAAGGTCTGAACTGTGGAAGGGCTGGTCCGATCCGCTTTGGGGCTTCGTCAAGCTGCAATACCCGTCTGCTTTCGATTGCCGGGCACCAGTCTCGATCCCGCTCTATCGCGGAAAGCCGTTCTTCATGGGGATATACAAGGCGGAGTACCGCAGGAAAATGCGCCATTTCGCCCCAATTGGAACCTCGTGGGTTGCGAGGCGTTGTCCTGTCGCAATTGTAGTTTTCTTGGGCGCGCCCAATGTATGTTCATACGCTTTCTGAAAGGAGCAGTGCGAGATGAATTGGGATATAATTCAGGGTAAATGGCAGCAGTTCAAGGGAACCGTGAAGGAGAAATGGGGCGATTTGACCGACGATGAGATCGACCAGATCGACGGTGACCGCGAAAAGCTGTCCGGAAAGCTGCAAGAAAAATATGGCTGGGCAAAGGAAGATGCCGAACGCCATATCGATGATCTTTTCCGCGACAAATCCTGATATTCTGACTGGCTGGGGTGCATTGCCGCCCCAGCCTCACAGTTAGTTTTGATGCCTCGAATTTATGGTGTGGTATGTTCAGTCTGCCATGGAATTCATGGCCGAAAATGAACCCGGCAAACCGTTGCAGAACATGCGGGATCAGCAAGTAAGACGCCCAATACTTTGGCTTGGGCGCGGAAGATGTAAATGCTGACAAAGCTTTGAGTGACAAAGGACAGTTGATGCTGACACGACGCCATTTTATTTCAACCGCCGCAGCGCTTTTTTCGGCACCGATTTCTTCCCCTCTTTTTGCGAGTGAGTGGCCAAGTGAGGCACAAAAGACGGCTTGGGACGCTGAAGTTACGCCGCCTTTCTTCGACCCGGCAACATCCAATCCCTGGGGTCTTCATCAGCGTTTTCTTCCGGTTCTGGTGGAAGCGAATGACGGGCTGGTACCCGGCGACATCCATGTGGATGCGATTGCCCGCTATCTTTATCATATCAGGGATAACGGCTTGGCGATGCGCTACGGCGTGGCCATCGGCAGGGGCGATCTGTACGAGCCGGGAACTTATACGATCCGGCGCAAGGTCCGATGGCCTCATTGGACTCCGACCCAGAACATGATTGATCGTGAGCCAGAGGTATATGCGCAATATGCGAATGGAATGGAGCCAGGCCCAACGAATGCTCTCGGTTCGCGCGCCCTGTATCTCTATGTCGGTGACCGCGACACCTATCTTCGGATACATGGCACCCCGTATCCGCGTTCGATCGGCACACGGGCCAGTTCCGGCTGCGTACGCATGGTGATGCCGCATATCAATGGGCTTTACGATCAAGTCGAACTGGAATCGACGGCGATCCTTTATCCGGCCGAAGATACGGTCAGCGCCGTCAGTTGATATTGCGGGCGGTCCGGCCGGTTTCCATGACGCGTGATGTCCATGATCGGGGACAGGGACGCCCATTCCCTGCGAAAACGGCACTTCCTGCCCCCAGATCAAAGGCGACATGTCTTATGTGCTGTAGCCCGGCGTTGTCTCTCCGGCTCCTGCCTGGCCGCAGATCCGTTTCCCATCGGCGGTAAGTAACGGCAATAACGTCGTTTCGACCGGCCCGGAATATTCGTACCAATAGCAACCATCTGGCTGCATGCGCGCAGAATGCACGTTCTGGTTCGATGCCGCCAGTTGGATCACGGCTTCGGGTATTTCTGCTTCACCGTTCTTGTCATCTGCGTCGCCGAGCATGCCGACCTGAGTGGTGCATGCGCCAAGCAATTGCGCCATGATTACTATTACTGAAAACTGTTTTTTCATTACGGCACTTTCATTCTAAACCCGACTTCCAGGGAGCGAGTGGGCCTAACCCGCCGGGATCGGTCAGGCCCTGCTTTGAATATTGTCGGCGCTGCTTCGTTAAGCGGCATCGTAATGTGTGAAAATACTGGAACTGCCGTCATGCAGGACGAGATACACGTCATACGTTTCGCGTTCCGTTTCGGGGCCCATTCCGGGAGAGCCATATGGCATGCCGGGAACGGCAAGGCCGACGGCATTCGGTCGTTCTTCCAGAAGGCGGCGAATGTCGGCGACGGGAACATGTCCCTCGATCATATATCCATCGATGCGGCCCGTATGGCACGCCATCATGTCCTGAGGAATTCCGTTCTCAAGTTTGTGTTGCACCAGGGCGGTTCCCACGCTTGACTCGGACGTTACCCTGAACCCTTCTTTCTCCAGAACTTGCATCCATGCAGTGCAGCAGCCGCAATTCGGATCCTTCAGCACGTGAATTGCAGGCGCGGTATCCTGGGGCAATGCAGGCGATGCCGATATGGTCGCTATTGCCGCTCCGCCGAGCAGAAGATTGCGGCGAGACAATATATGATACGCCATTCCGTCTCCGTTTTCTGATCATTCTGAAACATGCCTCGGGTCAACGACAAGTATATCCGAGGCGCGGGCTGGTGGCGATGATCAAAGCGGATACCCTGCCATCACTGTTGGTAACGATGATGACAGGGCATTAATCCGTGTTGAAGCGAGCAGGTCTCTATTGCGATACTAGGTGAATATCCTCGCCAGCCCGTTTTTTTCGGCGCGTCTCAGCCCATCTCAGCAAGCGGTGCCACTTGGCTGCCACCATTGCTGCGCTGTTTCTGGGTCGAAATACCCGGCGGGGCCGATGGCGACCAATTGGCTGCGTGGAGGCTGTGCGGTCCTGGTGATCTCGCGATTCTTGCCTGCGATCTGCAGTAGCCATCCCTGATCGTCCTGACCGCGAAGGTAGCCCTTGAGCCGGTAAAGCCCCTCTGGCAGTGCCGCAAGGCGATCCTCGAGCTCTGCGCGGCTGAATGTGCGAAGATCATCATAGTGCCAGCGCGCATAAGAGGGGTGTGGCGCCGATCGAACCTGAGGAAAACTTGGCTCGAGATCACCCAGGATCAGCCCCGCCATTTGTGCATCCGCCTTCAGGATCTGCGCCCGGCGCGCCCCGGCGAGCGATAATGCGGGGATCAGGTCTGCCGCCCCGAGGCCTGCCTTGGTAATCAGCACCAGATCGGCAACACGAACCTGTGCGGTTACCTGCGGGCCGATTTTCGTATCCTGTGACAAGGAAGGGAAATTGAGCGCATCCACCATCGTGACAATTCCGGCATAGCTCAGTTCCGGTTCGCTACGCGCCGCTTCGGCAATGCGGGCGGGATCGCCAATCCCGCTGGCCTCTATGATCAGGTGATCCGGGCGCGGCTGCCGGTCCAGCGCATCACCAAGCGCCATGAACAGATCCGCCCCCATGGTGCAGCAGACACAACCGTTATTCAGGGTGATCGTGTCCTCGTCGCGGCTTTCCAGCAGCGAGGCATCGATATTGATCGCTCCGAAATCGTTGACCAGCACCATGATCCTCTTGCCATGCGGCTTCCGGAGCAGCCGGTTGATCAAGGTGGTCTTGCCGGCGCCAAGATAGCCGCCGATCACGGTCAGGGGGAGGCGTTTCATGCTGGTAGCAGGTTCACACGCCCGCCGGTAATCGTACCGAGGATGTCTATATCCTTGAGCGCCTCTGGCGCTACTGCCAAGGGATCATCGGCCAATATCGCGAAATCGGCGCGTTTGCCACATTCTATGCTGCCGATCTCCCCATCCATCTTGAGCGTATAGGCCGCGCCCAGGGTGATAGCTTCCAGCGCCTCCATCACGGTGATCCGCTGCGCTTCGCCAAGGACGCGCCCGGACATGGTCTGCCGATTTACCGCCGCCCAGGCTGTGAAGAGCGGACCGAGGGGCGTGACCGGCGCATCGGAATGCACGGTCATGCGCACGCCCTCGTCAAGAGCCGAGCGCGCCGCATCCATGCGCTGCGCCCGATCTTCGCCAATGGTCGCTCGTGCGTGCTGATCTCCGAAATACCAGATGTGATTGGAGAAGATATTGGTGCAAATTCCCAGCTCGGCGCAGCGGCGGAATTGATCGGCCCCCATCATCTGGCAATGTTGCAACACGTGCCGTGCTCCTAGCCACGGATGTTTGCGCTGCGCTTCCTCGATCGCGTCGATTGCGACTTCCGAGGCTTCGTCACCGTTGACATGGATATGCATCTGCACGCCCGATTCCTGCATTGCCTCGGCAAGTTCGAAAATCTGATCAGGCGCAGTATTCCAGATGCCATTCGGCTGCCCGCCCACATAGCCGGGCCATTTCACCCGCGCACTCCAGCCCTGGATCGAACCATCGGTCATCAGCTTCACCGCGCCGAGGCGCAGCTTGTCAGTGCTTTTGCCGCGAAGCTTCAGTGCCCGTGCCGCCAGTTCCGCAGGGCTTGCACCCGTGGCCGACAGCGCGGGCACGAGCCGGACAGGGTAGTCCGGTTCGGAGGTAATCTCGAGCAATTGCTCCACATCCGCATCCTGCATGACAGCGAAAAGATCGGTGATCGTGGTCACCCCGGCGCGCATCGCCACCTTGCCATATGCCCGGACAGCCGGTTCCTTCTGGGCCAAGCCGCGAAAATCGATCCCGAGGCGCCGCATCACCGGGAACATGGCGGCCATTTCCTGCAATTCGCCGGTCGGCTCACCCGCAGCATCCTTGACCACACCTTCGGCATTGGTTTCGCGCGTATACCCGGTCAGTTCCAAAGCCTTGGAGTTCACGCACATGAGGTGGAAACTGGAAAACATGATGGCGATGGGGCGATCGGGGCAGATCTCGTCCAAATGCCGGCGGTTGAGGCGTTCACCTGGCAGGAAGATCGGATCGAACCCCCAAGCGAATAGCGGCGCATCAGGGGCAAGATCTGTGACATAGTCCCGCAGGTCACGGATCACGGTCTCGATATCTTTCTTGCCGCGCCAAAGCTTTCCGTCCGGGTCGATCCGATCATGGAACCCGGCATAGGCGAAATCCCACATCGCCCCGGCCATCATATGTGCATGACCTTCGACCAGTCCAGGCATGAGCACCTTATCTGCGAAACGGTCATCGACTTCTACCTTGCCCCATTGGGTCATCGAGTCTGCATCGCCAACCGCCAGAATATGGCCGTCCTTCACGGCGACATGCGTCGCTTCAGGACGGTTCACATCCATCGTTATGATTTTTTTTGCTTGATATACGGTGATCTGTGACATCGTCCACCTTCTCTTCCTCTGCGACAATTGACCTTTGGGTAGCGCGGGGAAGCGGCATTATAAAATGCTTTTAATACAGAAATTTCATCGGTTTTTTGGTGGCTATGCTGTGAAACCGGGGCGTCTGTCCTGAAGATCCCGGAATGCGCGCATCCGGCCAAAAGAACTATAAAATATATTTTTACTACCCAAAAACAATGTTTTTGAGGGGATATGGGATTGCGTAGCGTAACCTCAAATAAACTCAGGGAGGCCAGCATGAAATTCTCGACTCGGTTCTTGGGGGTGGCTGTCGGGGCCGCGATGCTACTTGCTCCGACGGCACAGGCCCAAGACAAGACATTGGTCATTGCCTCGACACAGGTTCCCCGGCATTTGAATGGCGCTGTCCAGTCCGGGATCGCCACGGCGGTGCCGTCAACGCAGCTTTTCGCATCGCCCTTGCGCTACGATGAAGGCTGGGAGCCGCAGCCATACCTGGCCGAAAGCTGGGAGATAAGCGAGGATGGGCTTAGCGTCACGCTCAACCTGGTCGAAGGCGCCACGTTTCATGACGGTGAGCCGATTACATCCGAAGATGTCGCCTTCTCGATCATGACAACCAAGGAAAACCATCCTTTCACCAGCATGTTCGAACCCGTGACCGGGATCGACACGCCGGATAAGCATACCGCCGTGATCCAGCTGAGCAAACCGCACCCGGCGCTTCTGCTGGCGCTGTCGCCGGCTTTGGCCCCGATCATCCCGAAGCATATCTATGGGGATGGCGAGGACGTGAAATCGCATCCACGCAATACAGAGGACGTGGTTGGATCGGGGCCGTACATGCTGGAGGAGTTCACTGCGGGCGAAGCGATCATCCTGAAGAAATATCCGGAGTTCTTCATTGAGGGGCGGCCGAAGATGGATGAGATCATCATCCGTACCATTCAGGATTCCTCATCGCTTCTGATCGCCATGGAGAATGGCGAAGCGGATATGTACCCATTCGCATCCTCTTCGCAAAGTATCCGCCGCTTGCAGGAAGTAGAGCATCTGGAAGTGACCAGCGAGGGCTATGCCGGTATCGGGCCGATCAACTGGCTCGCATTCAACACACAATCCCCGAAACTGTCGGATGTGCGGGTGCGGCAGGCGATAGCCTATGCGGTTGATCGTGAATTCATCACCAAAGCGCTGCATCGCGGTGTCTCTCAGCCGCAGCGAGGGCCGATCATCGAAAGCTCGCCCTTGTTTGACCCCGAGATCCCACCATATGCGGTCGATCTGGAAAAGGCCAAGGCTCTGATGGAAGAGGCCGGATTCGGCGATGGGATGGATCTCACAGTGGATTTCCTTCCCGGCGAAAAGGATCAGCAGCAAACCGTGGCCGAATATCTCAAGTCCCAGCTCGGCAAGATCGGGATCAATGTGGCCGTCCGCACTGCTCCGGATTTCCCGACATGGGCGCAAAGGGTCAGCAATTACGATTTCGAGCTGACCATGGATATCGTGTTCAACTGGGGTGATCCGGTGATCGGGGTGCATCGCACCTATCTGAGCGACAATATCCGCAAAGGCGTGATCTGGTCCAACACGCAGCAATACAGCAATCCGAAAGTGGACGAATTGCTGAACGCGGCCGCAGTCGAGAACGATGTCGACAAGCGCAAGCAGCTCTATGCCGAGTTCCAGCAGATCGTGGCGCAGGACCTGCCCGTCTACTGGATCAACGCGGTGCCCTATCACACGGCATACGACAAGACGCTGATCAATCCGCCGGTGGGTATCTGGGGCGCGATGCATCCGCTCGATCAGATCGATTGGTCCGAATGATCCTTTGTTGACACGGCGGGGCCATGGGTCCCGCCAGCACAAGACAGGCACGCTATGAACGCTACCTATCTCATGAGACGGATCGGCTATGGGCTCATCCTCATGCTCGGCGTCGTCATTCTGAACTTTCTGCTCATCCGCCTCGCCCCCGGCGACCCGGCCATGGTGATTGCCGGCGATATGGGTGGCGCCAGCGAGGAAGTGCTCGCCAGCATCCGGCAGGATTACGGGTTGGACAAGCCCATCCTGACCCAGCTCTGGATCTATATCACCAATATCGCGCAGGGCGATCTGGGTGAGAGCTTCTTTTTCAACCAGCAAGTCACCTCGCTGATCGCCGAACGAATCGGGCCGACGGTGCTGCTGGTCGTGGTCGCACAGATCATGTCGATCATCATCGGCGTGTTCCTGGGGGTGATCGCCGCGCGCAAGCCAAACGGGGTGATGTCCGGTTTTGTCACCGTCTTTGCCACCATCGGTTATGCCGTGCCGGTGTTCTGGACGGGGATCATGCTGATTATTCTCTTTGCCAGCACGTTCCCGATCTTTCCGGTCGAGGGAATGCAATCGATACGCCTGCGCGATGCCTCGCTGCTGATGAAAGCGCTGGATGTGGCGCATCATCTCGTCTTGCCGGCCTTTACCCTCGCAGTGATCTATCTGGCCCAATATGCGCGGCTCAGCCGGGCTTCGATGCTCGAGGTGCTGGGTTCGGATTATATCCGTACCGCCCGTGCCAAGGGGGCCTCGCAGCGTGCGGTTCTGTTCCGCCACGCCCTGCGCAACGCGGCGCTGCCGATCCTTACCGTGGCCGGGATGCAGTTCAGCCACCTGATCTCTGGCGCGCTGCTGGTCGAGACGGTGTTCAACTGGCCCGGCATGGGGCGGCTGGCCTTTGATTCCATTCTGCGCCGGGATTATCCCACGATCATGGGAGTGCTGTTCTTCGCCTCGGCCATCGTGGTGATCGCCAATATCTTGACCGATATGAGCTATCGCCTTGCCGATCCGAGATTGCGGGGCAAATCATGAGCACGCAAGGAGCAATCACGGAGCTTGAGGCGCGCTACAAGGCCGAAAGCCCGATGCGTGAAGCCTGGCGGATGTTTCGCCGCAATGTACCGGCACTGGTGGGGTTGGCGATCTTGATCATGATCGTTCTCGCCACGCTTTACGGTCACTTTCTCTATGCTGGTGATCCGTTCGAGATTGTCTGGGCTCCGCACGAGGCGCCCATGATCGCACCGGAATTCCCGCTCGGCACGGATTATCTGGGCCGCGATATCGTGGCCGGGATGCTGACGGGCGGTGGACCGACCCTCACCGTGGGAGCGGTGGCGGCGGCGATCACCATGTTCATCGGCGTCAGCCTTGGGGCGCTGGCGGGCTATTACGGCGGTTGGATGGACAATCTGCTGATGCGGTTCACAGAGTTTTTCCAGGTCCTTCCTGCATTGCTTTTCGCAATGATACTGGTGACCCTGTTCAGCCCCTCGATGTTGACGATCGCAATGGCGATCGGCGTGGTCAGCTGGCCGCAGACCGCGCGTCTGACCCGTGCCGAGTTCCTCAAGATCAAGGAGCTGGAATATGTCACTGCGGCCCGTGCCATCGGTGCCAGGAACGGGCGGATCATCTGGAAGGTGATCCTGCCCAATGCCGCGCCGCCCTTGATCGTCTCGGCGACATTGACCATCGGGGTCGCGATCCTGTTCGAGGCCGGGCTGTCTTTCCTGGGCCTTGGCGATCCCAATGTCATGAGCTGGGGGCTGATGATCGGGGCCAATCGCGATTTCATTCTGGACGCCTGGTGGCCAGTGACCTTTCCGGGGCTGGCGATCTTCCTGACGGTTCTCGCGGTCAGCCTGATCGGGGACGGACTGAATGATGCGTTTAATCCAAAGCTGAGGGAACGATGAGCCATCTTCTGGAAATCGAGGACCTGCGCGTCACCTTCAATACCCGCCACGGCGCGGTGACGGCGCTTGATTCCGTGTCCCTGCATGTGGATGCCGGAGAAACCCTGGGTGTGGTCGGCGAATCCGGCTGCGGCAAGTCGATCACCGCCCTGTCGGTCATGGGGCTGATCCCGCAGCCGCCGGGGCGGATCGCGGGCGGAGCGATCCGGCTGAACGGAGAGGATCTGACCAAGGCCAAGGAGTCCCGTCTGCAACGTTTGCGCGGGGCAGAGGCGGCGATGATCTTTCAGGAGCCGATGACATCGCTGAACCCGGTGTTCAAGGTCGGCGACCAGATTGCCGAGGCGATCACGCTGCACCAGAAGGTCAGTCACGATCAGGCCTTCAAGGATGCGGTCGCGCTTCTGGATCGGGTGGGCATTCCGTCGCCCGCAGCGCGCGCGCATGACTATCCACACCAATTGTCAGGCGGGATGCGCCAACGGGTGATGATCGCCATGGCGGTAAGTTGTCGTCCCAAATTGCTGATCGCCGACGAGCCGACAACAGCGCTGGACGTGACGGTGCAGGCACAGATCTTCGATCTGCTCAACGAGATCCAGCGCGAGTTCGGCGTGGCGATCATCATGATCACCCATGACATGGGGGCCATCTCGGAAATGGCGGATCGGGTCGCGGTGATGTATGCGGGGCGGGTCATCGAAGAGGCGCATGCCGATGAGGTGCTCGATCATCCTCTGCATCCTTATTCGCGTGGTTTGATTTCGTGCATCCCGACGCTCGGCAAGGGGGAACCCGACGCGCTCAAGGAAATCCCCGGCGTGGTGCCTCCCCTGCATTTGCTGGGGGCGGGCTGCGCCTTTTCCGATCGCTGCGCGCATAGTTTCTCTCGCTGCACCAATGAAAAACCCCTGCTGGTCGACCGTGGCCATCACCCGGCCGCCTGCCACGGCATCGAGGAGGGCAAGCTATGACTAACCTGCTGGATGTGCGCGATCTATCCGTGCAGTTCACCTTGCCGAAACAGGGCTTCTTTGGTCCGCGTCCGGTGCTGGAAGCGGTGCGCAAGATCTCGTTTTCGATGCAGCGTGGTCGCGCGCTCGGGATCGTCGGGGAAAGCGGCTCTGGCAAGACCACTGCTGCCATGGCCACGATCCGGCTGACCGAGGCGTCTGGCGGGCAGGTCCTGTTCGAGGGCGAGGATTTGCTGACCCTCGGCGCCGAAGACATGCGCATGCGCCGGCGCGATGTGCAATTGATCTTTCAGGATCCGTATAGCTCGCTCAATCCGCGGGCAAGGGTGTCCGATATCGTCCGCGAACCGATGGACCTGTTGCAGATCGGAACCATGGCGGAACGCCGGGAAAGGGTTGTGGAACTGTTTACCCGCGTCGGACTGCGCGAGGATCAGCTCAATCTCTTCCCGCATCAATTCTCGGGAGGGCAACGACAGCGGATCTCGATCGCGCGGGCGCTGACCACGAACCCCAAGCTGCTGGTCTGTGACGAAGCCGTCTCGGCGCTGGACGTGGCGATCCAGGCACAGATCCTGAACCTGTTGGCGGAACTCAAGGAAGAATTCCAACTGGCCTATCTGTTCATCTCTCATGATCTGGGGGTGGTGCGCCATGTCTGCGACGATGTGGCGGTGATGTATCTGGGGAAAATCGTCGAAATGGCCCCGCGCGCCGCGTTGTTCGAGGCGCCGCAGCATCCCTATACGCAGGCACTGATCTCGGCGGCACCATCGCTGGAGCGGCGCAAATCCCGCGGCTATGTGCGCCCGCTCAAGGTTTCGGGAGACCCGCCTTCTCCGATCAACCCGCCGAAGGGCTGCGCTTTTGCCGAACGTTGTCCAAGGGCGCAAGCGATCTGCCGTGATACGCCGCCGGAACTCGAACAGCAGGGGGGCACGCGGGTCGCTTGTCATTTTGCCGGCCCAATCGACAATCTTTGAGGGCAAGGTAGATCAGAGCGATCACAACCACGGACTGTTTATCGGAAAAATGCGCTTTATAGTTGAGGAGACCCTATTCCTTGGAGTATTCAGTGAATATCACGCTGAAACAGATGCGCTATTTCGATGCGGCCCTGCGAACTGGTTCAATCGTTCAGGCCGCGGAAGAAATGAATATCTCTCAGTCGTCGATCTCGGCCGCGATTGATCTTATCGAGGGAACTATCGGTGTTGATCTGTTCAGGCGCATGCCAGCCAAGGGCATCGTGCCGACTGACGCGGGAGAGATTGTCGGCAAGCGCCTTCACCTGTTTCTCGAAGAAGTGCGGCTTCTAGAATCCGATCTTCTATCGATTGCCGGAGCGCCCGTAGGGTCTTTGCGAATTGGCTGTTTCGAGCCGGCAGCGCCCTTGGTCATACCGCGCCTGCTTCAGCGCATCGCGGCCGAATATCCTTCCATACGGATTGAAATCGTCGAAGGCGACATGAAATTCATCAAGGAACAACTGGCCGACGGGGCAATCGATATGGCCCTTACATATGATATATCCCTACCCGTGGACATGCCCTTTCTGCGGGTGTTCACAACATATCCCTACGCGCTTATTCCCAATGCATGGGAGTTGTCCGAACAGGACAGCGTCTCGCTCGACGAGCTGGCCGATCTGCCGATGATCATGCTCGATCTTCCAGAATCACACAGTTTCTTTGGAAACCTTTTTGCGTCTCATGGTATCGACGTGAATGTTGTCCATTCTACAAAGTCATCCAGCGTGCTGCGCGGTATGGTGGCGGCCGGTTTCGGGTTCTCGGTCTTGATGCTGTGCGGGAAATCCGACCGCGATCCCTTGAACGGCTATGCAGTCATGCCGATTTCCGGGAGTGTGCCTACCTCCAATTTCGGATTGGCCTACAAGAAATACGCAAGGCGGACGCAAATGGTCGACATGGTGCTCGAATCCTGCGCCATTCTGGCCGAGCAGCGCATATATGATGACCTGATCGTGCGGAATGTCTAAGCGCAGGAAATCCGCAGAGTGATCGTCCCCTTGGGTTTCGGAGCCGTAGATGTCAGCGACAACGGCATTCCTCGTGCCTGGACGTGCCGCGATGTTGTTATGCCTGATCCGGACGTTTGCGGATCAGGTATTTGTGGAATCCGGACAGCACCTCGATACCCTGGTGATTTTCGACCGAGGCGGTCATCACGATAATACCGGTCGTGTTCTGCTCTATCAGGTCAGTAATTTCGAGCTTGGCATAAAGCGTGTCATTTCGATAAACCGGTTTGAGGATATTGCCTCCGAACTCGATCAATCCAACAAGCGAATCCGCAACTTGCGATGGGAAGGTTCCTGCTCCGGCTGCCGTCTGGATGAATGTCTGCATCCCGTGGGCGAGCATGTCGCGATGTCCGCGATCCTGGCAATATTCGAGATTGTAATGAATCGGGTCGTTGTCGCCGGAAGCCGCCTGAAACATCGCGAAGATGCCGTCGGTCATGGTCCGCGACGGGTTGTGGAAAACCTCACCCAGGGTGAAATCTTCAAACCAGCGGGTCACGGCAGGATTCTTGTCGATATTCGTCACGTTCTTTCCTTTGTTGTGAGTGGATTCCGGTTTCAAAGAACTGAACGGGAGGCGATTCGTGATGGCTACCCAAGATCAAAGAAAGTCTTGATAGACCTCGATTAACGCATGATCCGCCCCGCTCCGGCAAGGGGGTTATTCAGCCGGCGCGGCGCGCAAAGGACCTTTCGGGGCACGGGGCCTCTGTTTCGGGCCAAAGCCCAAAAGACGCAGCGCATTCAAGGTCACGAGCACCGTTGCTCCCGTATCCGCAAGGATCGCGATCCAGAGCCCGGTGATGCCCAGCACGGTCGTGATGAGAAACACCCCTTTGAGACCGAGCGCAATGGCCACGTTCTGCCGGATATTGACCATGGTCGCGCGGGCCAGGCGTAGTTGCGCCACCACATCCATCAGCCGATTGCGGAGCAACGCGCCATCCGCAGTTTCAAGCGCCACATCGGTGCCGGAACCCATGGCGATGCCGACATGGGCGGTGGCCAGGGCGGGGGCATCGTTGATGCCGTCGCCTATCATCATCACCCGGTGCCGACCGGTAAGCTCGCGCAATGCGGCAACCTTGTCTTCGGGTAACAGTTCCGCCCGGTAGTCGAGTCCGATCTGCTTGGCGATAGCGGCTCCGGTTCGGGCGTTGTCTCCAGTCAGCATGACGGCGGAAACGCCCATTCCGCCCAGGTTCGCCACGGTCTGGGCCGCATCTTCGCGCGGCTCGTCCCGCAGCGCCAATAGGCCCAGAAGGCGATCCGAGGCAAACACGGCGACCACTGTCTTGCCCTCTGCCTCAAGCGCTTCAGCCTGTTCGGCCAATTCACCTGTCAGGATTCCCGCCTCGATGGCGAGGCGCGGAGCGCCGACGGTCCAACGCACCCCTTCAATCGTGGCGAAGGCTCCCTGGCCGGGAATCGCACCGGCCTCTGCGCCTTCGGGCCAGTCCACTCCGATACCCTCGGCTCGGGCAAGGATCGCCTGACCGAGCGGGTGACTCGCCCCGGTTTCCACCGCCGCAGCGATGCGCAGCAATTCTTCTACCGTGCCGGAAACGGCTACCGTATCAGTTACCTGCGGCCTTCCCTCGGTTAGCGTGCCGGTCTTGTCGAAGGCCACGAGGTCGGTCCTTGCCGCAGCCTCGATGACCGCGCCGCCTTTCATCAGCAATCCCTGCCGTGCCCCGGCTGAAAGCGCCGAAGCGATGGAGGCGGGGACCGAGATCACCAATGCGCAAGGACAACCGATCAGCAGCAATGCGAGAGCACGATAGATCCAGGTTTCCCAGTTTGCATCGGCGAAGAGGGGCGGCAATACGGCGACCAGAACTGCCATGCCGACCACGGCAGGCATGTACCAGCGGCTGAAGCGGTCGATAAAGCGTTCGGTGGGCGCCCGGGCTGTTTCGGCTTCTTCCACCAGGCGGATGATCCGGGCTATCGTGTTGTCCTCGGCGGCCCGAGTGACACTCAGCCGCAACTCCGCCTCGGTATTCACCGATCCGGCGAAGACCTCCGCTCCCGCCTCTTTCAGGCGTGGGATGCTCTCTCCCGTGACAGGGCTTTCATCGACACCGGATGTGCCTGAGATCACGGTGCCATCGGCGGGCACGCGATCGCCGGGGCGAACCTGCACAACCTGCCCGATAGAGAGGGTGGCGGCGGGCACCTCGCGGATGCGGCTGCCGACCACGAGGCGGGCGGATTTGGGCACCAGTTCGGCGAGCGCGCGAATACCGTCCCGGGCCTTGCCGGCTGCAAGGCCCTCCAGCATCTCGCCCATGGCAAACAGGAAGACAACCAGCGCTGCCTCGCCAGCCGCGCCTATCACAAGTGCACCAAGCGCGGCGATACTCATGAGCATTTCAATGGTGAATGGCATCCGTGCCCGCGCCAATATCAGTGCCTTCTTCGCGACCGGGGCAAGGCCGATCAAGGTCGCGAGGATAAATGCCCATTGCGCGGCAGGCCCACCCGTGGAGAGTTCCACAACCCATGCCGCAGCTAACAGCAGACCGGTGCCGATCAGCATCCGGCCCTTGCGGGTCTGGTACCACGCGGGATCTTCCTGCTGTCGGGTTTCCTTCTGCGGCGGAATATCCGCATTGTCGGAATAGGCATCGGCGGGCAGGACAAACCCGCGCACGGGACTTTCCGTCGCGGGACCGTCCTTGGGCGAAAGCCCGAATCCCACTCCACGCACGGCTTTCTCGACCTCGCCACGCGATATCCGGGACCCGTCGCGGCGCAGGCGCAGGCGCTCGGCCATCAGGGCCACATCCACCTCGGATATGCCGGGCAACCGTTCGACCGCGCCGCGCAGCTTGGTGGCGCAGGAACCGCAATCCATGCCTGTTACGCGCCATTCCTCAAGAGTCGTATCGTCATTTTCCATGCCGTGATTCCGTCGATGCTTTCTCGATTTAAGGAAGATAGGATCTACAGCGACTATAGCTTCAAGAGGGGATGCGGAAAAATTTGATGGTCTTGCGAATGCGCGCCGAGTGCCCTGGTCCCGAGCCGCCAGCAGGTTCCGCGGTTGGCGGAGGGTTGCGGGTGCTCCGCCAGAAAGCTACAATAGCTGTAGCATTAGGGGGCGCCATGCTGACAATCGGAACTCTGGCGAAACGCACCGGCACCAATGTACAGACCATCCGCTATTATGAGCAGATCGGCCTGATGCCCGAGCCCGGCCGCACAGAGGGCGGGCAGCGCCGCTATGGCGATGCGGAACTCGACCGGCTCGCCTTCATTCGTCACGCACGGCAACTGGGATTTGCCCTCGATGCGATCCGAGAGCTGCTGGACCTGTCCGACACGCCCGATCATTCCTGCGCCCATGTCGATTCCATCGCGAAGAAGCAGTTGAAGCAGGTTGAAGCACGTATTGTTCGGCTGGAAGCGCTGCGAGCAGAGCTGAGGCGCATGATCACCGATTGTGCCGGAGGTTCCGTTGCGGATTGCCGGGTGCTGGAAGTGCTGCGCGATCATGGCGAATGCCTTGCCGACCATGACAAAACCCCCGCCTGATGTAACGGGCCAGAAATCCGCACTTTGCCACCGATCGAAGCTATCGCGAAGAGAGGGGGCGGGTTGTCTTTGGAATGTCCGCCCGAACAGGGTTTGTACGGGCGGACGATGCCTCAGCCGTCTTGTTGCGTGGGTTTCTCTGCGTCGGCCTTGTCATTCATCGCCTGCATCATCTCGGTGCAGGCTTCCATCATCGGGCCCATCCGATCCATCATCTGCATCATCCCCATCATTCCCGACATGCCTTCATCGCCCATCATGCCGTGACCTTGCATCATGTCATCCGGTTTCATTTCTTGCGCATGGCTGAACGATGCGGCGGTTATCGCAGCAAGAGCGATTGAAAGGGAAAGTTGTGTCAGTCGTTTCATGGTTTTCTCCTCATGGAATTGGAAAGTGATATCCCTCGTTGCGCACAGGCCTTTGAGGCCATTATCCTTTTGCGGCTGACGGTGCGCGGGCCGCTTCGTGCCGAAAAGCCGGTGTTTCACGTTCCGCCCTCGCCATTGAGCTTGCCCTGAAACGCCCGTTGGCGTTCCGGCCAGGTGCTCTTGATGAAGGCCAGCACCGCCTTGATTTCGTCATCGGTCAGCATGTCCTCGAACCCCGGCATGTCGCTGTCGTAATCCGGTACGAGTGCCGCGACACCCTGCTTGGTCATCGTGAACAGGTCCTGATCGGAATGATGCCATGTGTGACCAGTCTCATCGTGGGGTGGGGCGGGCATCCGTCCCGTGGGCAAGCGCCGCTTCCAATCGGGCTGCCCCTCCAGATCGGCACCATGGCAGGAGGCGCAGTTCTCGGTGTAAAGCTGTTTGCCGAGCGCGATATCCTCGCTTGTCACGGATGCGCCGAGGAAGGTCAGGTCCTCCGCATCGCTTGCGGAATCCTCGGCTTGTACAAATGCCGCCGCAGCCACGGCGAACAGCGTCGTAGCTGCTGCGGCGGCAGCCACCAAACCGGGCCTCATATCGGCCTCCGAAGATATCTGACCAAGGCCAGAACGCCGAGAACCAGTATCGCGATGACCAGCAGCAGGATCAGTCCGCCGCCCGCCATCATCACGGTCATCATGCCGCCCATACACTCACTCATCGGCATAGACAGAGACCCCGTCCTCGCCAAAGGCATAGGTTTTCAGCGTGCCGGTTTTCTCGGGCGCCATGCCCGGCGCATTGGCGGGCATACCGGGCAGGGTGATGCCGGTGATGTCGGGGCGTTCGGTCAGCAACCGCTCGATGATATCCGCCGGCACCAGCCCGCTGACATGATAGCCGTCGATTTCGGCCAGGTGACAGCCCAGCCCTTGCGCGGGCACACCTGCATCTATCGAACGCTCGTCGAAATTCACGTCATCGACACGCGTCACGCTGTAGCCATGCGTCTCGAGATAATCGGCATAGCTGTCGCAGCAGCCGCAGCCGGGATCACGCCAGATGGTGATCTCTTTCGAGGTCTCGCCCACCTTGGATGTGTCGTCATTTTCCGCGAGCCCAAGCGAGGTAAAGGCGATGGTTCCGCCGATTGTGACAGCAACGAATGTGGCAATGATTGTCGATTTATTCATGTTCAACTCCTTCATGCGGCCGCGATGGCGACCCAGTTTGCGCCGCCATCGCGGCTGAGTTTCAGATGTCCATCCATGATTGCGGCCAGCCGGTCCGCGTTCCCGGGATGAACCGCGACCGCGCTTGCCGAGCCCTCGGCCAGATGTGACCAGACCACACCACCATCCGCAGACATCCACAGGCCTGAGGGCAAGGCGGCGTACAGGATCCCCGGCGCCGAGGGGGCGGCGGCGAGGGCCCGGACAGGTTCACCTTTGGGCAGAGGGAATTCGGCGGGCGGGGTTTCGCCCGATGCAAGCGCATCCATGGCGTTGCCGGGCTGAACATCCTGCCAGCGGCAGAAACAATCCGGCACGCGTGTCAATCCGGCCTCGGTTCCGGCATAGATCCAGATGCCGCCCATTCCGGTCTCCAGATCGACCGAGGCGAGCGTCAGCAGATCATGTTCCGCTTCTTCGAGCCAGGGGCGATCCATCGCCAGGGACCACGTGCCCCCGGCATTTTCGCTTTTCCATAACCCGTCGCCATGCACCGCCGCATAGAGCAGATCGGGATTCCCCGCCGCAATGGCTATGGCGTCAACCGCGCCCTCAGCCAGTCCGGTCGCTCGGGTTTCCCAGGTCTGGCCGCCATCCTCCGAGATGCTGACGCCTCCCGAAGCAAGCCCGGCAACGACAAGACCGGGGCGGTCGGGATGCGTGGCGAGGGCTTGGACAATGCCAGGTCCGGACAGGTTTTGCGGTGTACCGTCGGTCAGGGCGTATCGCCGGATGCGGTCGGAAGCGACGAGAAGATCGTCACCATCGAAACCCAGGACCGGATCAGGCGCCGTGGCTTGTGCGAGCAGCGGTTTCGCCGCGACCGTAAGCCAGGCTCCGGCACCAGCGGCAAGGAATCCCCGGCGTGACAATCCGGGATAGGCAATTTTTGACATTTGATTGTCTCATCTGATCACCAAAAGGCATTGGATGCATGCGCGGCATGCGCCAATGGATTGGAATGCGCGCCGTCGGCCTTCGGACCGGTCAAGGCGCAGCATAACGCGCTGGCACGCATGATCGCGTGACGGCGTCGCCTCAGATGAGGGTTCGGGGAGGGAATGGATCCGGCGAACCTGTCAGACCGGTTGCCAGAATTTTGCTCGACGGCCGCTCTTGCGGCAGGTGGGGCGCCATGATCGGGCCGATTGAGGCAGTGAATGTTGCGGCGAGAGGGGGAGTGCAGACCATGCCGCAGGCAAGCCCGCCTGCCGTGGTATCTTCGTCAATCTCGCAGGCTTGGCAATTGGCCATGTTCATGCCGGGTTCGGCCGAGGTAACCATCTCGATCGTCATTGCCGAAGCGCTTGCAGCTTGTGCGGCAGTGCTCGCCCCATAGAGGGCGAGAAAGAGTGCCATGACGATATACGCAATCTTCCGCATGCGATATCTGATAACCTGGAAACCTGTGCCTTGTCGATGCCGAAGCCGGAAAGCGGCTCTCACATCGACGTCAGCCAAATATGCCTGGCAAGTTGAACTGACGCGGATTTTGCCTGGCTCCGACAGGCAGGATGATGGGTCATCATGAGCCGAGTCATGGACAGATACCCGGCCAGGAATCCGATCTCCCGCGGCTGTCATTGCGATCGGCCCGATCAGGCCGCAAGGGTAGGAGGGTTGGCCTCGTCGTCCTCATCGCTGCTGCCGTCATCGGGCAGCCCTTCGCGCGACAGCAGCACCGCAACCGGGCGCAGCCAAGGGATATGCGCGCAGACGATCATCAGTGCAACCATGATCGGCACTGCCAGGAACATTCCGGGAATCCCCCAGACAGCCCCCCAGAAGGCGAGGCTGAGGATGATACCAAAGCTCGACAGCCGCAATGTCTGCCCCAGCAACATGGGGTCCAGCACGTTACCGATGGTAAACTGCACCAAGGAGCAGGCGGCGGCGATGATGATCGTCACGGTCGTATCGCCACTGAGAACGAATGCGAGCACTGCCGCGATGGCCGTGGCGATGATCGAGCCCACCGAGGGAATGAAATTCAGGATGAAGGTCAGCAGTGCGATCGGACCGGCGAGGCCTACATCCGCTAGCGTGAATATCAGCCAGACCGCGACCGAGGTCACGCCGCTGACCGCCGTCTTGACAACCAGGTAACGGTTTACCCTGTGCATGATCGAGGAGATGATCCGCCGGACCTGCAAAGCCTTTTGGGGATCGCCGGTCAGACGTTCGACCTTGAGGGGGAACCAGACCTGCTCGGCGAACATGAAACCCACGAACAGGATCACCAGCACGCTGCCTTGCAGGACGCCGGTTGCCTGACCGGCAAGCGATCGGATCCAGCCGGTAATATTGAAATTCGAGATCGCGGTCAGCAGACGATCCTGCACATCCGGCCCCAGCCATTGCGTGAGCGTGGGCAATGCGGCCTGTGCCTGTTCGACATAGACGACGGCAGTTTGCACGACCTGGTTGATCTGGGCAACGACCGTGGTCGAAACCCAGAGCACCCCCAGAACGATGCCGATCAAAGCCAGCATCGTGCCCAGCCAGTTGGGCACTTTCAGGCGCGAGCAAATGGCAAAGATAGCGTCGGTGGTCAGTGAGAACAGGATGATGGCAATCGCCAGCGAGATCAGGATGAAGCGCGCCTGCACCAGCATGAAGAGGATCAGCCCGAAGGCGATGATCCCCAGGAAACCTGTCTGGAGTCGTTCCCGCAATACGCGTTCGCTTGAATGATCCACCCCGTTTCCTCGTTATTTGTGACATCGACCGTGACGGCGGGGGCGTGGCCCCGCCGAATGTTTATTCTTCCGCCTCGCCGTTGTCTTCGTCTTCGGCGTCGCTTTGCTCGGCGACACGGGCGACCGATACGACCACCTCGCCTTTCGCGGTGTTGAAGACCCGCACTCCGCCTGCAGAACGCGAACGGAAGCTGATCCCTTCCACCGGTACGCGGATCGACTGGCCGGTCGAGGTGGCGAGCATGATCTGATCATCCGACTCCACCGGGAAGCTGGCGACCAGGGGGCCGCCGCGCATCGCCTTGTCCATCGCCATCACGCCCTGACCGCCGCGTCCGCGGACGGAATAGTCATGGGAAGAACTGATCTTGCCCGCCCCCTTGGCGGAGATCGTCAGGATCAGGTCTTCGGCCGCCGACATCTCGGCATAGCGTTCCTGCGTGATGCTGCCTTCTTCGACCGTGTCCTCGTCCTCATCCGCCTCGGCCCCGTCATCCAGCGCACCGGCCACCGCGCGGCGCATCTTGAGATAGGCGGCGCGTTCGGCTGGATCGGCCTCGAAATGCCGGATGACCGACATGCTGACGACGCTGTCACCCTTGGCCAGTCTGATGCCGCGCACCCCGGTTGAATCGCGGCCCTTGAAGACCCGTACCGCGGTGGTGGAGAAGCGGATTGCCCGGCCTCCGGCGGTCACCATCATGACGTCGTCATCCTCGGTCGCCATGCGCGCGGCGACGAGGCTGACATCCTCGGGCAATTTCATCGCGATCTTGCCGTTCGAACGGACATTGGCGAAATCCGACAGGGCGTTGCGGCGCACATCGCCCTGCGAGGTGGCAAAGACGACCTGATACCTGTCCCATTCGCTTTCCGGCGCGTTCACCGGCATCAGTGCGGCGATGGAAACGCCCGGATCGATGGGCAGAATATTGACGATCGCCTTGCCTCTGGCGGTCCGCCCGCCAAGCGGAAGGCGCCAGGTCTTGAGCCGGTAGACCATGCCGTCGGTCGTGAAGAACAGCAATTCGGTATGGGTGTTGGCGACGAACAACGTGGTCACCACGTCGTCCTCCTTGGTTGCCATTCCCGACAGGCCCTTGCCGCCGCGGCGCTGCGCGCGGAATTCTGCCAGGGCAGTCCGCTTGATATAGCCGCCCGAGGTGATGGTGACGACCATGTCCTCGCGCTCGATCAGGTCCTCGTCCATCATGTCGCCGGACCATTCGGTGATCTCGGTTCGCCGCGGTACGGCGAAGAGTTCCTTCACCTCGCGCAACTCGTCGCTGATGATACCCATGATCCGCTCACGTGAAGCGAGAATCGCAAGGTATTCGCGGATAGCATCGGCCAGTTCCTGCAGCTCGTCGGTGACCTCCTTGACGCCGATCTGCGTCAGCCGCTGCAGCCGCAGGTCCAGAATGGCGCGTGCCTGCGTCTCGGACAGGTTATAGGTGCCGTCCTCGTTGATCGGATGCAGTGGATCGTCGATCAGCCGCAGATACTCGGCGATGTCATGCGCAGGCCAGCGACGCTCCATCAGCCGCGCCCGCGCCTCGGGTGCGTCGGCCGAAGACCGGATGGTTGCGACAACCTCGTCGACATTGCTGACCGCGACCGCCAAACCACAGAGAATATGGCTGCGTTCACGCGCCCGGCGCAACTCATAAGCCGTCCGCCGTGCAACAATCTCTTCACGGAAGCTGATGAAATAGGTGAGGAAATCGCGCAGCGCCAACTGCTCGGGCCGCCCACCGTTCAGGGCCAGCATGTTGCAGCCGAAATGGGTCTGCATGGGCGTGAAACGGAACAGCTGGTTCAGCACCACGTCGGGCGTCGCGTCCCGTTTCAGCTCGATCACCACGCGCACGCCAGAGCGGTCGGATTCGTCCTGAACGTTGGAAATTCCCTCGACGCGCTTTTCCTTGGCCAGATCTGCGATACGCTCGATCAGGTTGGATTTGTTTACCTGATAGGGGATCTCGTCCAGAACGATGGCGTAGCGGTCCTTGCGCGGTTCCTCGATATGGGTTTTCGCACGGATGATGACGCTGCCGCGCCCCTCCAGATAGGCCTTGCGCGCGCCGGAACGGCCAAGGATCAGCCCGCCAGTGGGGAAATCCGGGCCGGGAACGATCTCGAGGATGCGTTCGGTCGGCAGGTCGGGGTTTTCGATCAATGCCAGCGTCGCATCCACGATCTCGCCCAGGTTATGCGGCGGGATATTGGTGGCCATGCCGACGGCGATGCCCCCCGCACCATTGACCAGCATGTTCGGGAAGCGCGCGGGCAGAACCGTGGGTTCGCGATCCTTGCCATCGTAATTGTCCTGGAAATCGACCGTGTCCTTGTCGATATCCATCAGCAGGTAATTGGCCGGCTTGTCCATGCGCACTTCGGTGTAACGCATCGCGGCCGGGGGATCGCCATCCATCGAGCCGAAATTGCCCTGGCCGTCCAGCAACGGCAGCGACATCGAGAAATTCTGCGCCATCCGCACCAGTGCGTCATAGATCGCGCTGTCGCCATGCGGGTGGTATTTCCCCATCACGTCGCCGATGGGGCGGGCCGATTTGCGATAGGGCTTGTCATGGCTGTTCCCGGTCTCGTTCATCGCATAGAGAATGCGGCGATGAACGGGCTTGAGCCCGTCGCGCAGATCGGGAATCGCCCGGCTGACGATCACCGACATCGCATAGTCGAGATAGGATGTCCGCATCTCGGAAGAGATGTCGATCAACGGCCCGTCATGTGCCATGACCTGGCGCGGGCTGCTGCCGTTTTCGTCGCCTGTTTCCGGGGTTTCCGGCAGATCGTCTTCAGGAGTGTCGGCCACGTGAATTCCTCAACATCTTGTTGAGTTTCGGTATAGCGGACACGGTCGGTGGGAGCAATCTTGCACCCCGGGTTTTGCAGGGTTTCGCCAATAAACTTGGCCCGGCTGCCCCGCTCGGAGTGACTTGCCCGTGCTTTCAGCGTTCCCGGCGCGCCGCCATTCCCCAGACCACGGCAAGGCAGGCCGAAAACACCGCGTTCCAACTTGCCATGGACAGGCCGAGAAAGCGCCATGCCACCTCGTCGCAGCGCACCACCGGGGCTTCCTGCAGTTTCGACATCAGGTCTTTCGTCGACATGTTGGCGATATCACCGATTCCGCCCGAGCAATGCGAGGGGCCGGGCCACCATGCCATCTCGACTCCGCTGTGATAGATCGCGAGCCCCATCGCCACTCCGGCCGCGACCATCCCCAGCACGGCCAGCGCCCGGACCCGCCCTGTCAGCAGGATCAACCCGGCGATGATCACTGCGGCCAGATGCGGCCAGCGTTGCAGGATGCATAATTCGCAGGGCGCGTATCCCACCGCCTGAAAACCCAATGCGGCCAGCAG
Organism: Paracoccus saliphilus; assembly: GCF_028553805.1. Classification (NCBI taxonomy): domain Bacteria; kingdom Pseudomonadati; phylum Pseudomonadota; class Alphaproteobacteria; order Rhodobacterales; family Paracoccaceae; genus Paracoccus; species Paracoccus saliphilus. The sequence continues at coordinate 3,368,395 of NZ_CP067140.1, read as the reverse complement.
CAGTGCCGCCGATCCGCCTCCGGCGAGAAGAGCCAACCGAGTTGCGTTCATAGATACCTCAGCGCGACAAAGCCTCCGACGAGGCCGACCATGAAGACGGTGAAGACCAATCCCAACCGCCGCTCGATAAAGTCGCGGATGGGCGGTCCGAACCGCCACAGAAGCGCGGCGACGACGAAGAACCGTCCCGCGCGTCCGATGACCGCAGTCAGCACGAATAGCGGCAAAGAGAAACCCACGGCGCCTGAAAAGATCGTGATGACCTTGAAGGGAAAGGGCGTCAACGCGGCAAACAGCACTGCCCATCCGCCATATTCGGCGAAACGGGCGGCAAGCTGGTGATAGGCATCCTCCTTGCCATAGACAGTCAGCACCCACTGCCCGACGCTTCCCATCAGCGCCGCTCCGATCCAATATCCCAACAGCCCGCCCAACACCGATCCGATCGTCGCCACGGCCGCGATGATGAATGCCCGCGCCTTTCGCGCCAGCACCATGGGAATCATCAGCACATCCGGCGGGATCGGAAAGATAGAGCTTTCAATGAAACTGACCCCGAACAGGGCCGGCATCGCATGCCGATGCGCGGCAAGCCCCATGGTCCAGTCATATAGCTTGCGCAGCATGCGGTCCCTTTCGTTCCGGTCTCTGACTTGACGGCACGGGATCGGGTCGTCAAGTCACTTGCGAATGCGTCGCGCTGCTGTGATGATCCCGAGTCAGGATCAAACCGGGTGGGCAAGGCTATGAGATGGCGAGGCAGGCGCGGCAGCGGCAATATCGAGGATCGGCGCGGGATGCGCCGGACACGCGCCGGAGGTGTCGGCGTCGTGGGCATGTTGGCGGTTCTGGCGGTCGGCTATTTCTTCGGCATCGATATCACGCCCATCGTCCAGGGGCTGGATCAGGGGCAGCCCCAGCAGCAGCAAGACGCGCCGCTCAGCGAGGCCGACCAGGAATATGGCGAATTCGTCTCGGTCGTGCTGGCCGATACCGAGGAGGTCTGGGGGGCGATCTTGCCAGACCAGGCAGGTATCGATTACGCCGATCCGACCCTTGTGCTGTTCAGCGGCGCGGTGCAATCCGCATGTGGCGGGGCCTCGGCTGCGATGGGCCCGTTCTACTGCCCCGGAGACCGCAAGGTCTATCTGGATACCGATTTCTTCGACCTGATGGCGCAGCGGATGGGGGCGGGGGGCGATTTCGCCGCCGCCTATGTGATCGCGCATGAGATCGGCCACCATGTCCAGAACCTGACCGGAGTCCTGGGGCAGGTGAACTCGATGCGCAGCCGCGCCAGCCAGTCGGATTCCAACGCGCTGTCGGTGCTGACCGAGTTGCAGGCCGATTGCTATGCCGGCATCTGGGCACGTCAGGCGCAGGAACGTTTCGGCACGCTGGAAGAGGGCGATCTGGCCGAGGCCATGGGCGCCGCCGAAGCTGTCGGCGATGATGTCATCCAGGCCAATGCCGGTCGTACGCCGATGCCCGACAGTTTCACCCATGGCAGTGCAGAGCAGCGGCAGACATGGCTGATGCGGGGGTTCCGTTCAGGCGAGATGGCGCAATGCGACAGTTTCAAGGAGGCCGGGCTGTAGCGCAAGCGGCCAAAAATTGCTTCAGCGCGGCAAACGCCCTCCGCGGCCTCGCTCCATTGTCGCCCATTCGGGCCACCAGCCCAGTTTTTCCAAGGCGATGATGGCGATGCCGATGGCAATGATGGCCAGAACCAGCTTGACCATCCGCGCGCTTGGCGGGTGGCGCGCCCATTTCGATGCACGGATAAGCCAAACCAGGTTGTTCATCGCCTAAATATCCTGTTAGTGCCGTTGGACTAGCAAACAACCCGATCCGCCGAAACTCAAGAGTTCTCCTTGCCGCATCACCAGGACAATCGCGACCTTCCCTACACCGCCTGCCAGATGTTCGACCTCGTGGCAGATGTGGAAAGCTACCCTCAATTCCTGCCCTGGAACAGCGCGGCCCGCATCCGCTCGCGCCAGACCCGCCCGGATGGGGCAGAGGAGATCGCAGCCGACTTGGTCATCAGCTTCAAGGTCTTCCGGGAACGTTTCGGCAGCAGGGTCGTGCTCTGGCCCGCTGATCCCGAGACCGGGACCTTGAAGATCGACACCGAATATCTGGAAGGGCCTTTCAAGTATATGCGCAGCGGCTGGAGCTTCACCGACCGCCCCGAAGGTGGCAGCCGTGTCGAGTTCTTCGTCGATTTCGAGTTCCGCAACGCCATCCTGCAACGCTTGATCGGCGTGGTGTTTCACGAGGCCATGTCCCGCATCGTCAAGGCCTTCGAAGATCGCGCCCGTGCGCTTTACGGCTAGGGCGCGCCACCCTTACAACTGAAACGCTCACGAATTGCGTCGCCTGCGATGGCCGGAAGGGCTCTCCCCCCATTGCAGGCACATATTTCCAACCCATGGCGCGACCTGCCCGAACCTCTCGCCCGAGGTTCGGACTGGAAAACTGGGTTCAGTAAAGAAGAACGAGGCGGCACGAATTGGGAGGATTTCAAAACCGTGCGACCCTTCTTCTTCATCCAAATATCCCGGGGAGTCGCCGGAACGGCGACGGGGCAGAGTCCCGAAAGGCTGCTGCGCCCGTTTCGTGGAATCAGCTGACCGCCGCCTTCAGCGCCTCTGCCCGATCGGTCTTTTCCCAGCTGAACGCGATGGCGCCGTTCAACGTGTAGGGATCGCGCCCGAAATGGCCATAGCTGGCCGTGGGGCGATAGATCGGGTGCAGCAGGTCCAGGTCACGAATGATCGCGAAGGGGCGCAGGTCGAACACCTCGCGCACCGCCGCGACGATCCTGTCATGCGGAACAGTTTCCGTTCCGAAGGTATTCAGCGAGATCGAGGTCGGTTGGGCCTCGCCAATGGCATAGCTCACCTGGATCTCGCACCGGCTGGCCAGCCCCGCCGCCACGATATTCTTGGCCACCCAACGCCCCGCATAGGCGGCCGAGCGGTCCACCTTGGAGGGATCCTTGCCGGAAAAGGCTCCGCCGCCGTGACGGGCCATGCCGCCATAGCTGTCGACGATGATCTTGCGCCCGGTCAGGCCGCAATCGCCCACCGGGCCGCCAATGACGAATTTACCGGTCGGGTTGATCAGATATTTCGTCTCGCTCGACAGCCATTCGGTGGGCAGGACCGGCCTGATGATCTCTTCGATCACCGCCTCGCGCAGATCGGCCAGCGCGATATCCGGGTTATGCTGGGTCGATAGTACCACGGCATCGATGCCCTCGGGCCGGCCATCCGCGCCGTAACGCAATGTCACCTGCGATTTCGCGTCCGGGCGCAGCCATGGCAGGATGCCGTTGCGGCGAACCTTGGACTGCCGCTCGACCAGGCGATGCGCATAGGTGATCGGGGCGGGCATCAGCACATCGGTCTCGTCCGAGGCATAGCCGAACATCAGCCCCTGGTCGCCGGCACCCTGCTCTTCGAGCTTTTCGCGGTCGACGCCCTGGTTGATCTCGGGCGATTGCTTGCCGATGATATTGATGACCGAACAGGTCGCCCCATCGAAACCTACCTCGGAGGAATCGTAGCCGATATCATTGATGACCTCGCGCACGATCGATTCCAGATCCACCCAAGCGCTGGTGGTTATCTCTCCCGAGATGATCGCGACACCGGTTTTCACCATCGTCTCGCAGGCGACGCGAGCCCGTGCGTCTTCGGCCATGATGGCGTCGAGGATCGCGTCCGAGATCTGGTCGGCAATCTTGTCGGGATGGCCCTCGGAGACGGATTCCGAGGTGAACAGCGAATATTCGGTCATGGCTCAGTACCGGTAATGATCTGATTTGAAGGGGCCTTCGGGTGTCACACCGATATATTCGGCCTGCTCCGGGGACAGTTGTGTCAGCTTTACCCCGATCTTGTCCAGATGCAGCCTCGCGACTTTTTCATCCAGTGCTTTCGGCAGGATGTAGACGCCGGGCCGGTATTCATCGCCCTTGGTCCACAGCTCGATCTGGGCGAGCACCTGGTTGGTGAAGCTGGCCGACATCACGAAGGACGGATGCCCGGTCGCGTTGCCGAGGTTCAGCAGACGCCCCTCGGAGAGCAGGATGATCCGGCTGCCCGAAGGCATCTCGATCATGTCCACCTGATCCTTGATATTGGTCCATTTGTGGTTCTTCAGCGCCGCGACCTGGATCTCGTTGTCGAAATGGCCGATATTGCCGACGATCGCCATGTCCTTCATCTCGCGCATATGCTCGATGCGGATCACGTCGCGATTGCCGGTGGTGGTAATGAAGATATCGGCAGAGGCCACCACGTCTTCCAGCGTCACCACCTCGAACCCGTCCATCGCCGCCTGTAGCGCGCAGATCGGATCGACTTCGGTCACCTTCACCCGCGCACCGGCGCCGCGCAGGCTTGCCGCCGAACCCTTGCCGACATCGCCATAGCCGCAGACCAGGGCGGTCTTGCCGGCCATCATCGTGTCGGTGGCGCGGCGGATGCCGTCGACCAGCGATTCCTTGCAGCCGTATTTATTGTCGAATTTCGACTTGGTGACGCTGTCATTGACGTTGATCGCCGGGAAGGGCAGCAGCCCTTTCTTGTGCAGGTCATAGAGGCGGTGCACGCCGGTCGTGGTTTCTTCACTGACGCCTTGCAGCTGGTCGCGCTGCCTGGTGAACCAGCCGGGGCTTGCCGCCATCCGCTTCTTGATCTGGGCAAACAGCGCCTCTTCCTCTTCGCTGGTCGGCGTTTCGATCAGGTCGGTCTCGCCGGCCTCCACCCGCGCGCCCAGGAGGATGTAGAGCGTCGCGTCGCCGCCATCGTCGAGGATCAGGTTGGCGCCCTCCTCGAACAGGAAGATGCGGTCGCAGTAATCCCAGTATTCCTCCAGCGTTTCGCCCTTGATGGCGAAGACCGGGGTGCCCCCGGCGGCGATCGCGGCCGCGGCGTGGTCCTGGGTCGAGAAGATGTTGCACGACGCCCACCGCACCTCGGCACCGAGCGCGACCAGCGTCTCGATCAGCACCGCCGTCTGGATCGTCATGTGCAACGAACCCGCGATCCGCGCGCCCTTCAGCGGCTGCGCCGCGCCATATTCCGCACGAAGCGCCATCAGGCCCGGCATCTCCGTCTCGGCGATGTCAAGTTCGCGGCGGCCGTAATCGGCAAGCGAAATATCCTTGATGATGTGATCGGTCACGGGAATCCTGCCTTCTCGTCATGCATGGGTTGCGAGCGGGATAACGCATCACAAGCCGAAGCGGAATGCCCGTTTGGCGACAAGTTTACATATCGTCCCCGAAAAGGCTGTAAAGCGCCGATCCTGCCGGACTCACCCGTCGCTGCGGGCCTGCCGCTTGCGTTCATGCGGGTCGAGATGACGCTTGCGCAGCCTGATGCTCTTGGGAGTCACCTCGACCAACTCGTCGTCGTTGATATAGGCAATCGCCTCTTCCAGCGACAAACGCATCGGCGGGGTCAGCCGAACCGCGTCATCGGTGCCCGAGGCCCGCACGTTTGTCAGCTTCTTGCCCTTCAGCGGGTTCACTTCCAGGTCGTTGTCACGCGAATGCTCGCCGATGATCATGCCCTGGTAAATCTGTTCCTGCGCGCCGATGAACATCTTGCCGCGCTCTTCCAGGTTCCATAGCGCATAGGCAACCGAGACCCCGTCCTCCATCGAGATCAGCACGCCCTGGCGGCGACCCTGGATCGAACCCTTGTAGGACGCCCAACCATGGAAAATCCGGTTCAGCACACCATTGCCGCGCGTATCGGTCATGAATTCGCCGTGATAGCCGATCAGCCCGCGCGACGGCACATGGGCGATGATCCGGGTTTTGCCGTGGCCCGCCGGGCGCATGTCCACCATCTCACCCTTGCGGTCGCCGGTCAGCTTCTCGATCACCGCGCCGGTATAATCGTCATCGACATCGATGATGACTTCCTCGATGGGCTCCATCCGCTGACCGTCTTCCTCCTGGAAGATCACCCGCGGCCGGCTGATCGACAGCTCGAAGCCTTCGCGGCGCATGTTCTCGATCAGCACGCCCATCTGCAATTCGCCCCGACCCGAGACGACGAATGCCTCGCCCCCCGGCGTGTCATCGACACGGATGGCGACGTTTGATTCGGCCTCTTTCATCAGCCGCTCGCGGATGACGCGCGACTGCACCTTCTTGCCGTCGCGCCCCGCCAGCGGGCTGTCATTGATGCCGAAGGTGACGCTGATCGTCGGCGGATCGATGGGCTGCGAGGGCAGGGCGGTCTCGACCTCGGGGGCGCAGAGCGTATCCGAAACCGTCGCCTTGGTCATGCCCGAAATCGTGACGATATCGCCCGCCACGGCCTCGTCGATGGGTTGCTGGTTCAGCCCGCGGGCGGCCAGAACCTTGGAAATGCGGAACTGCTCGACCCGCTTGCCATCGCGGCTCAGCGCCTTCAGCGTGTCGCCCGCCTTGGCGCGGCCCGATTCGACACGACCAGTCAGCAACCGGCCAAGGAACGGATCGGCGCCCAGCGTGGTTGCCAGCATCTGGAACGGCTCATCCGCACGGCCAACCTGTTTCGGAGCATCGACATGGCGCAGGATCATGTCGAACAGTGCGGTCATGTCCTGACGCGGTCCGTCAAGCGCCTCATCCGCCCATCCCCCGATGCCGGATGCATAGAGATGCGGGAAATCCAGTTGCTCGTCGCTGGCGCCCAGATTGGCGAACAGGTCGAACACGTCGGTCAGCGCGTCGTCGGGCTCTGCGGCGGGCTTGTCCACCTTGTTCAACACCACGATCGGGCGCAGCCCGAGCGCCAGCGCCTTGGAGGTGACGAATTTCGTCTGCGGCATCGGGCCTTCTGCGGCATCGACCAGCAGGCAGACCCCATCGACCATCGACAGGATGCGCTCGACCTCGCCGCCGAAATCGGCATGGCCCGGCGTATCGACGATATTGATCCGCGTGCCCTTCCACTCGACCGAGGTCGCCTTGGCGAGGATGGTGATGCCGCGCTCGCGTTCGATATCGTTGCTGTCCATGGCGCGCTCGGCCACGGCCTGGTTTTCGCGGAAGGATCCCGATTGCCTGAGCAACTGGTCAACCAGCGTGGTCTTGCCGTGGTCGACATGGGCGATGATGGCGATATTGCGGGTGTCCATTTGGGTAGCCTTCCGGTTTGCGCCGCTGCCCTAGCCGAGCGGCGGAGGAAAAGCCAGCCGAAAGTGATCCTGAGCGAAGAACGGGAACGGGTTCTATGCGCCATGCAGCTGTCCGCCACCGATCATTCGCCCGTCCAAAATCACGGCATGCAGTGCCGCCGGGCATGATGCAGATGAAGAATGCCAGGGCAGAGGCCCTTGGCCATATTCGGAGATCCGGCTGCCAAATACCGTTTCGTCATCATGGCAGCCGCGATACGAGACGCCGCATCGGAACTGGACGGCGCCAAGCGGTTCTCGATCCCGGTTGCCGTGACATTCCCCTTCGTCAGCGGCCCCTGGTTCAGAGGCCGAGAATCTCTTTTGCCTCGGCCAGCGCGTCGACCGCGGCCTGGTGATCGCCGGTCTCGTGCTCGGTCTCTCCGAGGGCGCGCAATTCCTTCACCCTTGCAAGCTCTTCTTCAGAGAGCGAGGCGGTTTCCAGCGCGGCGTCGATCTGGCTCATATCCGCAGGACATTGGAAGGCAAGGGCGGGACTGGCGGCAAACGCGGCGAGTGCCAGGGCAAGGCTCAGGCGTTTCATGGCATTGTCTCCTTTCACATGTCGTGACAGTGGCGGAACTATAGCACATGCGCATGCATGAGAGATAGCGCGGCGGGTGCTGTGCCGATAACGGCCGCTTCGCGTCTCCTTGCCCAAGGCCGGTCGGTGGGGTCGATGGCCTGACAAGCCCCCGCCGTGGCTGGCCACCCGCAGACCCGGTGCCCCGCCTCGCCGGACATGCTTTGACAGGTCGCCAGCTAGCCGCAGGATTATCACTCTTCGGCCGGCAGCATTTCCGGGTTCCACACGATCTCCCAGAGATGCCCGTTCGGGTCCCGGAAATATCCCGCGTAGCCGCCGTAGAACGTATCCTGTGCGGGTTTGATGATATCCGCACCGGCCCGCTTCGCCGTATCCAGAATCGCGTCCACCTCTTCCCGTCTGTGAACATTATGGCCGATGCTGAGCGAGGTCGAACTGACCGGCAGACTGGGCAGCCCGGTGTCATGGGCAAGATCCGCCTGCGCCCAGATTGCCAGCTTGAGGCCGCCGGACAGTTCGAAAAAAGCAACGGCACCATGTTCGAACTCTTGCCCGACGATGCCATCGGTCGGCAGACCGAGTCCGTCACGATAGAACGCAAGCGACTGCTCCAGATCGGCAACGCCTAGTGTCAGAACGGAAATACGAGGTTTCATGTCCAAGCCCTTTCTATCGGTGTCCGCACCATGCGGTCACCCTGATAGTCTTGGGCCATCGCCATCGCGACAGAAGGACCCGCTTTGCGGGGGCCGGGCCAACCGTCCCGAACCTAACCTGTTTCAGACAGTCGAGATTCTATGAGGGGCCATGATGTGTGTCAATGTTTCGCTTCGCCGTCATCCGGTTGAACGCGAGATGACTGTCGGCGATAGCGACCGGATTGAGCCCAGATTACCGTTTAGGGTTAGCTCAGATGCCAAGCACTGTAGAGCCCTACACCAAGTGCCAACACAGCGAGTAAGAGCCATACGACCCCTGATTGCTCGAAATATACGACACCCGCGTCGTCGTCGAAGCACCGGCCGAGTTCATTGAAACAACTGCGCCATTTGAAATACTCGACGTAGTACAAGTACCCAAAAGCGAATGCGAGCCCGAGAGAAACCAAGGAAAATATCTTTCTGATCATCTACTAGCCCCCATAAATCACTGCCGAAAGCTTAGTACTTAGGCAGTCAACTTCAAAGTCTGCTTCGTCCGCAAATCCGACATTCCCGCCGCAGTCGGAACCCGCCCAATCAGCCCTCACGAACTCGTGATGTCTCCGCGTCCAATGCAACAGCGGTGTACGCCCTGTGCACATGTTGTGCACACGCGGTGTACGCATTGTGCAATGGATTTCCCAGCAAATGCTGGTCAAGCCGCGTGCGTTGCGGCGAGCGTTGCATCCGACCGGCGTGCGCAGCCGTTGCACGCCGTCCCTCGGGTGGGGCGGCGAAGCCCCGCCGCCTCGGTTCAGCGCAGCCCGAGGAAGGACAGGATGAACAGCACCACGACCACGAGACCGATGATATAGATGATGGAGTTCATGTGTCGGCTCCTTTGTTGCCATTGTCAGTAGCAGCTTTCGCCGCGTTCTCCAGGAGGTAACGGGTGGAAATCGATCCGGTTCCCCTGCGCGGCATGGTTCGGTCACCCAAGCGGCAGCCAGCCCAACCCGTTTTCGGTCAGGTGTTCGGGGTCGTATTCCGCGCTTACCCAACCGCGATAGCCCGAGGCGTCCAGCTCTGCGAAAAACGCCGGATAGTCGATTTCTCCGCCCGCTGGTTCGTGGCGGCCGGGATAGCCCGCAATCTGGATGTGCCTGATAACAGGGGCATATTTTCGCCATGTCCCTATCGCGTCGCCGGTGATTGCTTGGGCGTGATAGGCGTCGAATTGCAGTCCCAGGTTCCGCACGCCGAGTTCGGCGATGATTCCCGCCGCCAGATCGAAATCCGCCAGGAAATAGCCGGGCATATCTGTCCGGTTGATGACCTCGATCGTGAGACTGGCATGCGGTGCGCGCTCGGCGGCCCAGGCAAGGTTGTCGATGAATGTAGCCCGTGCGTCGCGGTCATTTGTCGTGCCGGCCATGATATGAATATGCCGCGATTGCAGCGACCTCGCAAAGCGCAGGGCCCGGTCGAAATCCTGGCGAAAGCGTTCCTCGAAGCCCGGAACCGCAGCGAATCCCCGCGGGCCGCCCGCCCAGTTCGGAGGCGGGGTGTTGATCAGCACGATCTCCAACCCCGCCTTGATGGCCTTGCGCGACAGCGTGGCGGCGGGAATGTCGTAGGGAAACAGGATCTCGACGCCGGTGAAGCCGGCCTCGGCAGCCGCCGCGAAGCGTTGCTCCATGGGAATTTCGGTGAAAAGCTTGGTGAGATTCGCTGCAAAATGCGGCATCGAGCATCAGAACTCCAGCGCGAAGAACTGCCCGCCCGAACGGACGCCCGCACGCCCATCCGGCCCGTCCTCGGCGGCCGCGGCCAGCCGGTAGAATGTCTTGCGGTCTATCAGGGCTTCAAGCCCCGCACGGACATGAACATAGGGCCGCGGCTCGGCCTTGTCGCCGCGAATGACGATCGGGTGATCGGTATCGGCGATCACCTCGTCATCGACATTGGTGGTGAAGGTGATCCGGTCCGGTGCGATATCGGCATCGATGGCGATAAAGGGCGCATCCTCGACGCGGATGCCCACCTTTTCTACCGGGGTCACAAGGAAGAACTTGTCATCCTCGCGTTTCAGCACGGTCGAGAACAGCCGCACCATCGCGGGCCGCCCGATCGGCGTGCCCTCGTAGAACCACGTCCCGTCGGCGCGAATCTCCATGTCCAGATCGCCGCAGAATGGCGGGTCCCACAGATGCACCGGCGGCAATCCGCCTTTTTTGGCCGCCTTGCTGGCAGCGGCGGCAATTCCGTCGGCGCTCACATTATTGTCAATCTGATCCGGCATTCGATATGGTCGCCCCTTGATGACTTCCCTATGCTCCGGTCTAGAGCAGCAGAAGGGCATTGTCATGACTTCGGATGAAATTCTGGTGCAGGAGGTCGAGGCGCTCGGGCAGCGCCTTGCCGAGGCACGCAGCAGTATCGAGCGGCGCTTTGTCGGACAGCACGCGGTGGTAGAGCAGGTTCTGGCGGCGATTCTGTCGGGCGGTCACGCGCTTTTGGTCGGTCAGCCGGGGCTGGGCAAGACGATGCTGGTGGACACGCTGGCCACCGTGCTGGGGCTGGATAACCAGCGGGTGCAGTTCACCCCCGACCTGATGCCCGCCGATATCCTTGGATCGGAAGTGCTGGACGTGCTTACCGATGGCAGTCGTGCGTTCCGCTTTATCGAAGGTCCGGTGTTCACCCAGCTTCTGATGGCCGACGAGATCAACCGCGCCTCGCCCCGCACGCAATCGGCGCTGTTGCAGGCGATGCAGGAGCGCGAAGTGACGGTAAGCGGTCAGCATCGGCCGCTCGGGCGACCTTTCCACGTGCTGGCGACCCAGAACCCGATCGAGCAAGAGGGCACCTATCCGCTACCCGAGGCGCAACTCGACCGGTTCCTGCTACAGATCGACGTGGATTATCCCGACCGCGACACCGAGCGCGACATCCTGCTGGCCACGACGGGAACGGATGAGGGCTCCGCACATGCGGCTTTCGATGCCGAGGGACTGATTGCGGCGCAGCGGCTCATTCGCCAGATGCCGGTGGGCGAGGCCGTGGTCGAGGCGATTCTCGACCTGGTCCGTGCCAGCCGTCCCGGCGCGTCGGAAGCCGAAAGCGGCATTGCGGACACGCTGATCTGGGGGGCGGGCCCGCGCGCGGCACAGGCGCTGATGCTGGTGACACGGGCGCGGGCGGTGCTGAATGGCCGCTTTGCGCCGACGCTCGAGGATGTCGAAGCGATGGCTCCACCGGTCCTTCGTCACCGCATGGCGCTGTCTTTCGCGGCCCGTGCCCGTGGCGAAAGCATCGATGGCGTGATCGACCGGCTGGTCGGGCAGCGGCTGAATTCCAGTCAGGCGGCGTGAGGCGGCTTTGGCACTGACCACCACGGAACTTCGCGCGCAGGCGCAGGCCGCCAGCGCCCATCTGCCCGGCCTGATCCTGTCGGCCGAGCGCCTGGCGGCGATGGTCGCCCCCGGTGCGCATGGCCTGCGCCGGGCCGGTCCGGGCGAGGATTTCTGGCAATACCGTCCCGCGACCCACGGCGATACGGCGCGCAGTATCGACTGGCGCCGCTCTGCCCGCTCGGATTCGCAATTCGTCAGGGATCGCGAGGCGCAGACGGCGCAGGCCGTTGTGCTATGGGCCTCGGGTGGGCAGGGAATGACCTATTCCGGCGCGCAGGACCGGCCAAGCAAGCGCGCGCGCGCGCAATTGCTGACGCTGGCGCTGGCCATGGTGCTGTTGCGTGGCGGCGAGCGGGTCGGGCTGCTTGGCCAGCCCGCCCGGTCGGGGCGGGTGCAGGCGGAGCGGCTGGCCGAAGGGCTGATCAACGCCGTTCCGGCCAAGGGAGATGAAGACGCCCCCTCGCCAAAGGCGCTGCGACCGAACCAGCGCCTGGTGATCCTCTCGGATTTCCTGACCGATCCGGCATGGCTCGAGGCCCTGCTGACCCGTGCGTCGGGGCTGGGCGTCCGGGGCGTGTTGATGCAGGTGCTGGACCCGGACGAGGAGAGTTTTCCCTATTCCGGCGCGGTGCTGTTCCGCTCGCTCTCGGGGGCGGTCCGCCATGACAGCCGTGATGCTGCGGGACTGCGCGACGCCTATCAGGCGCGCCTGGCCGAACGCCGCGATTGGTTGCGGGCGCAGGCCGAAAGCGCGGGCTGGCATTTCGGACATCATACGACGGACCGTGCCCCGGCACTCGCGCTGAGCTGGCTCTACCAGGTGCTGGAGGGCTGATGCTGATCCTTGGTCCCATCGGTTTCGCAACCCCCTGGGTGCTGTCGGCGCTGGCCGCGCTGCCGGTGCTGTGGCTGATCCTGCGCGCCACGCCGCCCGCACCGCGGCGCGTGGCCTTTCCGGGCGTCGCCCTGCTGCTTGGATTGGCCGACAAGACGCCGGTCGCTCGTCGCACCCCATGGTGGCTGCTATTGTTGCGGCTGCTGGCGGTGGCCGCGCTGATCCTTGCCTTTGCTGGACCGGTCTGGAAGCCGGTCCCGCGTGCGAGCACGGACGGGCCGCTGCTGGTGGTGATGGATGCGGGTTGGGCAGCTGCGCCCGAGTGGGCGGCTCGTCAGACACGGGCCGAGCGGGCGCTGACCGAGGCGGCCTCTGATGGTCGTCCCGCCGCGCTGCTGCTCGCCGATGGGCAGGATGGTTCGGAGCCGCTGATTTTCGCCCCCGCCGATACATTGCTGGCCAGTCTGCGCGCGGCACAGCCGGTCTCGTGGGAGACGGCGCTGCCCGATGATCCCGAGGCGCTGCTGGCCGACCTGCCGGATGGTTCCCTTTCGACGCTGTGGCTCGCGGATGGCCTGGATCATCCGAATCGCGCCGAGTGGCTGGAGGCGCTGACCAGTCGGGGAACCGTTACCGTGGTGCCGCCCGCTGGCCCGGTGCGCTCGCTCGGCTTGCATGGCGGCGACACGCCTTCGTTGACGCTGACCTCTTCGGACGATGCGGCGCCCGAGATACTCGCCATCGGACCCGATCCACAGGGAATCGAACGGGAGCTGGCGCGCCTGACTCCCGGTGACGCGGTGACCGAGGCAGGGGTGACGACCCGTCCCACCGCCATCGATCTGCCGCCCGAGCTGCGCAACCGCGTCACCCGTTTCCAGCTCGAAGGCGAGGCACATGCCGGGGCCGTCGTGCTGGCCGATGATCGCGTCAAGCGGCGCAAGGTCGGGCTGGTCGGCGACGCGGATGCCCATGCAGAGGGGCAGCGGCTGCTGTCGCCGCTTTACTACCTGCGCCGCGCGTTGGCTCCCACGAGTGACCTGGTCGAGGGGGGCTTGGGCGATGTGCTGGACAGCGCGCCCGATGCGATCATCCTAGCCGATCAGGTCGATATGGCAGAAGTCGGCGAACTGGCCGAATGGGTCGATGCGGGCGGATTGCTGATCCGTTTCGCCGGGCCGCGCATGGCAGGATACGAGGGGCTGATGGACGAACCGCTCTTGCCCGTGACATTGCGGCAGGGCGGGCGCGATATCGGCGGGGCGCTGAGCTGGGGCGATCCGCGCGGGCTGAAACCCTTCGACACCGATGGACCCTTTGCCGGGCTGGCACCGCCTGAGGACGTCACCGTCCGCGCGCAACTGATGGCGCAGCCCTCTCCCGAACTGTCCGAGCGCAGCCTTGCCTCGCTGAGCGACAATACCCCGCTGGTCACGCGTGATCGTCTGGGGCAGGGGCAGGTGGTGCTGTTCCATGTCACCGCCAATGCCGAATGGTCGAACCTGCCGCTCTCGGGCCTGTTCGTGCGAATGCTGGAACGCCTGGTCGCCACCGCCCGCAGCAGTCCGGCGGAGGAGCAGGCGGACGACCGCGAACATCCGTTCTGGACGCCCGAGACCGTGCTGGACGGTTTCGGCCAATCGCGCCCGGCTGAAGACCTGGCGCCAGTGCCCTCCGAGGATCTGGTGAAAGGGACGGGTCCGGATCGTCCGGCAGGTATCTATGCCGCCGGGGAACGGCGGGTGGCGCTGAATGCGGGCGGTGATTTCGCCATGGCGGACTGGCCTGGCGCCATGCTCGAAAGCCACGGTGAGGCATCCGGGCGAAGCCTCAAGGGCTTCCTGCTGGCCGCCGCTGCGCTGATCCTTGCACTGGATGTGTTGGGCTCGGCGGCTTTGGCGCGTGGCGGGCGGCTTGCAGCGGTCCTGCTGATCGCATTGTCCGGTCTGTCCGGAGAGCGCGCCGCGGCGCAGGAACGGGCTCTTGATCCCGAATTGATCCGTGCTGCGGATGAGGTCGCGCTGGCCTATGTCGAGACCGGGGACGAGGAAATCGACCAGACCTCTTACGAGGGGCTGCGCGGATTGTCGCAATCACTGCGGCAACGGACCTCGGTCGAACCAGGGGAGCCGATCAGTATCGATCTCGGAGAGGACGACCTCTCGGTGCTGACGCTTCTCTATTGGCCGGTGACCCGGGACCAGCCGATGCCATCCCCGCAGGCATACCTACGGCTGAACCATTACCTGCGGTCAGGTGGCATGATCCTGTTCGACACCAGAGACGGGGATATTGCCGGTGTGGGTGGCCCGGATATGTCGGAATCGTTGCAGATGCTGGCTTCGCCGCTCGAGATTCCGCCGCTCGCGCCGGTTCCCGAGGATCACGTCCTGTCCCGCAGCTTCTACCTGCTGGAGGATTTCCCGGGTCGTTGGCAAGGCCACCCGGTCTGGGTTGAGGCGCCTCCGGTCGGGGCAGAGGCAC
Organism: Paracoccus saliphilus; assembly: GCF_028553805.1. Taxonomy (NCBI): domain Bacteria; kingdom Pseudomonadati; phylum Pseudomonadota; class Alphaproteobacteria; order Rhodobacterales; family Paracoccaceae; genus Paracoccus; species Paracoccus saliphilus. Next base: position 3,353,281 of record NZ_CP067140.1, on the reverse strand, counting down.
ATGAGGGTGTGCCGTTCCGGCAGCTCAATGACGGAGTCAGCCCGGTGGTAATCGGCGGCAACAGTTGGGCCGAGGCCTGGGCGATCGATGAAAACGGCTATCCCAGTTTTCCCATCGGCGGAGGCTGGGAAGGGGAGCGTCAGCGCGAAATGGCCTATAGGTTCGGCATCAACCTGATCATGTATGTGCTTACGGGGAACTACAAATCCGATCAGGTGCATGTACCCGCCCTGCTTGATCGCCTGCGCGCGGAAGAGGAGCTTGCCCCATGACCGCGCTGCGTTTCGATCCCGCATTGCCTTGGTGGGCCATCGCCGCATTGGCCGGGCTCGCGCTGCTGATTGCCGGCTTTGCGCTGTGGCGCGGGCTGCGTGGATGGGCATGGCGAGGATTGGCGGGACTCGCCGCGGCGGCGGCCCTTGCGGGCCCGGCTCTGGAGATGGGGAGCCGGGCGGGCCTGTCGGATATCGTGATCCTTCTGGATGATCGCAGCGCCAGCCAGGATTTGCCTGAGCGTGGCGATCAGACGGATGCCGCAATCGAACGGCTCAGCCAGCAGATTTCGGCCCTGCCGAATACGGAATTACGGCGGGTCACCGTGGGCGACGATCCCGACGGCACCTTGCTGGCCACCGCGATTACCCGCGCAGTCGCGGCGGAACCCGAGGGACGGCTTGCCGGGGTGATCGCCGCCACCGATGGCCGAATCCATGACCCCGCCATGTTGCCCGCCGATCTGCAGGCGCCGTTCCATACGTTGTTGACCGGACGCCCGCAGGACTGGGACCGCCGCCTCGTGATCGAAGAGGCACCGGCCTTTGGCATGATCGATCAGGAGGTGACGATCCGCTTGAGGGTAGAGGATCAGGGCGAGGTGCCGCCCGAAGCCGCGACCGGATCGGTCGGACTGCGGATCAGCGTCGATGGCGAGGATGAACAGGTCTTCGCCGTGCCCATGGATCGCTCGCTGGAACTACCCGTGACGCTTGGACATGCCGGGCAGAATGTCGTCCAGGTCGGTTTCGACGCGCCCGAGGGCGGCGAGTTGACCGACCGCAACAATACGGCGGCAATCAGCATCAACGGTGTGCGCGACCGACTGCGTGTCTTGCTGGTATCCGGAGAACCCCATGCCGGCGAGCGCACCTGGCGCAACCTGCTGAAATCGGACGCGGCGGTCGACCTGATCCATTTTACCATCCTGCGCCCGCCCGACAAATCCGACGGTGTGCCGGTAAATGAATTGTCGCTGATCGCCTTTCCAACGCGGGAATTGTTCCTGGAGCGGATCGACGATTTCGACCTGATCATCTTCGACCGCTACCGCGTCCGGGGAATCCTTCCGCCCGATTATTTCCGCAATATCACTCGCTACGTGGAAAATGGCGGCGCGATCCTCGTGGCGGCGGGGCCGGAAATGGCCAGCGTCGAAAGCCTGAACCTGTCGCCCCTGGGATCGGTCCTGCCGGCACGTCCGACGGGCAGGGTGATGGACCAGCCGTTCACGCCCGCGCTGACCGAGGCGGGGCGGCGCCATCCCGTGACTTCCGGCCTGCCCGGGGCGCCAGAGGACGGTGGCGGCGAAACCTGGGGCCGCTGGCTGCGCATGGCCGAGGTGCAGCCGAACCCGGAGGCCGAGGTGGTGATGACCGGCACCGATGATTTGCCGCTGCTGGTCATGGACCGGGTCGGAGAGGGGCGCGTGGCCATGCTGACCTCGGATCAGGTCTGGCTCTGGGGGCGCGGTTTTGAGGGCGGCGGGCCGCAGTTGGAAATGCTGCGGCGTATCGCGCATTGGTCGATGAAGGAGCCGGAACTGGAAGAAGAAGCCTTGCAGGCCGATGTCTCCGGCCTCGATGTGCGCTTTACCCGGCGAACCATGGAGGATCGGGCCGGACCGGTCAGGATCACCCACCCTGATGGCGAAACCGAGGAACTTGCGCTGGAAGAGGCCGGGCCGGGCCGGTTCACGGCCGAATGGACGGCTCCCGCGCCAGGGCTCTACCGGCTGCGGGACGGCGAATTGCGCCGTGTTCTGGCACTTGGGCCCGCCGCGCCGCGCGAATTCGAGCAGACGGTCGCCAGCGGTGAAGCCCTGTCTCCATTGGTCGAGGCAACCGGTGGGGCAGTGATGCAGCTATCGGATGGCGTGCCGGATCTGCGGACGGTCGTCCCCGGGCGTTCCACGCATGGTCGAGGCGTCAGCCGCGACTGGATCGCCATCACCCCGCGCGAGGCCGCAACCGTCACCGGCTTGGAACGAACTCCGTTGCTTCCGGGTTGGGTGTGGCTGATACTGATTTCGGGGTTGATCCTCGCGGGATGGCTGACAGAGGGCCGGGCAGGCAGTGGCTCGCTGACAGAAAGGCGGGCGGGTGACTGATCCGGCTTAAGCTTGCCATCCCACGGGCTCGTTGATACCTCGGGAAAAATTGCCGCAAGGAACGCTCATGGTCGATGAAAAGCGCAACCCCGCACCCTATACCGAAGCCGATCTCGGCCTAATCAAGCGGATCATTCCGCATCGCTACCCGTTTTTGTTCATCGACAAGGTGCGGGACATCGTGCCTCATGAAGGCGGTGTGGGTATCAAGAACGTTACTTGCAACGAACCGCATTTCCAGGGGCATTTTCCCAGTCAGCCGATCATGCCCGGCGTGACGATCATCGAGGCGATGGCACAGACTTCGGCAGTGGTTGTGGGCGTCAGCATGGATCTTATCGACAAACCGATGCTGACCTATTTCATGGCCATCGACAAATGCAAGTTTCGTCGCATGGTGGTGCCGGGCGATGTTCTGGAACTGCAGGTGACAGCCACGCGCGGCGGCGGCAAGATCTGGAAATTCGAAGGCCGCGCAACGGTCGAGGGCCAGCTTTGCGCACAGGCCGAATTCACCGCGATGATGGATCTGAAAGCCGATGGCTGAAACGAAAATCCACCCCTCCGCGGTCATCGAGCCCGGTGCCGAGATCGGCGAGGATGTCGAGATCGGTCCGTTCTGCGTGGTCGGACCAGAGGTTCGGCTGGCGGATCGGGTGGTGCTGAAATCCCATGTCGTGGTGACTGGCGAGACGTCTATCGGCGCGGAAACGGTGGTGTTTCCCTTTGCCTCGATCGGTGAGATTCCGCAGGATCTGAAATTCCGGGGCGAGCGCGCGCGGCTGGAGATCGGCGCGCGGAACCGTATCCGCGAATATGTTACGATGAATCCCGGCACCGAGGGTGGCGGGGGCGTGACTGTTATTGGCGATGACGGGTTGTTCATGGCGGGCGCGCATGTTGCCCATGATTGCCGGATCGGCGACCGGGTCATCCTGGTCAACAATGCGTCGGTCGCCGGGCATTGCATGCTCGAGGATGACGTGATCGTCGGCGGGCTCTCGGGTGTGCATCAGTTCGTCCGCATCGGCCGTGGGGCGATGATCGGCGCGGTGACGATGGTCACGGCGGATGTCATTCCCCACGGCCTGGTCCAGGGCCCGCGCGGTCACCTGGACGGGCTGAACCTTGTCGGCCTGAAGCGGCGGGGGGCCAGCCGGGCCGATATCGCCGCGCTTCGCGATCTGCTGGGCGCATTGGGGCAGGGATCGTTCCGCGACACCGCCCGCGCCCGAGCCGAGGATGATACCACCGCATTGGAGCGTGACGTGCTGGACTTTATCCTCGGTCCGTCCGACCGCTCATTCCTGACAATGAAATCATGACCCGCACCGCAGTTATCGCCGGGCAGGGAGCGCTCGCCCCCGCCGTCATCGCCGCGCTCGATGAACCGCTGGTCTTCGCGCTGGAGGGATTCGCTCCCGATATGCCGGCCACGCCCTTCCGGTTGGAACGGCTGGTTCCCTTTCTCGACGAATTGCTCGAACGGGGCGTGCAGAAGGTGGTTTTCGCCGGTGCCATCCGCCGCCCGAGGCTGGATCCCGAGGCCTTCGATCCCCGCACGGCGCAACTGGTGCCCCGTATCCTGACGGCGATGCAATCCGGGGACGATGCGGCGCTGCGCGAGGTGCTGGATGTCTTTGAAGAACATGGATTTGCGATTTGCGGCATCGAAGACATCATTCCCGAGCTACTTCCCTCGCAAGCGGTGCTGAGCGGAAATCCGACCGAGGCTGATCGCCGGGATGCAGAACAGGCCGCCAATATCCTGTCGGGGCTGGGACCGTTCGATATCGGGCAGGGCGCCGTGGTGGCGCAAGGATTGTGCCTTGCCATCGAAACCTTGCCCGGAACCAGGGCGATGCTGGAATTCGCCGCCGCTCATGCCGGGCTGCGGCCCAACCCGAACGGCGCGCGAGGAGTGTTCTACAAGGCCCCGAAACCCGGTCAGGATCGCCGCGTCGATCTGCCGACGCTCGGTCCGGACAGTGTCACGCAGGCGGCATCGGCAGGGCTTGCCGGGATTGCATGGCAGGCGGGCGGGGTGATCCTGCTCGATCGGGACGAGGCAATTCGTCGCGCCGATGCGGCAGGGCTGTTCTTATGGGCGCGGGAAGATTCGGATATTTAGATGAAGAAGAAGGGTTGGAGTCTTCTTCTTCATTCAAATATCCATAACGCAGTGCAGTAAGCGAAAGGACGACATGAGGTTCTTTCTGATCGCGGGCGAGCCTTCGGGTGATCAGCTTGGCGCGGCGCTGATGGCCGGGCTGAAAGAGCTCGTGCCCGGTGTCGGTTTCATGGGGATCGGAGGCTCGCGGATGGAATCCGAGGGGCTGGCCAGCCGGTTTCCGATGGATGAGCTCAGCCTGATGGGCATCTGGGAGGTGCTGCCGCAATACCGCCATCTCAAGCGCCGGATCGCCGAAACGGCGGCGGCGGTGGCCGAGGCGGCGCCAGATGCGCTGATCACGATCGACAGTCCGGATTTCTGCCTTCGGGTCGCCCGGGCAGCACGAGAGATCAATCCCGATCTGCGCACGATCCATTATGTCGCGCCCTCGGTCTGGGCCTGGCGGTCGGGGCGTGCGAAGAAGATGGCCCAGGTGATCGACCATGTGCTGGCCCTGTTGCCCTTCGAGCCGCCTTACATGCAGAGGGCCGGGATGAGCTGCGACTTCGTTGGGCATCCGGTCGTGGGACTCGAGGTCGGTGGTCCGGAGGAGGCCGGGCGGTTCCGTGCGGCTCACGGCATTGCCACCGATGCGCCCGTGGTGCTGTGCCTGCCCGGTTCGCGGAAATCCGAGGTCGGGCGGTTGGCCGGGCGATTCGACGAGGCGCTGATCCGGCTGCGCGACCGGGTGCCGGAGATCCGCGTTGTCCTGCCAACCGTCCCCGGTGTGTCGCATATGGTCCGCGACATGGCCCGCCGCTGGCCGACCGTCCCGATCGTCGTCGAGGATGCCGAGGACAAGCGGGCGGCCTTTGCTGCAGCCGATCTGGCGCTGGCGGCTTCTGGTACGGTCAGCCTGGAGCTTGCGGCGAACCGGACGCCGATGGTGATCGGGTATGACATGGCGATGATGAGCCGCCTGATCGTTGGCATGATGCTGCGGACCGACACTGTTACGCTGGTCAATCTGGTCAGCGAGACTCGCAGCGTCCCGGAATTCCTGGGCCGGGAATGCCAGCCGGGCCCGATGGCCCTGGCATTGCAGACCGCGCTCGAGGATATGACTGCGCGCAAGGCGCAGCTCGAGGCGATGGATCTGACGATGGAACGTCTAGGCAAGGGGGGAGAGGCGCCGGGCCTGCGCGCGGCGCGCTCGGTCCTGGAAGCGGTCAGAGCACCGCGGTCACGATGATCTCGACCTTGTAATCCGGCGTGGCGAGTTTCGATTCGCCAGCAGCCCGCGTGGGGACGTGGCCCTGGGGCACCCATGCATCCCAAACCGCGTTCATCTCCACGAAATCCGCCATGTCCGCCAGCCAGATCTGGGCCGCGACGATCCGCGTCTTGTCGGTGCCGGCCTTTTTCAGCAGCGTTTCGATCTGCGCCAGGATGGCTTTCGTCTGTTCGGTCACGGATTTGCCCGGCTCGGCCACCTGACCGGCCAGCCAGACGGTGCCATTCGCCACCACGGCCTGGCTCATCCGCTGACCGGATTCGATACGCTTGATGTCGCTCATCTTTATACTCCTTTGATAAGACGCCAGAAAAATATCGCACTCATGCCAAAGCCCACTGCGGCGATCAGCAGCCGCAATATCCGCAAAGGAATGCGCCGCGAGATCGCGGGGCCGGCATAACCGCCCATGATCGTGCCGGCCGACATGATTGCCGCCGGTCCCCAGACTATTTTGCCCGCAAAGGCGAAAATCGCAAAGGCTATCACCGACAATGCAAAGCTGAGCCAGCTTTTCAGCCCGTTCATCTGGTGCAGATCGCTCATGCCCCACATTGCGAACAGCGCCAACAGGATGATACCGAGCCCGCCGTTGAAATAGCCCCCATAGATGGCCACCGGCAGCAGGGTGCCCAGCCCGAAGGGAACGACCACGGATCGCCAGCGCGCGGCGAGGTGGCGGACAGGTTCGGACCAGTAGAACACGACCGTCGCAAGCAGCAGCAGGAAAGGCACCAGCAATGCGAAGGTCTGATTCGAGCTGATCAGCAAAAGCGCAGAACCCGCGGCCCCGCCCACCACCGTCCAGAGCGACAGCTTTTTCAGAGGCGCATCCGTCAGCGCGGCAATGTCGCGACGAAATCCGATTGTCGCGGCCAGATAACCGGGCAGGGCGGCAACGGTGGAGGTGGCGTTGGCGATCACCGGGGGCACCCCGGTAAAGACCAATGCGGGAAAGGAAATGAATGTGCCGCCGCCCGCAACCGCATTCATGATGCCGGCGATGATCCCGGCAAGAAACAGCAAGGCGAAATCCGGCATCCGAACCATCCTGTAATCGATGATGAAGCAGGTATCGCGGCTCGGATCTCCGCGAAGTGCTGTCATGACAATCCGATTGCTCTTGCGCGGAACAGCCCGTAGATGCAATGGCGAAACGCCATGGCCGGGGACGATATTGCTTTGTCCCGCTGGCCGTAATTTGCTTGCAGAGCTTCGCCCCGACGACTAGAAGGGCGGAAATTTTCAGGCCGCCGCCTCACCGGTGGCCCTTCTTGCTATGAGGACGATGATGCAGGTCAAGGAAACCCAGAACGAAGGTCTGAAGCGCGGCTATCAGTTGACGCTGCCCGCGGCAGAACTGGCTGCCACGGTAGATACCAAACTGAAAGAGGCGCAGCCCGAGATCGAGATGAAGGGCTTCCGCAAGGGCAAGGTGCCGCTGGCGATGCTGAAAAAGCAGTTCGGTCAGCGTATCATGGGCGATGCGATGCAAGAAGCGATCGATGGCGCGCTGCGCGATCATCTGGAAGAATCGGGCGATCGTCCTGCCGCCCAGCCCAAGGTCGAGATGGAAAATGGCGAAGGCTGGAAAGAAGGCGATGACGTTGTCGTCAACGTGTCCTACGAGGCTTTGCCCGAAATTCCCGAGGTCGATCTGAGCAAGCTGTCGCTCGAACGCCTGTCGGTTCCCGCCGAAGATGCCGCCATCGATGAGGCGCTGGAGAACCTGGCGAAATCGTCGCAAAATTTCGACGATCGCCGCAAGGGTAGCAAGGCCAAGGATGGTGACCAGGTGGTCATCGACTTCAAGGGCTTCGTCGATGGCGAGGCATTCGAAGGCGGATCGGCCGAGGATTATCCGCTAGTCCTGGGTTCCAACAGCTTCATTCCCGGCTTTGAAGAGCAGCTCGTCGGGGTCAAGGTCGATGAGGACGTCAAGGTCGAGGTGAAATTCCCCGAGGAATATGGCGCCGAGCATCTGGCCGGCAAGGACGCGACCTTCGAATGCAAGATCAAGGCCGTGAAAGCCCCGAAACCCGCTGAAGTCGATGATGAACTGGCGAAGAAATTCGGTTCGGACGATCTTGAAGCGCTGAAAAAGCAGATCGCCGAGCGGCTCGAACAGGAATATGCCGGTGCCGCGCGTGCGATCATGAAGCGTGGGCTTCTGGACCAGTTGGACGAGCAGGTGAAATTCGAACTGCCCGAATCGCTGGTCGAGGCCGAGGCGAACCAGATCGCGCACCAGTTGTGGCATGAGGAGAACCCCGAAGTAGAGGGTCACGATCACGGCGAGATCGAAGCCACCGACGAGCACAAGAAACTGGCCGAGCGCCGGGTGCGCCTTGGCCTGCTTCTGGCCGAGATCGGCCAGAAGGCCGAGGTGACGGTGAGCGATCAGGAAATGACCCAGGCCGTGATGCAGGCGGCGCGTCAATATCCTGGTCAGGAACGCGCCTTCTTTGAATTTATTCAACAAAACCAAGCAGCTCAGCAGCAGCTCCGCGCGCCGATCTTTGAAGACAAGGTCGTCGATCATATCGCGGAAAATGCCGAGGTGACCGAGAAAAAGGTCACCAAGGAAGAGCTGGAAAAAGCCGTCGAGGCGCTGGACGAACTGTAATCGGTCACCCACGACCCGATGACGAAAGCCGCGACTTTTCGGGTCGCGGCTTTTTTCATGGACGGGACGGGCGGTTCCGGTGGTCCGCTTCTTGCCGCCCGGCTCCGTGGCAACTATCCTTAACCACATGACCGCGACAGTTCATCTCATGAAACTCTGTGTCGGCTCCGAGGGGCCGGAGGAGCTGACCCGCTGGCAGCAGTTGCGCTATGGCGACGATCCTGCGGTCCATGTCACCCGTATGTGGCCCACGCGAGAAAAGGAGCTTCTGGATGGCGGCTCTCTTTACTGGGTTTTCAAGGGCGTCATGCTGGCCCGCCAACGATTGTTGCGCATGGAAGAGCGGATTGGCGAAGATGGCATCCGTCGCTGCGCGTTGATCCTGGATCGTGAACTGGTCCGCGTGAGCGCCGTGCCACGCCGCCCCTTTCAGGGCTGGCGCTACCTGAAGGCCGAGGATGCCCCCGCCGATCTTCCAGCCGGTCGCCGCTCGGAAGAGGCGCTGCCCCCTGCCGTCGCCGCGGCATTGGCCGAGATGGGGCTTGTGTGACGCGGAGTCTTGACGCCACGGTGGGCTGCGGCTAAGCGGAACGCATATGCGGGTGTAGCTCAATGGTAGAGCAGAAGCTTCCCAAGCTTACGACGAGGGTTCGATTCCCTTCACCCGCTCCATAATCCATCAAATATTTGCTGCGTTCCTCTCTGTATATGCTGCAGTTTGCTGAAAAGAATACAGACTCCACGCTTGCCGTGCACTGAAAGCGCATCAGCCTTCGATTGAGGGCTGGTGCTATGGGGCTGATGCAGTGTCGCGGCTAGTGGTATTATGTAAAGCGCGTGCCGCTCGGATGATGCGGCGGTGGCCTACAGCGCGGCGAAGCGGTTGGTTGCCGCGCGCGGATTTGCCTATCGTCCGGCGATGGATTTGGCTCGGGGCCGATTGACGAAATTTTTGCCTGTCTGCTGTCGCGGGAGGCAAAGCCCTAGCGTCCGATCAACTTCAAGGCGCGGGCGACATTTGCGTCCAGCCCTTCCGACATCTCCAGCATGATCGCGTATTCGTCGGGGGTCGGGGCTTCCAGTGCTTCGATCTGTGAATCCAACAATTCGGCGGGCATGAAATGCTTGCGTGCGATCATGCGCTGACGGATCAGGGCCCGCGGAGCGGACAGGCAAAGTAGTCGCATCTCGCCGATTCCCTCGCGCAGCAAATCGCGATAACGCCGCTTGAGTGCCGAACAGGTGAATACCGTGTCCCGCTTGCCGCGGGAATGTCGCACGGTATCGGCAAGCGCGATCAGCCATGGCTGGCGCATCTCGTCGGTCAGCGGGCGGCCCGCGCTCATCGCGGCGCGATTTTCCGAGGTGTGATAGTCGTCGCCTTCGATGAAGCTTGCCCCCATAGCCTCGGCAAGGGCTTGGGCGAAGGTGGATTTTCCCACGCCGCTCGGGCCCATGACCAGAACACATAGCCGAGATGGGGATGTGGGGCTCTGCATGGGAATTCCTGCTCCAGATCAAGATCGCCCGCCGCGAGAATGGCGGCGGGCATGGGGTTAGCGGCCTGTAATGCCGGGGAAGGCGATCAGCAATCCCACCGCCAGTATCTGCAGCGCGATGAATGGCAGCAAAGAGCGGAATATCAGGCCAAGCGAGATGTCAGGCGGCGCCACCGATTTCAGGTAGAAGGCGGCGGGGCCGAAAGGCGGCGACAGGAAGCTGACCTGCATGTTCATGCAGAACAGCACCCCGAACCAGACCGGGTCCATGCCGAGTTCGGTGATGATCGGCACGAAAATCGGCATGGTCAAGAGCGCGATGCCGACCCAATCCAGGAAGGCGCCGAGAACGAACAGGATCGCCATCATGACCAGTACGATCACCGTCGGGTTGTCCGATATGCCGGTTATCATGCCCGAGACGAAATCGACCCCGCCCATCAGGTTGTAGACCCCGACAATCGCCGTTGCACCGATGCCGATCCAGACGATCATCCCGACCGTCGCCAGTGTCTGCATCGCGGCATCGCGTAGCAGCTTGTAAGAGAACTCGCCCCGCAGGACGGTGGACAAAAGCACCCCGCCGACGCCGATGGCCGACGCCTCGGTCACCGAGGCGATGCCGCCATAGATCGAGCCCAGAACCATGAAGACGACCAGGATCGGCAGCGCCAGCCCTTTCAGCAGTCGCAGCTTTTCTTCGCGCGGGACCGGGGTGGGATCGATGTCGGGCACCGCTCCGGGCGTCAGGTAGGCACGGGCGAGGATATAGGCGCAATAGAACATCGCCAGCATGAAGCCGGGCAGGAAAGAGGCCGTAAACAAATCTCCGATTGAGACATTGGCGGTCAGGCCATAGATGATCAGCACGATGGATGGCGGGATCATCGTGCCGAGAGAGCCACCCGCGCAGACCACCCCGATGGCGAGGCTGCGATCATAGCCGAGCCTCAGCATCTGCGGCAGCGCCAGCAGGCCGAGCAGCACGATCTCTCCGCCGATGATGCCGGACATCGCGGCGAGGATGACCGAGACGAACACCGTCTGGATCGCCACGCTACCGCGCACCCGCCCGGCGAACAGCTTCATTGCGTCGAAGAGGTCGCGGGCGATGCCGGATCGGTCGAGGATCGCAGCCATCAGCACGAACATCGGCACCGAGACGAAGACGAAATTCATCACGAAAGAATAGACGCGGCTGGTGATCAGCGGGATCGACATCGGCCCGAACCAGCCAAGCGCGAAGATCAGCGCGACCAGCAGTGTTACGAAGGCCAGGGGCATGCCGGTCAGCAACAGCGCGATCAGCATCCCGAACATCAGCGCTGTGCCCCATTCGATACCGAGTGCCTGCAGATTGAAGCCAAGTTCCATCATCGGCGTTATCCTTTTGCCCGGCGGGCATAGTTTACGGCAAGTATCAGGAACTGCACGACCAGCAGGATCATGATGACGAAGACGAAAATCTTGATCAGCGCGGGCGTGGGCGGGCTCCATGCGCTGCCGGTGGTCTCCAGCCGGATCTCGCCGGAAGGTGCCCAGACAGCCCGTGTTACCATGTGCCAGGCCGCATAGGCGAAGAAGGCCGAGGCGATGGCGCTGATGATCGATATGATCACGTTGAACACCCTGCGCACGCCATTGGGCAGCCAATCATAGATCAGCACGACCCGGATATGGCTGTTGCGGCTGGTACAGTAGAGCCCACCAAAGGTGAACGCCAGCCCGCACAGGAACACCGTGGTTTCATGCGCCCAGATAGTGGGGCGATTCAGGAGGTAGCGCAGGAAGACTTCCATCAGCAGAACAGCCGCGGCGATGACGATCCCGGCAGCGAAAATATAGGCGACGCGGTCAACCATCCGGCCCATCAGCCCGGCTTCCGGAGCAATACGGGCAGCGCCCTCGGTGATGGCGACGAGGTCGATCTCGCCTTCGCGTTGATCCTTGGTCATGTGGTGATCTCCCTGGAAATATGGCTGCCCCGTCTATGCAGGGCAGCCATGGCAGCTTTATTCCAGCATGCCTTTTTCTTGCAGATGGGCGGTCAGCGTGTCGAAGACCTTCTGCGCCATGGGCGACTGGCTGGCGATTCTTTCCCACTCTGCCACGCCCAGTTTGCGGAACTTGGCACGCTCTTCCTCGGACCAGTTATGGACGGTGATGTTCGGATCGACCTCGGCCTCGGCCAGCGCCGCCTCGTCGGCCTCTCGGTTGCCGTTGATCTGGGTCTGCTGGAATTCCTTCACGGTTTCCTCCAGCAGGGTCTTCATGTCATCGGGCAGGGCGTCCCATTTCGTCTTGTTCATCGACACTTCCACCAGCGGGAGCGAATGAAAGCCCGGATAGACCGGATGCGGGGCGATTTCGTTCAGGCCCTGCTGGTGATTGACCGAGAACACCGAGTAATCGGCGGCATCGACCACGCCCTTGTCGAGCGAGGTATAGACTTCGGACGAGGGCAGGTTGACGGGCGAGGCGCCCGCTGCGGAGAAGACATTGGCGACCGGTCCCTCGGGTGCGCGCATCTTGACACCGTTCAGATCGTCCACTCCTTCCAGCGGCACCCGCGACACGAAGGCTTCAAGCCCCGGGGTGGATACGCCAATGAACTGCAGGCCATAGCTGCCCAGCAATTCCTGCATCAGTTCCTTGCCGCCGCCGTTTTCGACGAAATCGATCATTTGCTCGGGATCGGACCAGGCCCCGACCGGGTTCGAGATCAGGCCGAATGCCGGATCCTTGCCCGCCCAGTAAGAGCTGTCGCAAATCTGACCGTCCAGGATGCCGGCGGCGACCGCGTCCAGCGTTTCGTTATATTCGACAACCGAACCGACCGGCAGGATCTCGATTTCGATCGCGCCCTCCGATTTTTCGGCGACCAGATCGGCCCAGCCTTGCTGGAACTCGAAATTCGGGTTCCCGGCGGGGTCGGATGATTGGAATTTGAAGCTGTGTTCCTGCGCACCGGCAGCGCCGGACATCAGGATAATGGCCGTCGCGGCCGCATGGATCAGTTTCATCTTGGTCCTCCCTAAAGCAGTCAGATTTTCCGATTGGTTCAAGGCATGCCGCGCCGATCATCGACGACTGCATGCCGATTCGGGCTTACACCGCCCGTCCTCCTTCACCTCCCTCGAGGCCGAAGCTGATATCCAGCAGAGCCGGATCGATATTCCTTTCAAGCCGTGCCAGCATGACAAGGCCAAACTCCACCAGTTCATCCGACTTGGCCCGGGCGCGAGTCACATCGCCCTCCAATACCGCTTGCATGATGGCAAGATGGTGGCCGACCGTTTCATCGAGCCCCTGCTGGCCGCTGACATGACTGATATCCAGGTAACCGGCGCGCCGTCCCAACGCCTTCAACGGACGAAGACTGCGTTCAAGGAAGCGCTCGCGCGATGCCTGGATCATCAGCATGTCGAACGCCTTGTCGAGCACGTTGAACTGGTCAAGCGTGATCGTCGGGCGCTCGGCTTCCAGCCGCCGCATGATGTGGGACAATCGGGCGCGTTCGTTCCCCTCCATTCCGGCGATGGCGGTCGTGAACACGAAACGGTCCATGTCGCGGCGCAGATCGGTGAGCCGTCGTTCACGTTCCAGATCGATGGGCGCAACGCGCAACCCGTTGCGCGGTTGCACATCCAGCAGGGTTTCTGCGGCAAGGCGGCGCACTGCCTGATGCACCGGGGTGCGCCCCAACCCGGTCAGGCTTTGCAGGTCCTGCGTGCGCAGCGTCGCGCCGGGAGCGAGTTTCATCGAGATGAACAGTTCCTCGATCCGTTCATAGGCGGCGCTGGTCAGATCGCCCGTCGGGGGCATCACAGCCGCATCGGCGCGCTCGGTTGCGGATTTCGCAACCTCGTCCGGCTTGTCCGATGTTTCGGCTTGCGATGTCATTGGCTCTCCCCTATTGATGTTTTCTGATATTTCACGACATATCGTAAAAGTCAACGCGATTCGTGTCATTGCCGTGTGACGCCCGAGAAGGAGACAGGATGAAGATCACCGCGATAGAAACACTGCGGACCGAAGAGTTCTCGAATGTCTTGTGGGTGCGGCTGCATAGCGACGAGGGCAGCATCGGGCTGGGCGAAACCTTTTATGGCGCAGAGGCCGTCGAGGCACATATCCACAACACGCTGGCCGTGCGGTTGCTGGGGCGCGATCCGACGCGGATTGAGGCGCTGAACCGGGCGATGACCGATCTGCCAATGGCGCAAAGCTCGACCGGGGTGGAATATCGCGCGGCCTCTGCCATCGATATCGGGCTATGGGATCTGTTCGGCAAGATATGCGGGCAACCGGTCCATAACCTTCTGGGCGGGCTGAATTGCGACCGGCTGCGGATCTACAATACCTGCGCGGGTTACGGCTATGTGCGCAGCAACAATATCCGCCCGGTCGACACTTGGAATATCGGCGATGCCGAGGGGCCCTATGAGGACCTGAGCGCTTTCATGACCGATGCTGGTGCGCTGGCCGAGAACCTGTTGGAAAGCGGCATCACGGCGATGAAAATCTGGCCCTTCGATCCGCCCGCGCAAGAAAATCGCGGCATGTATATCACCGCCGAGCAGATGCGGACCGCACTGGAACCGTTCGAGAAGATCCGCAAGCGCGTCGGCGACAAGATGGATATCATGGTGGAGTTTCATTCGCTGTGGAACCTGCCCGCCGCCAAGCAGATCGCCCGCGCGCTGGAGCCCTATACCCCCTTCTGGTTCGAGGACCCGATCCGCATGAACTCTCCGCAGGCGCTAGCGGAATATGCGGATTCGACCGATGTCTGGGTCTGTGCGAGCGAAACCCTGGGCTCTCGTTTTCCCTACAAGGACATGCTGGACCGCGGCGCTATCCATGTTGCCATGACCGATCTGTGCTGGACCGGTGGACTGACCGAAGGGCGCAAGATCGCCTCTCTGGCCGACACCTATCACCGTCCCTTCGCGCCGCATGACTGCACCGGCCCGGTCGGTTTCGTGGCTGCCATCCATGCCTCTTTCAGCCAGCCCAATACGCTGATCCAGGAAAGCGTCCGGGCCTTCTACGACGGCTGGTACCGCGAACTCGTCACCGAAATGCCGGTGATCCGCGACGGCCATGCCCTGCCGATGGAAGGACCGGGCCTCGGCACCGATCTGCTGCCCGCCGTGTTCGAGCGCAGTGACC
Organism: Paracoccus saliphilus; assembly: GCF_028553805.1. Lineage (NCBI taxonomy): Bacteria > Pseudomonadati > Pseudomonadota > Alphaproteobacteria > Rhodobacterales > Paracoccaceae > Paracoccus > Paracoccus saliphilus. The sequence continues at coordinate 3,338,191 of NZ_CP067140.1, read as the reverse complement.
TGACTATCCGCAAAACGGAGCTTTGATAATGGACACAAGTAATCTATTCGACCTCACCGGGCGCACGGCGCTGATCACCGGTTCGACCCGTGGGCTAGGTCGCGCAATTGCCGAGGGCATGGGGCAGGCGGGGGCCGCTTTAATCATCAATGGACGCAATCCGGAAGCGACCGAGGCGGCGGCGCAGGAATTGCGCGATGCAGGGCTGAGCGCCCGCGCCGCGTCATTCGATGTCACCGACGAGGCCGCGGTCGAGGCAGCTTTCCGCGAGCTGGATGCCGATGGGGTCGAGGTCGATATTTTGGTGAACAACGCGGGGATTCAGCACCGCCAGCCGATGGTCGAACTGAGTCTTGCCGATTGGCAGCGCGTCATCGACACCAACCTGACCAGCGCATTCCTGTTGGGCCGCGAGGCGGCGCGGCGGATGATTCCGCGCAAGCAGGGCAAGATCATCAATATCGGTTCGCTGACCAGCGATCTGGCGCGGGCGACGGTTACGCCCTACACGGTGGCCAAGGGCGGGATCAAGATGCTGACCAAGGGCATGGCCGCCGAATGGAGCGCGCATGGAATTCAGGCCAATGCCATCGGGCCGGGCTACATGCTGACCGACATGAACGAGGCGTTGGTTTCGAACCCGGAATTCGATGCGTGGGTCAAGGGGCGCACACCGGCAGGGCGTTGGGGACGGCCCGATGAATTGATCGGCACCGCGATCTATCTTGCCTCGAATGCCTCGAATTACGTCAGTGGACAGCTGATTTTCGTCGATGGGGGCATGATTTCGGTGCTCTGATCGTATAGCGCGCGTGTTGCGAACGGATATTGCCGATAAAAACAGTTTGATATAGCGTCGCCTCACGAAACGACCCATCGGGCAAGAGAGGCAACGTGTCCCATATCCGGAATCATCGTAGCACCGGTATCATTCCACAGGCGTCCGGTGCGGCAGTGGCCGCGCTCAAGGCACGGGCGGCGGCATGGGAGGTACCGCTGGTTGAGACGCCCGAGCAACTCAGCATGTTCGTTTGGGATTGCGAACTGCGGTTGAAGATCGAACCGAGCTGCCTTCGGATTGACCTGACCGGCCCCGAGGCGAGGTTGATCGGTATCCTGCGTGATAGTGCGACCGAGTTGTTGGCCGAGGTTGGGCTTGCCGCGCAATGGGATCAGCTTGACGTCGGTGCGCTTGCACCCGGCTTGTCTCTGATGCGGGTCGAAACGGTCACCTCTCTGTCGCCCGGCTTTATCCGCGTTCGGCTGTCGGGCTCCGATGCGCCGAGATTCGGTGAAAGAAGCCTGCATTTCCGTCTGCTGTTGCCTCCCGAGGGTCGCACCCCCGTCTGGCCCCGCATCGCGGAGACCGGTCGCACCGCATGGCCCGAAGGCGAGGATGCGCTGCATCGCCCGGTCTATACAGTTGCCGCTCAATCCGGGAACTGGATCGATTTCGACATCTTCCGACACGAGAACAGCCCGACCTGCGATTGGGCCCTGTCGAATCCGGTCGGGCAGGAAGTGGGTGTGCTCGGCCCCGGGGGCGGCTGGTGCCCCGAAGCCGATCGCCTGTGGCTGTTCGGCGACGAGACCGCCTTGCCCGCGATAGCCCGGATGCTGGATCTCGCCCGGAGGGATGTTCGTGCGACTTTGTGCGTTCGGCCCGAGGATATGGGGGCGTTGGCTGGTGATGCCCGTGTAGACAGGGCGGAGGATCTGCTGGCGGCGCTATCCGAATTGCCGGAAACTGGAGAGGGCGATTTTGTCTGGTTTGCCGGTCCTGCGGAACAGGCCCGCGCCGTGCGCAAACATCTGTTGTCGCTTGGCATGGCAAAGAAGGATTTCATGTCAGCGGCCTATTGGGGCTGAGACGGAAGGGGGCGCTGCCCCCATCCGGCCATGCCGGATACCCCCGAGGTATTTTGACAAAGAAGATAGCGCGCTCAGGCCGCCAGCGCTGCATATATGCCGCCCTGCGCGATCAGGTCGGCATGGGTGCCGATCTCGGCGACGCGGCCTTCCTTCATGACGACGATGCGGTCGGCATTACGGATCGTGCCGAGGCGATGGGCGATGACCAAGGTGGTGCGCCCTACCGCCAGCGCATCGAGGGCGGACTGGATCTCGCGTTCGGTCTGGCTGTCCAAGGCGCTGGTCGCCTCGTCCAGGATCAGGATCGGCGGGTTCTTCAGGAAGGCGCGGGCGATGGCGACGCGCTGTTTCTGGCCGCCGGACAGCATCACGCCGCGTTCTCCGACGATGGTGTCCAGCCCGTCCGGCAAGGTTTCGATCAGCGTGGTCAGTTGCGCCTGCCGGGCGGCGTCGCGGATTTCCTGCTCCGAAGCGTTTAGGCGGCCATAGGCGATATTCTCGCGCAGGGTGCCGCCGAAGAGGAACACGTCTTGGCTGACCAGCCCGATCTGGCGGCGCAGCCCGGTCAGCCGCATTTGCGCCAATTCGAGGCCGTCGATGGAGATTTTTCCCTCGGTCGGGTCGTAGAAACGGGGCAGGAGCGCCAGCAATGTCGTCTTGCCCGCGCCCGATGGACCGACGAAGGCGATGGTTTCACCGGCGCGGATCGTGAGGTCGATGTCTTGCAGGATTGGTCGCCCCTCGTCATAGGCAAAGCCGATCCCGTCGAAGCGGATGTCGCCTTTCAGGGCTGGCGCCTCGATGGCATCCGGCGCGTCGGCGATTTCAGGTGCTGTCGCCAGCAGTTCCTGGTAGCGGCGAAAGCCCGCGATGCCGCGCGGATAGGTTTCTATCACCGCGGCGATCTTTTCCAGCGGGCGGTAGAACACGCCGATCAGCAGCAGAAAACCCACGAAACCGCCGGTGCTGAGATTGCCCGACAGCACGAAACCCGCGCCCACGACCATCACTACGACCTGGACCAGCCGCAATCCGATATATTGCAGCGCCGATGAGGCGGCCATAACTCGGTACGCGTCCAGCTTGGCCTGCCGATAGCGGGCGTTGTCGCCTGCGAAGAGATGGCTTTCATGCGCCTCGTTGCCGAAGGCTTGCACCACGCGGACGCCGCCAAGCGCCTCTTCCAGCCGGACGTTGAAATCGCCGACACGGGAATAGATATCCCGCCAGGTTCGGGTCATGCGTCCGCCATAGACGATCACCAGGATCAGCATGGCGGGCACGATCAACGCCACGATCAGGGCCAGTTGCGGATTGATCCAGAACATCAGGAAAAATGCGCCGACAAAGGTCATGATCGCGATGAAGGCATCTTCGGGACCGTGATGGGCGACCTCACCGATCTCTTCCAGGTCGCGTGTGACGCGTGCGACCAGCTTGCCGGTCCGGGCGCGGTCATACCATCGCCATGACAGCCGGGTCAGGTGGTCGAAGGCGCGGGCGCGCATCTCGGTCTCGATATTGATGCCCAGCTTGTGCCCCCAATAGGTGACCACGGTCAGCAATCCGGAGTTGATGGCATAGAGCAGCAAGAGCCCTGCCGCCGCGACCATGGTCAACGTCCAGTCGCCACGCGGCAAAAGCACGTCGATGAAGCCCGTGATCGCCAGTGGAAAGGCAAGTTCCAGCAGGCCGGAGAGAACCGCACAGCCGAAATCCAGCCAGAACAGGCCGAGCCATGGGCGATAATAGGAAAAGAATTCGCGCAGCATATGGTCTCTCTCAGGCGGGGATTGCGACGGGCTGGCCATCGGGCCGGGTCAGCACCTGCATAGGCAGCCCGTAGATGGCAAGCAAGGTCTCGGGGCGCATCAGTTCGGCCGGGCTGCCCTGCATCGCAAGGCGGCCGCCCTTGAGCGCGACGATATGATCGCAGAACCGCGCGGCCATGTTGACCTCGTGCAGCACGATCACGGCGCTGCGGTTCTGGGCGTGGCACATGCGGCGGACCAAGGCCAGCACCTCGACCTGGTGGGCGATGTCGAGCGCCGAGATGGGTTCGTCCAGCAGCAGGGTTCCCGCCTCTTGCGCAACCATCATGGCCAGCCATGCGCGTTGTCGCTCGCCCCCGGACAGCGTGTCGACCAGCCGGTCCGCGAAATCCGCCACGCCGCATTCCTGGAGCGCTCTTTCGACGGCGGCGTGATCGGCAGGGCCGAAGCGTCCAAGCGCGCCATGCCACGGGTAGCGGCCAAGCGCGACCAGTTCCCGGACGGTCATGCCCTCGGCGGGTGGGGTGGTCTGGGGCAGGAACGCCAGCCGTCGCGCATAGTCGCGGGCAACCCAGTCCTCCAGTTCGCGCTGCTCGAAGGTAATGCGACCGAAAGCGGCAATTTGCCGGGCCAGCACCTTGAGCAGGGTCGATTTTCCCGAGCCGTTATGCCCGATCAGCGCGACCACTTGTCCGGCAGGCAGCTGCAAGGTGATATCGTCCAGAAGGCGACGAGTGGAGACCTCGACGGTCAGGTTCTCGATTCCGAACAACGTCTCGGTCATGTTCTTGACCTCATCATCAGCCAGATCAGCCATGGCGCTCCGATCAGGGAAGCGAACAGGCCAAGCGGCAATTCATAGGGAAATCCGGCCATCCGGGCGCCGAAATCGGCGGCCAGCATCAATATGGCGCCGATCAGTGCCGCTCCGGTGACGTGATCTGCGGCGCGGGCCAACCCGATACGACGGGCCAGGTGTGGGGCCATCAGCCCGACGAAGCTGAGCGGGCCGACCAGCATTGTCGCCGCGCCGGTGGCGATGCCGGCCAGCCCGATCAGCGACAATCGTGCGAGCCGTAGCGGCAGGCCGAGTCCGCCTGCGACATCGGCGCCAAGCGGCAAGGTTGCCAACCAACGCCGCGATGTCATCGCGATGCCCCAGACCGACAGGGTCAATGCAAGTAACGGCAATGCTCCGCCCATGCCGATGGCCGAGGAAGATCCGCTCAGCCAGTTGAGGATCATCCATGCCTGCGTGCTGCCCGTCGCCATGATTGCCGACAATACCGCCGATGCCATGGCCGAGACAGCGATCCCGGCCAGTAGCACCCGTTCGGCAGGCATGTCGCGGCGGCTGACGAAGGCGGCGATCAGCGCAAGCGACAAGGCCGCGCCGATCATGGCCCCGACACCGAGCGCCATCGCCGTCGGAGCGGTCAGCGCGAAGGTGACGGCGGCATAGCCCAGAGACGCCCCACCGGACACGCCTAGCACCTCGGGCGAGGCAAGGGGGTTAGCCGTAAGCCGTTGCAGCAGCGCTCCGGCCAGTGCCAGCGCAGCCCCGGCAGAGGCGGCGGCGATCAGGCGCGGCAGGCGCATTGGCAGGAAGGCATTGAAGCTGGACCAGTCCAGCACCGCCCATCCACCCGGCACGCGCCCGATCCAGACGAGCACCAGCGCGGCGGCGATCAGCAGCATTAGCAGCCCAAGCAGGATCCGGCGGGGGCGGGCAAGACGCGGGGCGGGGCCCTCGGCGCGTTCGGTTCCCGGTGGGGTGGAGCCGCGCAGGCGTGGCAGCAACCAGATCAACAACGGTCCGCCGATCAGTCCTGTCAGGGCGCCGGTCGGGAACATCTCTCCGGTTGCGCCCGCAAGGGTCAGGACCAGCCCGTCGCAGACCGACAGGATCAGCGCGCCGACCAGCGGCGACAGGGCAAGCAGCTGCCCGATCCCGCGGGCGCCCATCGTCCGCACCAATGCCGGGGCGGCGAGGCCCACGAAGGCGATCAGCCCCAGCTCGGCCGAGACGCAGGCCGCGATCCAAACCGCAAGCGCCGCCGCCGCCAGCCGCACGAATGCGACATTCATTCCTAGCCCCGCAGCTCCCTCCGCACCAAGCGAGAGCACCCGAAGGGGGCGCGCCAGTGACGCCGCCCCGAGACCGCCAAGCACAAGAACCAGTGCCAGCGACCGCACGCCCGACCAGTCCTGTTGGACCAATGCGCCACCGTTCCAGATCACCAGCGACAGCAGATATTGCCCCTGTGCAAGGGTAACGGCGGTTGCAATGGCGCTGGCGGTCATCCCGACGAGCATCCCGGCAATGACCATCGTGACAGGCGCAAACGCGCGTTGCGCGCCGATCAGCAGGACCAGCCCGGCAGCTAGCCCCGCCCCGACCATGGCGACGGGCCACCGCCCGGCCTCCAGCAGGCCGGGAGCGACGATCGTCGCCAGGACCAGCGCGAGCTGCGCCCCGGACGAGATGCCGAGCGTGGTCGGATCCGCCACCGGGTTGCGCAGCACCGCCTGCAGGATCGCTCCCGATAACCCGAGTGCGGCCCCGGCCAGCAGGGCGATCACCCCGCGCGGCATCAGGCCAAATGCCATCAGGATTTGCTGCAGGCTCATCCCGTCGGGCCGGAAGGGCAAAGCGGGCCAATCGGCCATTGGCAACTGCCGGATCGCCGCCAGCCACCACAGGCCGAATGCCAAGAGCGCCGCAAGCGGCAGCCATATGCGGATGCTGCGGCTCATATGCCGGTTGCCGGTCCGTCGCGAAATGCCTGCTCCAGCAACCGGGCAAAGCGCAGCGCCGATGGAATCCCGCCAAATGCGTTCACATCGGGTAACCGGTAAAGCCGTCCCTGACTGACCGGCGGCAGGGCCTGCCACAACATGCTGCGCGACAACCCCCGTTGCGCCTCCACGGGGACTTCCCCGACAATGACCAGCCGCGCCTCGGGCATTGTTGCCAACCGTTCGATGGGCACGGGGGCCATGAAACTAAACTTCGTTCCTCCGCTCCACGCATTGCGCAGGCCAAGCCGCGTCAGCGTACTGCCGAACAGGCTGTCGAATCCGAAGGCGCGCAGATGTCTGGCATCGCCGATATTGACCAGGCAGACGGGACGGTCGGTAAACTCGGCCAGTGCTTTTGCGTGACGGTCGAGCGTGGCTTCGGCCTCGCGCCGGGCACGCTCGCCTGCTTGCGGATCATCCACCGCTTCGGCGAGCGCGTTCAGTGCCGCCAAAGTCTTGGCCAGCGGCGCTTCACCGGGCGTATAAAAGGACAGCGACAGCACTGGTGCCAGCGCTTTCAGTCGTTCCTCGTAATGGGTGTAATAGGGCGAGCTCAGGATCAGGTCGGGGCGGGTGAGCTGCAGCAGCTCGTAATTCGGCGACCCGCGCAGGCCCAGATCGACGACATCATCGGGGATTACCGGCTCGACCGCATCGGCGCGAAAGCGGATCAACTCGCAGGCAGCGACCGGCATATGCCCGATGGCAATGGCAGTTTCCAGCATCGCCCAATCGATTGCGGCGAGCCGGGGGCGCGTCGGAGCTGCCCGCAAAGGCAAGCCCGCCGCCAGCATCATGCCAGCGGCGGTCAGGAAGGTGCGACGGTCAGGACTCAGGGACACGGCCCGGCCTGTTACCACTTGTAGCTGACCTTGGCCGCCACGGTGCGGCCCTCGCCATATGAGCAGTAAGAGAAGCCGCAGCTCGCCACATAGGTTTCGTCGGTGAGGTTACTGACGTTCAGCGAGGTCTCGATGTTGCCGCGGGTATAGGACGCTCCGAGATCGACCAGCGTGACGTCGTCCAGTTCAACCGTATTCGCGGTGTCGGTGAAACGCGAACCGATATGGCGCACGCCCCCGCCGACACGCCAGCCGTTGCCGAAGTCGCGGTCGAGCCAGATGCTGGCCAGATGCCGGGGGGCATTTACCATGGCATTGCCATGAGTGGCTTCTCCTTCAGCGATCTGTTCGGTTTTGTTGTAGGCATAGCCGGCGCGCAGGTCCCAGCCATTTGCGATCTCGGCTGTGGCTTCCAGTTCGAAACCGCGGGATTTCACTTCGCCGATCTGTTGATAGCGGGTCGGGGTAGTGTCCGGGATAGCGTATTTCACGTTGGTCTGGCGCAGATCGTAGACCGAGGCCGTGATCAGGCCGTCAAATGCGGTCGGCTCATACTTGACACCGATTTCCCACTGCTTGCCTTCGGTGGGCTTCAGCATGTTTTCGTCGAGATCCAGCCCGGTCTCCGGATCATAGGATGTCGCATAGCTGACATAGGGCATCACGCCATTCGCAAAGACATAGGACAGTCCGGCGCGGCCGGTCAGTTCGTTATCCTTGAACTCGGCGGGATTGCCATATTGGCTGCCGGTCTGTTCGACCCAATCATAGCGAAGGCCGAACGAGCCGCGCCAGTTGTTGTAGGCTATCTCGTCCTGCACATACAGCCCGACCTGCTTGAAGGTGACGCTTCCGGCGCTCGGTTCTCCGATGAAGACCGGATCCGGGCCGTAATAGTCCGGGGCGCGCCAGTTCAGATCCGGAGCGGAGCCGAATTGGCTGCTCTCGTCGGCTTCATATTTCAGTGCGTCCACGCCGACCAAGAACTGGTGGACTGCCTGCCCCGTTACCACCTCGCCGGACAGGCGGGTATCAAGGCTGATGGCGTCGCTTTCCTCGATCTGATGGCTCGAGCCGCGGGTAAAGACGTCGGAATTGCCCTCGATCACATCGATGGGGTAGGTGCTCTTGTATTCCCAATCGAGCTTTTCGTAGCGGAACCCTTGGCTGAGCGTCCAGCCGTTATCCAGTTCATGGCTGACCTCGACGCCGAGGTTCCACATCTTGCGGTCGCTGTCATCCCAGTTCTTCTGACCGGTATAAAGCTCGCGCAGATAGTCATGATCCACATCGGGGTTCTGCGCCAGTGCGACCGGTACACCCGTTGGCGAAATGGGTGAATCATTCGTGTAGGATGCCAGGAAATCGATGGTTGTCCCATCACCGGGATTCCAGCGGGCTGCACCGGCGAGATAACCCCGCTTGTTGGTCAGATCCTCGATTTGCGTGCTGTCGTCCCGGGCAATGCCGGTCAGGCGCCAGGACAGATCTTCCGAGGCGGTGCGGTTGACGTCAAAGAACGTTTGCGCGCTCTGGTTGCTGTCATAGCCGATACCGACTTCTCCGAAATCGGTCGATTGCGCCCGTTTCTGTATTTGGTTGATAATCCCGGCGGGGGAGCCGGCGCCATACAGGGACGAGGATGGACCGCGCAGGACCTCGACCTGTTGCATGCCATAGGTTTCATAGGACAGCGCCCCGAAATAGCGGAACTGCCGAAGCCCGTTCACATATTGCGCGCTCTCGGCCGAGAAACCCCGGAAGGTGGGATTGTTGAAACGGGCGTCGGCTCCGAAGGGCTGCCCCAGGACACCAGAGGTGTAGGATAGCGCCTGACCAAGGTTCTCGGCTCCCTGGTCCTTGATCTGCTGGTTGGTCACGACCGAGACGGATTGCTGGGTTTCCGCCAGCGGCGTGTCGGATTTAGTGGCGATCTGCCCATAGGTGGCGACATAGCCCTCTGGGGCCGCCGCCGTATCTGTGGTTGCCGTCAGGACGATCGGGTCCAGGACGATGACATTCTGATCGTCCTGTGCCAGCGCTGCCGTGGCAAGGGCGATGGTGCTGACACCGGCAAGCTGGAGGATGCGGAAACTGGAATGCATGGCAAGACCTGTCTGGAGGAAGGTTAATTGTTGCGCCGACTGATCGACTAAAACACTAAGGAATGTCAAATCTATCGCCGTGTTTTCCGATCCACGCCCCGGGATATTCGTCGATTGTGGCTGAATCACAACGGTTGGTCCTTGTCGGATTGCGGCTCGGGGCTGGATCAAGGATAGGTTATCTCGGTGCGCACAGACTCGACATCGCGCCGATCCCACCTATCTGTTGCCAAACCGGGACAGGGAAGATCAGGACGTGACAATCGCATATTCAGAGGGATCACTGGGTCCCTTATTGTATTTTCGCAGCTATGCCGACGGGATCATGCGGCTGGCCGCCTTGGTCATTCGCCCGCTTGGAGTGGATGCTCCGGGAGGGTTGCGGGTCGGGAACACGCATTTTGACGCCGTTAAGTTGGCTGAACTGGCCGGCATTTCCGTTTGGCGTTATGATTTCCAGCTTGGTCCGGATGACGATGGTTATGAGTTCGAGGGATGTGTCCATCCCGTAAATACCGATGTCACCGGCGATATGCGGATCGCTTTCGTTTCCTGCAATGGCGAGGAAGAGGGCGATCTCGAGCGCGACGGCACCGAGCGCAACGCCATGTGGGCGCGCCTTGCCGCCCAGCATGAGACGGCCCCCTTCGCATTGATACTTCAGGGCGGCGATCAGATCTATGCCGATGAAGTCACCCGTGGACATCCGCTGAGCGACAAATGGCCCGACAGGGCTCCTCGCGACGCTTCCCCGCCGGAAATCGAGGAATTGCGGCAATATTTGCGCGAACGCTTCGTGCATCGATATCTCGATGTCATGGGGGCGGCGGAATATGCCGGGCTGGCGGCCTCGGTTCCCAGCCTGTCGATCTGGGACGATCACGATATCTGCGATGGCTGGGGATCGCTGAAGGATAACCGGACCAATTCCGCGGTGGGGCAAGCGCTGTTCCAGTCTGCGCGTGAAATGTATCTGCTGTTCCAGCATGCAGCGACCGAGGCGGATATCCCCGATCTCTTCATGGACGCGAACGGCACCAATCTGGGCTGGTGGCGGACCTTGCCGAACCTGACGATCATCGCGCCGGATCTGCGTTCGGAACGTACGCGTCATCGGGTCATGGGGGAGGCGGGCTGGCATGGCTTGAGGCAGGTCCAGCCGGTCGATGGGCAGGTCATGGTTGTCTCGAGCGTGCCGATGCTCGGTCCCCGCCTCTCACTGGTCGAGATGCTGATGATGGCGATCCCCCGCATGCAGCATTACGAGGACGATCTGCGCGACCAATGGCAGAGCCGCGCCCATCGCGCTGAATGGTGCGAGATGCTGCGCGAGATGCTGAAGTTGCGCAAAGCCGGTCCGCTCACTGTGATCTCGGGCGAGATTCACCTTGCGACACGGGCTGAAATGGGCACGGGGGCAGAACATATCCAGCAGCTGGTCGCCTCGGGTATCTCGCACCGCGCTCCGCCCAAGGGCTATGCAAGGGGGCTGGGCTGGCTGGCTGGGCTGGGCGAGGCCCCTTTGCCCGCTCACCCGATCCGTATCCTGCCACTGCCGGGACAAAAGCAACGCTATGTCGCCGAACGGAACTTCCTGGTGTTGGAGCGGCAGGGCGGCGCGTGGCATGCTGTCTGGCACCTGGAAGAAAGCGGTCCGACGCCGCCTTTGCCGATATCGGATTGATTTAATTTGTGACGTGCTGTGCCCAGCGAGGGCAAGGGGGCGGCGCAAAATCACAGCACCGGTCTCATTCAGCCCGATGAGGCTGTACACGGCCTTGCCAAGATCGGTTTCAAGCACGACTATCGATATCGGTCCGTTCCAGCCGGTGACATCTGTAACCGAGGAGTCGTTATGGCGATGTGCGGTCCAAATTCGCTTCGGGATTGACGATTGCGCTGGAAAGTCATCGATGCGGGTCTTAACTTCCGGGTTCATGGAGAAACCTGATGCCATATTGTCGCTTCTTCCTGCGCGGTTGAAACACGCACGGCGGGCGCAGGGGCTTTCCCTGGATGCCGTAGCCAGGTTGTCCGGCGTGTCCCGCAGCATGGTGAGCCAGATCGAACGAGGCGAATCCTCGCCCACCGTGTCGACATTGTGGAACCTGACGCGGGCGCTGCAGGTGGATTTCGCAGGGCTGCTGGAAGATAAGGCGATCAGTCAGATCGAGGTGCTGCGGGCTCAGGAGGTTCCGACCATCGAGAACCGCGGATCAGGCTGCACGATCCGAATCCTTTCGCCGCCCGAGGATGCCGGAACCCACGAAGTTTACGAACTGCGCTTCGTCAAGGACGGCGTGCTGGATTCCGCGCCGCATGCTCGTGGCACCCGAGAATATCTGACAGTGTTCGAGGGCGCTTTGACAGTGACCAGTGGCGAAGCTTGTGACCGACTGAATACCGGGGAAACCGCGCGTTACGCAGCCGATGTGCCGCATCGGATACAGGCGGAAGTTCAGGCGCGGGCCTTTCTTGTCGTCAAGGGTGGGTGATGGCTTAGCGGAGACGGCCAGGGAATCCATAATTGCGGAATCTTTTCCGTGATGGTAGAGGAAATACTGTCAACAAGCAGGAGTCTTCCCATGCCCGATCGTTTCATCGCCCATCTGCAGGACGAGCTTGCAGGCATCGAAGCCGATGGCCTGATGAAGCGCGAGCGAATGATCTCATCCCCGCAGAGTGCTAATATTTATGTTGAAAATCATGATCTTATTAATCTGTGCGCCAACAATTATCTTGGGCTTGCGGACCATCCTGACCTGATCAGTTCGGCGCGGAAAGCGATGGATGAAAAAGGGTTCGGAATGGCTTCGGTCCGGTTCATCTGCGGGACGCAGGATTTGCATCGTGAGCTGGAACAAAAATTGGCGTCGTTCCTGGGCAAAGACGACTCGATCCTCTTCGCCGCGTGTTTCGACGCCAATGGCGGATTGTTCGAGCCGCTTCTGGGGCCGGAAGATGCTGTTATCTCGGACGCGCTCAACCATGCCTCGATCATCGACGGTATCCGGCTTTGCAAGGCAAAACGCTATCGCTACGCGAACAATGACATGAGCGATCTGGAAGCGAAGCTGAACGAGGCACGCGACGCGGGCGCACGTCATGTGATGATCGCCACGGACGGTGTGTTTTCCATGGATGGATATCTGGCGAACCTGCCTGAGATCACACGGTTGGCGAAAGAGCATGACGCGGTGGTGATGGTGGACGATTGCCACGCGACAGGTTTCATGGGGAACCGCGGTGCGGGCACCCCGGATCATTTCGGTGTCGATGTGGATATTCTGACCGGGACGCTGGGTAAGGCGCTTGGCGGCGCGCTTGGCGGTTACATCGCCGGGCCGCAGCCGGTGATTGACCTGCTGCGGCAGAGAGCGCGGCCCTATCTGTTCTCGAATGCACTGCCGCCGTCTATCGTTGCCGCCGGGCTGGAGGCGCTTCGGCTGGTGGAACAAGGCTCCGATCTGAGGGCGCGGCTATTCGAGAATGCGCGTTACTGGCGCGAGGGATTGAGCGACATGGGCTTTGACCTGCTGCCAGGTGAGCATCCGATCATCCCCGTGATGCTGGGCGAGGCACCGCTCGCGCAGAGGATGGCGGCGCGGCTATTCGAGGAAGGCGTTTATGTTTCGGGTTTCTTCTACCCGGTGGTGCCGCATGGAAAGGCGCGTATCCGCACACAGATGAACGCCGCGCTGACGACTGAACAGCTTGACCGCGCGCTTGCCGCCTTCGGCAAGGTGGGTCGCGAACTGGACGTGATCCGATGACGCGCCCCAACACGATGAAGGCACTTGAGAAGTCCCGGCCTGAGGAGGGGCTGTGGATAGTGCAGGTGCCGGTCCCCGAGATCGGCCCCGACGAGGTGCTGATCCGCGTGAACCAGACCGGTATCTGCGGCACCGATATCCATATCTGGAACTGGGATGAGTGGGCGCAGGCCACGGTGCCGGTGCCGATGATCACCGGGCACGAATTCGCCGGTGAGATCGTGGAGATCGGCCGCAACGTGACCGGGTTGGAGGTCGGACAGCGCTGTTCGGGCGAGGGGCATGTGGTCGGCACCGACAGTCGCCAGAGCCGCTCGGGAAGGTTCCATCTCGATCCGGGCACGCGGGGCATTGGCGTGAATGTGCAGGGGGCTTTCGCGGAATATCTGCGGCTACCGGCCTTCAATGTGGTGCCGCTGCCGGATGACATCCCCGACGAGATCGGGGCGATACTCGATCCGCTGGGGAATGCGGTTCACACGGCACTGAGTTTCGATCTTTTGGGTGAGGATGTGCTGATCACCGGGGCGGGACCGATCGGCATCATGGCGGCTGCGGTGGCTCGGCATGCGGGTGCACGGCATGTGGTGATTACCGACATCAACCCCGACCGGTTGAAACTGGCGGAACATGTCTGCTGCAATCTGCGCGCTGTGGACGTGTCCAAGGAGGATCTGCGCGACGTGATCCGCGATCTCGGGATGAAGCAGGGTTTCGATGTCGGGCTCGAGATGTCAGGCAGCCAGCAGGCGCTGGACCAGATGGTCGAGGCGCTTATCATGGGCGGCAAGATCGCGCTTCTGGGCATTCCGCCCGGCAAGTCCCCGGTGGACTGGTCGCAGATCGTGTTCAAGGCGATCACCATCAAGGGTGTCTATGGCCGAGAGATGTTCGAGACCTGGTACAAGATGATCGCCATGCTGCAGAACGGGTTGGATGTTAGCCGGGTGATCACCCACCGGATGGCCGTGGACGATTTCCAAAAGGGTTTTGCCGCGATGAAATCAGGCCAATCCGGCAAGGTTGTACTAAGGTGGCGCTGAACGGCGCGGCATCCGGTCTATCGAAGGGGATCGCATCGCAGAACTTCGGCGTATCGAGCTTGCACCACCTCGCGCCGTGGCCCGCAAGCTCGTTACCTTGGCCAATGCTTTAAGCAAATTTCGTCAGACCTGGTGCGCTCAGCCCAACTGAAAAATACAGTTACCAGAGGCGCCCTCGGCCAAGTGCCGTGCTTCACCGGAGGAAGGCGCTGCCGGCTTCATCGCCTGCCATCGCTAGATATTTTGGATATTGGATGGTGCGGCATCCTCTTCCACTGCATGTTTCAACTGATTCAGCATGTTGACCGCATAAGCGGCATAAGGGCCAATCCACCGTTCATGGACAGCATGGATGGGCAACGCATCGAGATGGTTCCACCGTTCGCGGCCGCATCGTTCGACGATGACCAGCCCGGCCGCCTCCAACACCCTGAGATGTTGCATGACCGTGCATCGATCCAGTTCCGGCAGCGCCTCGCACAGGGCTCCGGTGGTTTTCGGCCCGTCTTTCATCAGATCCAGCATCCGGCGTCTGGCCCGATGGCCAAGTGCCTTGAAAAGCATGTCTTCCTGATCTTCAACCATCATGTTATAAAAATATAACATGAATGGAATCAACACAAGGAGAAAGCGTGCCATGGAACCGAAATTCACAGTCAGCGGCCGGATCGCGAAACCTGTCGGCGATGTGTTCGACGCGGTGGTCAGCCCGGACCGGCTTTCGCAATTCTTCACGACCGGCGGTGCCAAGGGGGTGCTGGCGGCAGGGGCCGAGGTGACCTGGGATTTCCACGATTTTCCCGGCGCGTTTCCGGTTCGCGTGCAGGAGGTCGTGCCGAACGAAAAGATCATCCTGGAATGGGAGGCACATGGCGTTCCGGACACATGGACCACCGTGGCGATGACATTCCAGGCGCTCGATGATGGCCGCACATTGGTGCGGATCAGTGAATATGGCTGGCCCGACACGGATGCCGGTCTGAAGTCCTGCCTTGGGAATTGTGAGGGCTGGACCGGGATGCTTTGCGCAATGAAGGCGTGGCTGGAACACGGTATCCGGTTGCGCGACGGCTTCTACAAGTAGGATGGATTGACATGCTGGAGGACAGGATCATGAGGCCGGGCAAGAATATCGCGATCAAGGTGCCATTGTATCAATGGGACAGCACCGTGGCTTACTACCGGGACCGGGTCGGCCTGAAGGTTTCGCGGATTCTGAACGACAGTGTCGGCTTCAGTTTCGGAGGCATGACCCTATGGATCGACCGCGTTTCGCATCAGAGCCAATCGGATGTCTGGCTGGAACTGTTCACCGACGATCCGGACGGGGCACTCGAACGGCTTGGCAGCCCGGAACGAGACGAGTTGGAACCGCTCGACACGGTGACGGGCCATTGGACGTCCGACCCGGCGGGCACGGTATTGCTGATCCGGAAGGAGAAATCAGCATGATCCCGTGCCTCGCCGCAGCTTTGGCGAGGCGCCGGAATTCCGATCTACGCCACACAGCCACTATTCTGCCCCGGCGAGTGCCTTTTCGTATTCTTGCCCCGGAATGGCAGCCAGCAGGCTGCGGGTATAGTCGGTATCTGGATCGTGCAGCACCTTGCTTGCGGGGCCGGTCTCGACGATGCGGCCTTTCTGCATGACGATGATCCGGTCGCAGATTCGTGCCGCGACCCGCAGGTCATGGGTGATGAACAGCATCGACAGGTTCAGCCGTGCCTTGAGATCGGCAAGCAAATCCAGGACCTGGGCTTGGATCGAGACATCCAGCGCCGAAACGGCTTCATCCGCGATGATGATGGCCGGGTCGAGTGCAAGGGCGCGTGCGATTCCGATCCGCTGGCGCTGGCCTCCGGAAAATTCATGCGGAAAGCGGCTCATCGCCGAGGCGTCCAGTCCGACCAGTTCCAGCAGTTCGCCTGCCCGGTTTCGTGCGTCGCCCGGTGCGGTGCCATAGGCAATCGGCCCCTCGGTAAGAATGCACGAGACGCGCGACCGGGGGTTGAGCGAAGAATAGGGATCCTGAAAGATCATCTGAATCCGGCGGCGGCGTTCACGCAGTTCCGCGCCCGGCATATGGGCGATATCTTCGCCATCCAGCAATACGCGGCCCTTGCTCGGGTTGATCAACCGGACGAGGCAGCGGCCAAGGGTGGATTTGCCCGAGCCGGATTCGCCGACAATTCCAATGGTTTCGCCCTTATAAAGCTGAAAGTTCGCGTCTTGCACCGCTTCGACGACACGTCGCTTGCCGAACAGCTTGCCACTGCCGGTTGAGAATGTCTTGTAAAGTCCTTCGACTGACAGGACCGGTTCACTCGGTTCGTTCTTGCTGCCGGTATGGCCCCCGGTCAGACGTGGGATCGCATCGATCAGCGCCTTGGTATAGGGATGTTCTGGCCGCAGCAGAACCTTGTCGGCGCTGCCGGTTTCGACGATCTTGCCAGTCTGCATGACGATCACCCGGTCGGCGATATCGGCGACCACGCCGAAATCATGGGTAATGAAGATCACCGCCATCTGGCGCTTTTGACGCAGATTTTCAATCAGATCGAGGATTTGCGCTTGCGTCGTGACATCCAGCGCCGTCGTCGGTTCGTCCGCGATCAGGATATCCGGCTCCAGCGCAAGGGCCATGGCGATCATCACCCGCTGTCTCTGACCGCCGGACAGTTGGAACGGGTAGGCGCGGATCGCTGTCTGCGGATCGGGAATGCCGACTTCGGTCAGAAGTCGGAGCGCCTGTTCATGCCGCTCGGGGCGGGTCAGGGCACCATGCGCCTCGAACACTTCTTCGATCTGTGCGCCGATGCGCATCAGCGGGTTCAGGGCGCTCAGCGGCTCCTGGAAGATCATCGAGATACGCCCGCCCCGCAGGGCAAGCATCTCTTTCTCGGGCAGGCCCAGGATGTCACGCCCATCGAAATCGATTCTACCGGAGACGGGCTTCACTCCTTCCGGAAGCAGCCCCATGACGGCATTGGCCGACATCGATTTGCCCGAGCCGCTTTCGCCGACGATACAGAGGATCTCACCGGGCGTGAGATCGAAATCGATATCCTGGGCGGCATAATCGCGATCAGCACCCTCTGGCAGGGCAATGGTCAGGTCGCGGATCGACAGCAAGCTCATTTCGATTTCCTCGTCAACCGCGGGTTCAGCGCGTCATTCAACCCTTCGCCGATCAGGTTCAGGGCAAGGACCGTCAGCAGGATCGCCATGCCCGGCATGAATGACAGCCACCATTGCTCGCGGATCACCGTGCGGGCGGCCCCGATCATGTAGCCCCATGACATAATGTTGGGATCACCAAGCCCAAGAAACGAGAGTGCGCTTTCCAGCAGGATCGCCTGTGCCACCATCAATGAGGCCAGCACGATGATCGGGGGCAAGGCGTTAGGCAGGATATGCCGCGTGATGATCTGCAGGTTGCTCAATCCCGACAGGGTGGCCGCCTCGATGAACTCGCGGGTGCGCAGGCTCAGCACCTCGCCCCGGACCAACCGCGCCACGGGCGGCCAACTGACGATCGCGATGGCGATGATGACGAAGGTCAGCGATGGCTGGAAGGTCGCCAGAAGCACGATGGCTAATGCGAAACTGGGTATGGTCTGGAAAAACTCGGTAAAGCGCATCAGCGCATCGTCCACGCTGCCGGCGAAATAGCCTGCGCTTGCGCCGATGGGCACGCCGATGGCCAGTGCGACGATGGTCGAGACCAGCCCGACCAGCAAGCTGACATAGGCACCATGCGCCAGCCCGGCCATGACATCGCGGCCGACCGCATCCGTGCCCAACAGAAGATCACCCTGGGCAAAGGGCGGCAGGAAGGGGCGCTGCACCATCTTCCACGGACTTTGCGGAAACAACAGCGGCGCGAGGATCGCGACCAGGATGACCAGCGTCAGGATCAGCAGGCCGATGATCGCGCCGCGATTGCGGCAGTATCGTTTCCAGAAATCCCTCATTCGGTCAGCCTTATGCGTGGATCGACAAAGACATAGATGACATCGGTGATCAGGTTGAACAGCAGCACCATCGCCGCCGATACGAAGAAAACGCCAAGGATCACGTTGTAGTCGCGCTGGTTGATCGCCTCGAACATCAGCCGGCCGATACCGGGCCAGGCAAAGACTGTCTCGGTCAGGACCGCGCCGCCGAAAACCTGCCCCGCCTGCAACCCGGCAAGGGTGATGACGGGCAAAAGCGCGTTGCGCAGCACATGGCGGCGCTGGATCACGCCGCGGCTGAGGCCCTTGGCGCGGGCGGTCTTGACGAAATCGAGGCGCGAGACTTCCAGCATCGAGGCACGGGTCATACGCGTGTAGATCGCCATGAAGAACAGCCCCAATGTCGTCGCGGGCAGGATCAGGTGCTTGCCGATATCGAGCGCGCGGGCAAACCCGGTATAGCCCGCCCCGATGGTCTCGAAACCGAAACCCGGCAACCAGCCGAGCCAGACCGAAAAGACCACCACTGCCATCAGGGCGACCCAGAACAGCGGCGTTGCATAGAACAGAAGCGCGAGGGTCGAGATCACCGTGTCTCCCCATGTCCCCTGGCGGGCAGAGGCGGCGACGCCCGCGATCACCCCCATGACCAGCGACAATACGAAAGCAGCCCCTGTCAGTAGCAGGGTCGCGGGTAGGCGGTCCCAGATCAGGTCCGCCACCGGCATCTGCTGGCGGAAGGAGAAGCCCAGATCAAGCTGCACCGCGCCTTTGAGATAGATCCAGAGCTGGACGTAAAGCGGCTGGTCCAGCCCGAATTTTGTGCGCAGATCGGCGAGGAATTTTTCATCTGCGGCACCGGCCTCGCCGGCCATGACGGCGGCGGGATCGCCGGGGGCGGCGTGGATCAGAAAGAAATTCAGGATCAGGATGGCCAGAAGGATGAAGACTGACTTGACCAACCTGCCGAGGATGAACCGCGTCAAACCTGTTCTCCCGTTGCTGTTGGCGAGATATCCGGGAAGGCGGAAAGGCCGCCTCCCCGGTCAAAAGGCGAACACCCGGTTACTGTTCGATCCATGTGTCGCGGAAGCTGTCATTCACCCCGATCGCCGTGGTGACCGGATCATGGATATTGCAGCGGGATATCGTCGGGAAGCCCAGCTCGAGGAGCCAGATATTCGGGGCATCCGAAACGATGATGTCCTGGATCTCGGCATAGGCCTTTTCGCGGTCCTCGGGACTGACCATCAGGGCAGCCTCCTCGAACATCTCGTCGATTTCCGGGTTCTGGTAATTCGCGACATTATTCCAGGGCGAGCCCTTTTCCGCATTGTCACTGAAATAGTTGCGCGCCACGCCAAGGGCCGGGTCGCCGTATTGGTAAAGGTAGGTGAAGGCCAGATCGTAATCGCGGTCGCTGACTTTCTGGTTCCACCCTGCCACATCCGAGGCGACGATCTCGACATCCATGCCGATCTCGGCGAGGTTCTGCTTCACCGCCTCGGCCCAACGCTGCCATGTTTCGCCATAAGGCAAGCCAAGCAGGCGGATCGTCTCGCCGTTATAGGAGGATTCCTCGAGCAACGCCTTTGCCTTCTCGGGATCGTAGGAAATATCCGGGGTCGCATCCGAATAGAAGCGCGTCGATGACGAGACCGGCCCCGTCGCGACCTTGCCCAGACCGTTCCAAAGCGCATCGCGGGAGAATTCCCGGTCGACCGCATGCATGATCGCCTGCCGGACCTTCAGATCGTCGAGTGGCGGGTTGTCATGGTTGACCCACATCCATGCCAGCGGGCCGAAAAGCTCCCACCCCTTGTCGGTGATGCAGGTGTTCTCCATTTCCTTGATCCGCGGCACGTCGAAATTTTCGATAGAGCCGCCGGGAAGCACGTCCACCCTGCCGGTCTCATAGGCCACCGAGCGCGAGGCGGCATCGGGGATCACATGATAATAGATGTCATCGAGGTAGGGCTTGCCCTCCAGGTAGTAATCCTCGTTCTTCACCAGGTGGATATAGCTGCCCTTCTCCCATTCATCGAATTTGAACGGGCCGGTGCCGATCGGTGTGTTGTTGGCGGGGTTGCTGGCGAAATCCGTCCCCTCGTAGACATGTTTCGGGATCATCGGCGCGGTGCCCGGCTCGAACAGGCCGAGGAACGGGCCGAAGGGGTTCTTCAGCTTGAATACGACGGTATAGGGATCCGGTGTCTCGATGCTTTCGAGATGTTCCAGCGAGGTGCGCAGGCGCGGATGGGTTTCGCGCAGGAATACATCGATCGAGAATTTCACATCCTCGGAGGTGAATTCCTCACCGTCATGAAACTTCACACCTTCATGGAGCTTGAAGGTATAGGTCAGGCCGTCTTCGGAAATGCTCCATTCCTTCGCGAGGCCGGGATGCGGATTCAGGTCGGTGTCATAGCGCAGCAGGCTTTCGTATATGTCACCGGCGACCATCTGGGTAGGGGCGTTCTGGAGCAGGCCGATCATCAATCCCGGCGGCTCTGGCTGGATGACCACGTTCAGCGTTCCGCCGCTTTGCGGCTCCTGCGCCATGGCGGGCAGGGCAATGGTTACGGCCAATGCTGCCATAAGATTTCGGACTTGACGTCTCATGCCTTATTTCTCCCTGTGGTTCTTTTTTCCTGATTTGTTACCTGTCAGCCTATCGAAGTCGGGCAGGATTTTAAGCTTTTTCTGGATGCCAGTTTCATGTCATCCGGATTCGAAGCTGTTGATATAGGCAATGATCCCTTTTCTGGGCTTTTTGATATCGGCACGCATGGCCGCCCGTGCCGCGGCCCCGTCACGAGATTCGCAGGCAGCGATGATTTCGTGATGATGCCCGACCAGATCCCCGCGTGCGGAATCGTAATATCCGGCGATGAGCGGCCCCATCCGCAGCCACAGCCGGTGCAGGATCGATAGCAGAACCGGCATATCCGCCATGCTGGCCAGCGCGAAATGGAAGCGCTGGTTATACTCGACCGCGCGTATCCACCTGTCTGCTGCCATGGCGGTCTCGGTTTGCGCAACGATCCGCTTCAGGCGCGAGATATCGCCTGCAGTCGCCCGTTCGGCTGCCTGCCCGGCGGCCATGCCCTCCAGTTCCATTCGGATACGAGAAATTTCCAGGTATTGCGCGACCTCCAGCACTGGCACCCGGACATCGCGGGAAGAGCGCTGCTCCAGCACCTGATCCTGCAACATGCGCTGAATCGCGTCTCGTACCGGGGTGGAGCTCGTTCCCAGCATTTCGGCCAGTCCCCGGATCGTCACCTTCTGATCCGGGCGAAGCATGCCCCGGACGAGCGCCTGCGCCAACTGGTCATAGATGGTCGCGCCTAGCGAATCCTTGCTGATTTCCTTCAAAGCCTAGCGCCTCGCCATGACTGAAAGACGATGTAATTTGATGCATCATGCATCGAAAATGTTGAACCGGCAAGAATTGGGCGCAATAGTCACCTCACCGGATTCTCGCGGGAAGGTTTTCCGTTTCCGCATCCACAATCTCAGGAGGACAGATCATGGTGGCCAGCGGCATGAACTCTCAGGAGGCGCGCGATATTGCCTATCACCTGCACAGCTACACGAATGCGGCCCGGCATCTTGAGATCGGCCCGCTGGTGATCGAACGCGGAGAGGGGCCTTATGTGTTCGACAATAATGGCAAGCGCTATCTCGAGGCGATGGCCGGGTTATGGAGCGTCGGCCTCGGCTTCAACGAGCAGCGGTTGGTAGACGCGGCGACGCGGCAGATGCAGGCGCTGCCCTTCTATCATTCCTTCTCGCATAAATCGCATGGTCCGGTCATCGATCTCGCGGAAAAATTGATCTCGATCGCGCCGGCGCTGATGAGCAAGGTCTATTTTACCAATTCGGGTTCGGAAGCGAACGATACAGTGGTCAAGTTGCTCTGGTATCGCTCGAACGCGCTTGGCCAGCCGCAGCGCAAGAAGATCATTTCCCGCCTGCGCGGTTATCACGGGGTTACCATCGCTTCGGCCAGCCTGACCGGTCTGCCGAATAATCACAGGTCGTTCGATCTGCCGATTTCGAATGTCCTGCACACCATGGCGCCGCATTTCGGCAGCGAGGGCAAGGAGGGCGAGAGCGAAGAGGATTTCGCCACCCGTTGCGCCGAGGAGCTGGAGGCGTTGATCCAGAGCGAAGGCCCCGACACCATCGCCGCCTTCATCGCCGAGCCGGTGATGGGCGCGGGGGGCGTGATCGTTCCGCCCCGGACCTATTGGGAGAAGATCCAGGCCGTGCTGAAGCGTCACGACATCCTGCTGATCGCCGACGAGGTGATCTGCGCCTTCGGACGAACGGGAAAGATGTTCGCCTGCGAAACCTTCGGCATCGAACCGGATGTCTTGGTCATGTCCAAGCAGATCACCTCGTCCTATTTCCCGCTCTCCGCCTTCATGATCAACGAGCGCGTCTTCGAGCCGATCGCAGAGGAAAGCGACAGGATCGGCGTGCTGGGGCATGGCTTTACCGCTTCGGGGCATCCGGTGGGCGCGGCGGTGGCGCTGGAGAATATCGCCATCATCGAAGAGCGGGATCTCGTCCGCAACGCGGCGGAAACCGGTGCCTATATGCAAGAACGCCTGAACGCATTTGCCGATCATCCATTGGTTGCCGAAACACGGGGGATCGGCCTGATCGGGGCGATTGAACTGAAGCCGGGTGATACACCTGCACAGCGGGGTGGCCTGATGAACCGGATCATGCAGGACAGGGGCGTGATCTCGCGCAACATGGGGGATACGATGGGCTTCTGCCCGCCCCTGATCGTTTCGCGCGCCGAGATCGACGAGATGATCGGCGTGGTGACGGAGTCGCTCGACATTCTGCAACAGCAGATATCCGCATGATCCAATCCTATCCCATGACCGTTGAGGACAAGAACATGAACGGAGCCGAAAGCGTCGTCCGCAGCCTGCATGCCGGGGGGGTGGAGGTCTGCTTCGCCAATCCCGGCACATCAGAGATGCAGTTCGTCGATGCGTTGGATCGTACCAAGCTGATGCACTGTGTGCTGGGCCTGTTCGAAGGTGTCGTGACCGGCGCAGCAGACGGCTATGCGCGCATGGCCGGGAAACCTGCAGTGACGCTTTTGCATCTTGCACCCGGTCTCGCCAATGCCGGGGCCAACATGCATAACGCGCGCAAGGGCAGGGTGCCGATGGTGAATATTGTCGGCGACCATGCCTTGCGCCATCAGCAATATGATGCGCCGCTTTCGGGCGATGTCGAGGGCGCGGCGGCCCCGTTCAGCGATTGGGTGCGCTCGGCCGGTTCGGCGGAAAGTTTTGCCGCCGATGCAATGGAGGCGCTGGCGGCGGCGCGCGGTAAGCCGGGGCGTGTCGCCACGCTCGTGGCTCCGGCGGATATCGGTTGGGATGAAGGCGGGGTCATGGCGGATGTGATCGAGCCAGAGGGTCCCGCCCCGTTGGACGAAACTGCATTGTCCCAGGCCGTCAGGGCATTGGAAGGCGATGAAAACACCGTCATTCTGGCGGGCAATTCGGTCCTCGAAGACATCGCCGCGCTGGCATTGCTGCAGGGGATATCGGAACGCAGCGGCGCGCGTGTTCTTGCCCCTGTCTCGAGCCGCCGGACCGAGCGGGGCCGGGGCCGGTTCGAGGTGCCGAAGATTCCCTATCCGATCAACGAGGCGCTGGAATGCCTGCGCCCATTCACAAGGGCGATCCTGATCGAGACGCCGCCGCCGGTCGCCTTCTTCGCCTATCCGGGCAAGCCCAGCCTCGTTTTGCCCGAGAATTGCGAGATCATCCGGTTGGCGGGGCTGGATGGCGACGGCCCGGCGGCCATCGCCGCGCTGGCCGATCGGATAGGCGCCAGGCCGGGCAGGCCGGTCGATGGCCCGCTGCCGCCCGCGCCGCAACCCGGCGCGATCACCCGCGAGACACTGGCAGCTGCTATCGCCAATGCACTACCCGAGAGCGCCATTGTCACGGACGAGATGGTCACTGCAGGTGGCCATGTCTATCCCGCGGCGGCGGGGGCCGCGCCGACAAGCTGGCTGGCACTGACCGGTGGCTCGATCGGGATCGGATTGCCATTGGCCACGGGGGCTGCGCTTGGTGCACCCGACCGTCCGGTGATCGCCTGTCAGGCCGATGGTTCGGCGATGTACACGATCCAGGCGCTCTGGACACAGGCCCGCGAAGGTCTCAATGTCACCAATGTGATATTTGCCAATCGCAGCTATGAGATCCTCAAGGGGGAATTGCGCAATGTCGGCGCGAATCCGGGACCTGATGCGCTGAACATGCTCGATCTCGACCGCCCCGAGTTGGATTTTGTGTCGCTTGCCCGCGGAATGGGGGTGTCGGGGCGGCGGGTCGAGGATACCCGCGAATTGCAGCGGGCCATCGAGGATGCCGCGCGCGAACCCGGCCCGTTCCTGATTGAAGCCGTGATGTAACGGTGCAGCCGAAAGGAGTAACCGATGCCGCTCGATCCAACCCTCAGGGACCGCATCCTGACATCCGTCGAGGAGGGGTTCGACGATCAGATCGCCTTCACGCAGCAGCTTGTCGCGATGCCGTCTCTGCGCGGGCATGAACATCCGATCCAGGACTTCGTGTTCAACCAGTTGAAATCGCGCGGTTACGCGATGGATCGCTTTGCAATGGATAGGGAGGTCATCGCCGCGCACCTTGGCGGTTCGCATTGGTCAGAGCAGCATTCGGATGCGCCCATCATCGTCGGCATTCACCGGCCCCGGAACGAAACCGGGCACTCGCTGATCTTGCAGTCGCATCTCGATGTCGTGCCAGAGGGGCTGCATGACATGTGGCGCGACCCGCCCTTTTCTGGCCGTATCGACGGGGACTGGATGTATGGACGTGGCGCCGCTGATATGAAGGCGGGTGCTGCGGCGAATATATTCGCGCTGGATGCGCTTCGCCGGCTCGGGCTGCAACCGGCGGCGACCGTCTATGTACAATCGGTTGTGGAAGAGGAATCCACCGGCAATGGTGCGCTGCAGACATGGCTTCAGGGCTATACCGCCGATGCGGTCCTGATCCCTGAACCCGAGGACGAAAAGCTGGTTCGCGCCAACACCGGCGTGTTGTGGTTCCAGGTCAAGCTGCGGGGCATGCCCGTGCATGTGCGGGAAATGGGCGAGGGGGCTAATGCCATCGACACCGCCTATCGGGTGATCGGAGCCCTGCGCGCGATCGAGGCCGATTGGAATGCCGAAAAAGGCGAACATCCGCATTTCGAGGATGAGGCCCATCCCATCAATCTCAATATCGGCAAGATCGAAGGCGGTGATTGGGCGTCCTCGGTGCCGTCATGGTGCAATATCGACTGCCGCGTCTCGATCTATCCGGGGCGCAGCGCCGCCGATGCCGCGCGCGAGATCACCGAACGGATCGCGGCTTTCGGGCAATCCGACAGGTTCCTCGCCAATAATCCGCCTGAAGTCGTCTTCAACGGCTTTTACGCCGAGGGCTACGTGCTGGAACCCGGTTCAGATGCCGAGGCCGCCTTGGCCGAGGCGCACAAGGCTGCTTGCGGCAAGCCGCTGGAAAGCTTCATGACTGCCGGGTATCTCGATACGCGGGTCTATGCGCTGTACAACAAGATTCCGGCGCTTTGCTATGGCCCGGTTTCGCGCAACATCCATGGTGTGGATGAATGCGTTAGCCTGCCTTCCCTGCGCAGGATCACCGAGGCGATGGCATTGTTCATCGCGGATTGGTGCGGAACCGAGGCCGTGGAGGACTGACAACCTTCCAAAGTACCGAAGGCGGCAAATGGCCGATGTTTTCATCTAAATGCAGACGGAACATCTCAATCGACTGAGCCCATCTGATGACCCGACGCTGCCCGGATCAGCAACTGGTGACCGCTATGGCTTACTCCTTCGCTGATATCGTCTTCCGTTGCAGCCCTTAGGGCGGTGGCATCGCGGGCTTTCAGGGCCTCCAAAAGTTCCTTGTGCCGATCGACCTTGTAGAATTCCGCAACATGTTCGATGACCTGCCGCTGGAAAGGCCCAAGTTGCAGCCAGATGCTTTCGATTGCCGGCATGGAGACCTGGTGAGGATTGATCGTATAGAGCGACCGATGGAATTGCTGATTCAGGATCGTCAGCCGGTCAAGATCGTTATCAGATATCGCCAGGTCCATTTCCTTATCGATGGCCGTTAGCGTTTCTATAAATATATCAGATATATAGGGGAGGGAGCGCTCGGCGGCGTGAGTTTCGAGAGTAATGCGCAGCGCCACCAATTCCTCGAAGCGGCCAAGGGTCATTGCGGGGATCTGCATCCGACGGTTCTCGAGAATCCTGATCGCATGCTCGGAGCTTAGCCGGCGAACCGCTTCACGGATCGGGGTCGGGCTGAGGTTCAGTCCTTGGGCAAGGCCGCGCATCGTCAGGCTGGTCCCCGGCGGGATGGCCCCGGTCATGATCGCATAGCGCAGGCGTGAATAGACATGTTCCTGGGTTGTGCGGTCCTTGTCCAAGGGAATGTCAGGAATCTTCAGGTCTTGTTTATTGCCCATGCGAGAATCCGTCCAATGCTCGATCCCGACTATATGCGGAAAACATTGACTCTGGGAAGGATTGATATAGTAAATCATAAAAAGGTATCACAATTTTATAATTGGTATCATTAAGGAAAAATCATGCCTGCCAACCGCGCGAAAAAATGGCTGAGGGATCGACCGGAGATCGAGGCGATCTTTGCCTGTGTCTGCGATCTGAACGGCACCCTGCGCGGCAAGCGGGTTCCGGTCGATCACGCGGATAACGTCGTCGAGGGCGGGATGCGGATGCCGCTTTCGGTCGTGGGCGTGGATATCTGGGGCGAGGATATCGAGAACAGCGAATTGCTGTTCGAGACCGGCGATTCAGACGGGCTGTGTGATTTCACGGGCCGGGACCTGCTGCCGATTACTTGGTCGAAACGTCCCACGGCGATGGCGATGCTGTGGATGCGGCGAGAGGATGGCACGCCGTTCGAGGGAGATCCCCGCCGTGCCCTGGGGCGGATCGCCGATCGCTACAAGGCCAGGGGACTGACCCCTGTCGTCGCGACCGAACTGGAGTTCTACCTGTGCGATCCGTCGGGCGACCGGCCTGATGCGCCGCGTTCTCCGGTGACAGGCAAGCGCCTGGATACGGACGACGTTCTGTCGCTGGACGAATTGCAGCATTTCGACGGCTTTCTGAACGATGTCTACGATGCCTGCGCCGCGCAGGGGATCCCGGCGGATGCGGCGATTTCCGAAAACGGGGCCGGGCAATTCGAGATCAACTTGAAACATGTCGGCGATCCTTTGCGTGCAGCGGATGATGCGGTGCTGTTCAAGCGGGTGGTGCGCGGGATCGCGCGCAAGCACGGATATGCCGGCACCTTCATGGCCAAACCCTATGGGGACCGCGCCGGTAGCGGGCTTCATGTGCATTTCTCGCTGCTCGACGAACATGGCGATAATGTCTTTGACAACGGTGGAGAAGAGGGCTCGCCGCTCATGCACAACGCTGTGGCTGGATTGCTCGCGACGATGCAGGAAAACAGCCTGACTTTCGCCCCGCATGAGAATTCCTATCGCCGCCTGATGCCGGGAACGCATGCGCCCACCAAGGCCGCATGGGGCTATGAGAACCGCACCGCCGCCATCCGCATTCCCGGTGGAAGCCACAAGGCGCGGCGGATCGAGCATCGGGTCGCCGGGGCGGATGCCAACCCCTATCTGGTGCTGACCAGCATCCTGGGCGGTGCGCTGATCGGGATCGAGAACGATATGGTGCCGCCTCCTGCCATCGTCGGGGATGCCTATCGCCTGGATCTGCCGCATCTCGCATTAGACTGGGCCAGTGCCATCGACGCCTTTGCCCGGGGAAAGCATGTCCCCGAGGTGTTTTCCAAGCGGCTTCAGACCATGCTGGTCGAGTGCAAGACACAGGAAAGCAAGCGCTTCGGCCGGCATGTAACCGATTTCGAGTATCACTCCTATCTGGAGGTCGTGTGATGAACGCTATGACGCATCCCTATGCCGGTGACGGCAGCCACACCAACAGCTATTATGCTGCCTCGGCCAACCCGTCGCCCGACCGGTCCCGACTGACGGGCAAGGACGAGATCGACATCTGTATCGTCGGCGCCGGTTACAGCGGGCTGTCCACCGGGCTTCACCTTGTCGAAAAGGGCTACAAGGTCGCGATCATCGAGGGCGCGCGGGTCGGTTGGGGGGCCTCGGGCCGCAATGGCGGGCAGATCGTCAACGGGCTGAACGCGAGCCTGCAAACCATCCGGAAACGCTATGGCCAGGACACTGCCACATTCGTTGCCGGATTGGTCCAGGAGGGCGGAGAGATCATCCGCGAGCGGGTCAAGACCTATGACATCCAATGCGATCTGAAGGATCTGAATATTTTCACCGGTCTGACCAAGGCTCACATGAAAGAGCTGGAAGAGCGGATGAAGCTATGGGCTAGCTACGGTATCAAGAACCAGGAGCTTCTGGATAGGAACCAGCTGCGCGAACACGTTAACTCCGATCTCTACGAGGGCGGGCTGATCGATTATACCGGCGGCCATATGCACCCGCTCAACCTGGCCCTCGGCGAGGCCGCGGCTTTCGAGAAGCTTGGCGGCACGATCTACGAGATGTCGCCCGTGATCGATGTCGATACCGAGGCCGAGAAACCGGTCGTGAAAACCGACAAGGGCGAGATGACCTGCAAGACGCTCGTACTTTGCGGAAATGCCTATCTTGGCCACGTGGTGCCGACGCTGACGTCGCGCGTGATGCCCGTATCGACGCAGGTCATGGCGACAGAGCCGCTCGGCGAAGAGCGCGCCCATTCACTTCTGCCGCGGGATGCTTGTGTCGAGGATATCCGCTATATTCTCGACTATTATCGTCTGTCCGGCGACAAGCGCCTGCTTTTCGGCGGCGGAACGGTCTATGGCGGCACGGATCCAAGCGATATCGAGGCCAAGCTGCGGCCCAATCTGCACAAGGTCTTTCCGCAGTTGAAAGACATCCGGATCGACTATGCCTGGAGCGGGAATTTCGCACTCTCCTTCAGCCGCGTGCCGCAAATGGGCCGGATCGGAAACAACACCTATTTCGCGCATGGCTATTCCGGCCACGGCGTCACCGGTTCCCACACTTTCGGACGGATCCTGTCCGAGGCAATTGACGGCGATCTGACCCGTTTCGACGTGTTCGACAATGTCCCCTGGTATCCGTTCCCCGGCGGACGGATGTTCCGGGTGCCTTACTCCATGGTTGGCTCATGGTGGTATGCGCTGCGCGACAGGCTCGGATTTTAATCGAGCAGCAAATGCCGGATAAGGGGCGCGGGATATGATCGCGACTACATCGCGAATCGACAGGAGCAAGGAACATGCCGAGCAAGGGTGACCAGGCCTTTCGCCGCAAGGACACGACCAAGGGCCGCTGGCACGAGATGACCTATGGCGGTGTGCTCAGCTTTCTGCGCCGCAATTACAGCCGTGATCTGGAAGGGGTCGATGTTGCCGTGACCGGGGTGCCTTATGACAATGCGGTCACCTTTCGGCCCGGCTGCCGGTTGGGGCCGCAGGCGATCCGAGCCGCCTCTGTTCAACTGGCCGAACTGAAGGCGTTTCCATTCGGCTTCGATCCTTTCGAAATCCTGTCGGTCGTGGATTACGGGGATGTGCATCTGGACCCGCACCATCCCGAAACCGTCCGCCCGGCAATAGAGGCCCATGCCGATGAAATCCTGCAAGGCGGTGCCCGGACGCTGGCCCTGGGCGGGGATCACTCGATCGCTTATCCGTTGCTCAGAGCACATGCGAAAAAGCACGGGCCGGTTGCGCTGATCCAGTTCGACGCCCATTGCGACACATGGGAAGATGACGGGGTGCAATTTGACCATGGCAGCATGTTCCTGCGTGCTGCGCGCGAAGGGATCATCGATGTCAGCAAGTCCACGCAGGTCGGCCTGCGGACCTTCAATGACGAGGATTTCGGCTTCGAGATCCTGACCAGTCCGTGGATTCATCGCAACGGCATCGACGCCGCCATTCAGGTGGCGCGCGAGCGAGTCGGTGATGCTCCGGTTTACATTTCTTTCGACGTTGACGGTATGGACCCGGCTTTTGCTCCCGGAACGGGGACTCCTGTGCCGGGGGGACTCGCCTCGTGGCAGGCGCTGGAATTCATTCGCGGCCTTGGCGGTCTGAACCTGGTGGGGCTGGATATCGTCGAGGTTTCGCCCCCGTATGATCATTCAGAGATCACCGCGATTGCGGCCGCAACCGTGGCCCATGACTGGTTGTGCCTTCTCGCCAAGGCGAAAGGTGCCAAGACTGTCGAGGTCGGAAGGCTCTGAGGCAGGGAATAAAGACCGGGATGCCCGGCACTATTCGTCCAGCAGTAGCTTTGCGGTCACGTCATCGGTGATCAATGTCGTGGCGATGCCTTGGCTGGCGATGACTCGAATGATGTCCACCTTGTGCGGTCCCGCTGCCGCCAGGATTCGGTCCGGCACGGATTTCAGGATCTCCAGTTCGATCCCTATCGTCTGCCGGTCCAGCTTGTCCGAGACCAGCTTGCCATCGATATCGAGAAAGCGGCAGACCACATCGCCGATGGCCCCGGATGCGATCAACCCTTCGGATGTGACGCCCTCGGGCAGACCCGAAGAGATCAGGTAGGATTTCGCCGAGATATTGCTGGCTGTCAGGATCGCGGCATCCAGTGTTTCGAGCTTCTTGAAATGTTTCTCGAAATTTTCCTGCGCCAGGAATGCGCGGCGTTCGACCTCTTCACCCAGGAAAATCGGCGCGGCCAGAAGTGAGTATCTTGCCCCGAAACGCTCTGCAAAACCCGATGCGATGCCGAAGGAATTGAACATCTCTCCCCGGCTTGTGCCACCGATCATCGAGATGATCTCGACATCCGGCATGGACAGCTTGGGAAGGCGGTCGATGGTGGCCTGCAAGGTCATCCCCCATGAGACCCCGATCCTGCGCCATTCCCCTGATTTCACCCGGTCGAGCATGTAGCTGGCCAGCGCAGCACCCGCCGGGCGATGGAAATCGTAGATCTGCGGGTGGGTGGGGGCGACCTGGACCCGGCGCAGACCGAAACGTTCCTGCAGCCTTTCCTGCAATTCAATCCGCGGCAGATAGGGCGACTCGATCTGCACTCGGACAGCTCCGGTCGATTTCGCCTTCTGGATGGCCTGATTGACACGCAGTCGCGTGACCCCCAGATATTTGGCGATTTCGGCTTGGGTCAATTCGTTGACGTAATATTGCCAGCAGACCTGGGCGAGAAACGCATCTTCTTCTGAAATATCGATATTATCCATCTGTGTATCCCATCACGAGTTTCGAAAATTCGTCAAGGCGCTGAATGCACCGGCCATACAATTGTATAATATAACTTACAAACGCAATTTCCTCTTGCATGGTTGCTCATACATTTGTCATGATGCGGGCAGAGGCGAAGCGGAACCACCTGCATACATGCCCATCACGGCAGGCGGAGGGCCCGCATAGGGGAGGATACAATCATGAATATTGCTTTGAAGATCGGTGCCTCGGCACTGGCTCTGTCATTTGCCGCCGGCATGGCCGCGGCGCAGGATGACAGTTTCTGGAAAGAGGCGGGGGCGCAGTTCGAGGGTGTGACCCTGCGCGGCGTGACCGAGGCGACGCCACCCTCGAACTACATCAAGGACGTGCTCGCTCCGCAATTCGAGGAGCTGACCGGCATCCGCGTCGATATCGAGACCACGTCATGGGACCAGATGTATGACAAGGCCATCAAGGACATGGAGGCCGGAACCGGCATCTATGACATGGTCTATATCGAACAGGATATCGTCTATGCCTATCTGGCCCGCGATTTCCTGACCGACATCACCGGCACGCTGGAAGAGAAGCCAGAGCTCAAATCGCCGACATTCGAAGAATCGATGCTGACCAGCTTTGCCGAATTCTTCCGCGACGATGACGGCCATCTTTACGGCATGCCGGTCGAGGCCTTCATCAAGCCCTATCTCTATCGCACGGACCTGTTCTCGGATCCCGAGATCATGGCGGCGTTCGAAGAGCAGACCGGCCGCGAACTGGCCCCTGCCAAGACGCATGAGGAATATACCGAGATCGCGGAGTTCTTTACCCAATGGGGCAAGGATCACGACATGGATCTGTGGGGCGCAACCGCTCAGGCCCATACCGGCCATGCCGCATCGTGGTATGAATATTTCGAATCCGTCGCGCCGACTTTCGGCGTCTATAACTGGGGAATCGACCCAGAGAACAACTATGCCGCCACGGTCGAGAACGGCGGCAGGATGAA
Organism: Paracoccus saliphilus; assembly: GCF_028553805.1. Classification (NCBI taxonomy): domain Bacteria; kingdom Pseudomonadati; phylum Pseudomonadota; class Alphaproteobacteria; order Rhodobacterales; family Paracoccaceae; genus Paracoccus; species Paracoccus saliphilus. The sequence goes on along the minus strand of NZ_CP067140.1, from coordinate 3,305,659 downwards.
CTCTCCCGAAGCCAAGGAGGCGCTGAAATGGTGGCTCCATCTGCGCGACATCGCGCCGCCCGAGTCGGTGCAATCGACATGGACCGAAGTGGCGACCACCTTTGCCGCCGGTCGCGCCGCGCAGGGGTTGGTCTACGGCGAGAACGCGGCGTGGATCGCCTCGGACGAGAACCAGTCGCTGGTCGTCGGCAATGTCGGTGTGGCCCTGCCGCCACTGGCCGAAGGTGTGCTGGAGGATGCCGAGAGCGGCGAGGGTTATCTGGGTTACTATGACGGCGGTGCCTTCGGCCTGCCGGTCACCTCGAAGAACAAGGAGGCCGCGCTTTTGTTTCTGCAATATATCGCGCAGGACGAATTGCAGGCGGATTGGGCGCTGGCCGGATCGCGGATCACCAATGACGCGACCTATGACGATCCCGAGGTGCAGGCGCTGAACGAGGAACTGGGCGGCTATTTCGACATGCTGCGCGATCAGGGCGAGTTGTTCGGCGGCGCACCGGCCTATCCTTTCCACGCGCAGGTTCGCGAAGCGACGGCCCCGATCTTCTACTCGATCCTGACCGGCGATATCGGCCCGGACGAGGGGCTGGACCAGATGGCCGCCAAGGCCGAGGAAGAGCTGAGCTCGCTCGGCTATCGCGAGTAACCGCCTTGCCGTCGCGGCGATGGTCGCGGCGGCGCTTCATCCGGCACGGCGCTGGCAGGGGCAGCCTGTCCGCGAATAGGTTGGGAACAGGCCAATGCATTCCAAGACACTGGGCTGGGCGCTTCTTGCCCCGACGCTGATCCTTCTTTTCTTCTTTGGCGTGGTGCCATTCATCTATGTCCTGTTCGTGTCGTTTCACCAGTGGAACCCGTTCGCGGTCAATCCCGACATGATCTTCAACTGGGCCGAGAACTACCGCCGGGTCGTGTTCGACGCGCAGTTCCTGGCCTCGTTTGGCGTGACGATCGCCTTCGTCTTCTTCGCTGTCGTCTCGGAACTGATCATCGGTTATGCGCTGGCGCAGGCCTTCATGAGGGATTTCCCGGGCAAGGCGTTCTTTCGCACCATCCATACCCTGCCGCTGATCATGGCGCCGATCATCGTCGGATCGATCTGGAAATTGATGACGACGCCTTCCATCGGGATCCTGCCGAATATCCTGGATGACTGGCTCGGCTATAACCTGAATATCGGGCAAAGCGCCCTTCAGGCATTCACCGTGACCGTGATCATGGATATCTGGCACTGGACGCCACTGGTGACGCTGTCGCTGATCGCCGCGCTGGTATCGCTGCCTCCCGACCCGTTCGAGCAGGCGCAGATCGACGGCGCGAACAAGCGGCAGATATTCTGGCACATCACCCTGCCGATGATCCGTCCCGCCATCATCGCCACCGTCTTCATCCGCCTGATGGATGCGCTGCGCACCGTGGACGAGGTGCTGATGCTGACCGGCGGCGGACCCGGATCGGCAACCCGTTACCTGGGGGTGCATATCTTCAAGGAGGTCTTTCCACGCACGAATTACGGCTATGGTTCGGCGATCTCGGTCGTGGTCCTCTATCTTACCATCGTGGCGTGCTGGTTGCTCTATGTCAGCCTGATCGCACCGCGCAACACCAGGAAGGGCTAGGCAGATGAGGAAAGGTAATCGCTGGTTGCCCGTATTGTTCTGGACATTGATCAGCTTTCTGACGCTGTTCCCGATCTACTGGCTGTTCGTGATCTCGGTCAAACCCGCCGTCGAGCTGTTCTCGACCCCGAGCGTGATCCTGTCCGATGTCTATTGGCAGAACTACCTGGATGTGCTGGGTGATCGCACCCTGCGTGGCTATATGATCAATTCGCTGGTGATCTCGACCGGCAACGCGGTGCTCTGCACGCTTCTGGGCTTCATGGCCTGCTACGCCCTGTCGCGTTTCGACCTGCCGGGCAAGGAGAGCATCTTCTTCTGGACCATCACCAACCGCATGGCCCCGCCCGCCGTGTTCCTGCTGCCGTTGTTCCTGCTGCTGACGCAGGTTTACAGGATCGGGGACTTTTCCCTGGCCGACACCCGGACCGGGATGATCCTCGTCTATTGCACCTTCAATCTGCCCTTCGCGATCTGGACGCTGCGGCCGACGCTGGACGGCATTCCCAAGGAGCTGGACGAGGCCGCCTATGTCGATGGGGCCAGCGCCTGGAAGGTGATCTCGGAAGTGGTCTTTCCGCTGGCCCGCCCCGGCCTTGCCGTCACGCTGATCCTGACATGGGTTTTCGCATGGAACGAATATCTGCTGGCCGCGACCCTGACCAATTTCAACGCCCGCACGTTGACGACCGGGCTGTCCGAATATGTGACCACCACGGGCACCGAATGGGGCATCATGGCCGCCATCTCGGTCTTCACGCTGATCCCCGCGCTGATCATCTTCAGCCTCGTGCAGCGGCATATCGTGACGGGTCTGACCTTCGGCGCGGTTAAGGGATGACGACATGAACGAAGATACCAAGCCTCCCAAGCCGGGCTTTCTGCCCATCGAGACCAATTGGTTCGACCGTCTGTTCATCAGCGTCGTGATCTGGGTCGCCCTGTCGCTCTTCTGGTTCCGCTTCATCGAGCCCCTGGGCCTGTCGATCTGGATCTGCTGCGCGATCTCGGCGGTTCTGGCGGTGTACATCATTCGGAAAGGTTGAATCATGGAAGCCCTTGTTCTGGAAGCGAAGGATGAATTGTCCCTGCGCGACTTCCCGCAGATCGACCGCGAGGAAGAGACGCTTGGCCCCCGCGATGTCCGCATCCGCCTGCATACGGTCGGGATCTGCGGCTCGGACGTGCATTACTATACCCATGGCCGCATCGGTCCCTTCGTGGTGAACGAGCCGATGATCCTGGGGCACGAGGCTTCGGGTATCGTGATCGAGACCGGCCCGGAGGTCACGACGCTGAAACCCGGAGATCGCGTCTGCATGGAGCCGGGCATCCCCGATCCCAACAGCCGCGCGACCCGGTTGGGGATGTATAATGTCGATCCGGCAGTGCGTTTCTGGGCCACGCCCCCGGTGCATGGCATCCTGCGCCCGACCTGCGTGCATCCCGAGGCTTTCACCTACCTGTTGCCCGACAATGTCAGCTTCGCCGAGGCGGCGATGGTAGAGCCGCTGGCCGTCGGTGTTCACGCCGCCACCAAGGCGCGGATCAAGCCGGGCGATGTTGCGCTGGTCATGGGGGCGGGGCCCATCGGCCTGGTCACGGCGATATCGGCGCTGGCCGCCGGTTGCGCGCGGGTCTATGTCACCGACCTTGCCACCCCGAAACTGGACATCGCCGCGGCGCTCAGCCCCGCGATCACCCCGGTCAATGCCGGGTCCGAGGATGTCGAGGCGATCATCGCCCGCGACACCGATGGCTGGGGCGCGGATGTGGTGTTCGAGGCGACCGGTTCGCCCAGGGCTGCGGCGGGGGTCTTTGCGCCCCTGGCGCCCGGCGGTTGCGTCGTGATGATCGGCGGCCAACCCGATCCTATCTCTTACGATGCGGGGGCGGCGATGGTGCGCGAGGCGCGCGTTGAAAACATTTTCCGTTATGCGCATGTCTTCCCGCGCTGCGTGAAGATGCTTGCCTCGGGGGCCATCGACGTCAAGCCGCTGATCACCCGGACATTCGGTTTCAAGGACAGCGTGCGCGCCTTCGAGATCGCGGCTTCCGCGCCTGCGGGCGATGTGAAGATGCAGATCGAGCTGCCGCAATAAGGAGCAATAACCGTGGCAAATGTCCAGATTGACAACGTCATCAAGCGCTATGGCAGCGTGCAGGTGATGCATGGCGTCAGCGTCGATATCGAGGATGGCGAATTCGTCGTGCTCGTCGGCCCCTCGGGCTGCGGCAAATCCACGCTGCTGCGGATGCTGGCGGGGCTGGAGGAAATCAGCGACGGCACGATCTCGATCGGCGGCAAGGTCGTGAACGACAAGCCCCCGAAAGAGCGCGACATCTCGATGGTGTTCCAAAGCTATGCGCTTTACCCGCACAAGACGGTGGCCGAGAATATCGGCTTTCCGCTGAAGATGGCCAAGCGTCCCAAATCCGAGATCGACGACAAGGTCCGGCACGCCGCCTCGATCCTCGATCTCGCCCATCTGCTGGACCGCTATCCCAAGCAGCTTTCGGGAGGCCAGCGCCAGCGTGTCGCCATGGGCCGCGCCATCGTGCGCGATCCGCAGGTGTTCCTGTTCGACGAGCCCTTGTCGAACCTTGATGCCAAGCTGCGCGTGACCATGCGGGTCGAGATCAAGGAATTGCACCAGCGCCTCAAGACGACGATCGTCTATGTGACCCACGACCAGATCGAGGCGATGACCATGGCCGACAAGATTGTCGTGATGCGCGATGGCTGGGTCGAACAGATTGGCGCACCGCTGGACCTTTATGACAATCCGCAAAGCGTATTCGTCGCGGGTTTCATCGGTTCTCCGGCAATGAATTTCCTGCATGGCCGGATCTCGGGGCAGGGGAATGTGCGCCGCTTCGTCTCGGAGAGCGGGCTTGAGCTGCCAGTGCCGGATGTGGATCTGGCCGAAGGGCAAGAGGTAACCTATGGCATCCGCCCCGAACATATCGCCATCGGTGAGGGTGGTATCCCGGTCGATGTCGTTGTAACCGAGCCGACGGGATCAGAGACACAGGTCTTTGCCCGCGTTGGCAAAGACCTGATCGATGCCGTCGTGAAGGACCGCGTCCACGCCAATCCCGGCGAGCAGATCGGCTTTGTCATCGACACGACCAAAGTGCATCTGTTCGATCGCAAAACTGAACGCCGACTTTGAGATCCGGCCTATGTGAAGAACAGGAATGCAGGATGCCAGGGACGCGAGCCGTCATCTTCGATCTCGATGGCTGTCTCGTCGATAGCGAGATCTTTTCACTTCAGGCCCTTGCAGCCGAGATGCAGGCCGCAGGGGTTCAGGATGTCAGCGTGGCAGAGCTGGGCCGTCGGTTTCTTGGCGTATCGCTGAGCGTGGTCTGCGGCGATGTGGCCGAGCGAACAGGTCGTCCCTGTCCCGAAGGCTTCGCGGATCGTTTTGAAACCCGCCTGATAGAGACATTTCACCAGCAGCGGCTCCGGCCTTATGATGCCGTGCCCCACCTGTTGGACATGTTGCAGGAGCGCGGTATTGCCATGGCCATCGCGACCGGTGGCTCCCTGCGCCGGATGCGTGCGACGCTGGAAATCTCGGGACTGGATCGCTGGTTCCGAAATCGCGCCTTCAGCGCCGATCAGGTCGAACATGGCAAACCCGCGCCAGACCTGTTCCTGTTCGCGGCTGCCCAACTTGGTGTCGATCCGGAAAGATGCGTGGTGATGGAAGACTCGCCCCACGGTATCAAGGGGGCCCTCGCCGCAGGCATGCCCGCCGTCGGCTTTACCGGAGGTGCGCATCTGGAGGGCATTCGTCAGGATCATGGCGAGAAACTGTATGGGGCGGGTGCGGTGGTGGTCAGGGACGACCTCGACGGTATGGTCGACACCCTGCTGAAAGCTGGATGTATCTGACGAATAGCGTGATTGCCTGGGTGCGACTCCGCCCCTTCTTCTTCACGCAAATATCCCGGGGTCGGCGGCAGGTCGCCCACTGGTTCGAGAGACCTGCCGGCGACGGGGCAGAGCCCCGGCCACCGCGGAGCGCAATCCACAGCGTAGCCCCGCCATTCCCGCGGCCCTACCTGACCGAATAACCTCCGTCCGCCATCAGCACCGCACCGTTCACGATACTTGCGCCGGATGAGGCCAGGTACAACGCGGCGGCGGCGATTTCCGAGGGCTGGGCGAAGCGTCCAACCGGGATTTCACGCTTGGCCTGCTCGCCCTTTTCTCCCGCCCAGCCAATCGCCGCCATCGGTGTTTCCACCACAGTTGGAGCGATTGCGTTGACGGTGATGCCGAATTTCGCCCATTCCACGGCAAGCACCTTGGTCACCAGGTTCAACCCAGCCTTGCTGGCGCCATAGGCGACGTGATCCGTCAGCGCGATGACACCTGCCTGGGAGGAGATATTGACGATCCTTCCCCGGCCGGACCGCTTCAGCCACGGCAAAGCGGCGGCAGACATCAGCCATGGCGCCCGCAGGTTGATATTCATCGTCCGGTCCCAATCGGCGATACGGGCCGCGCCACTTTCTTCGGCGGGAAAGACGATGCCGAAACCGGCATTGTTGATCAGCACGTCGATCCCCATCTCTTCGCCGATTACCGGCACGGTCCGTGCGATGGCCTCGCCATCCGAAAGGTCCAGCTCATATGCCCGGCGATCGCTCGGCAATTCCGATGCCAGATCCGAGGCGTCCGAGATATCGACCAGCGCGAGCCTCGCCCCTTCCGCCGCGAAAGCCTCGGCCATCGCACGCCCGATGCCGCCCGCTGCGCCTGTGATCAATACGCTCAGCCCCGTGAATTCAGCCATGGTTTTCCCTCCCTAGCCGGTTACTGCCGCAGGCTCAGATATCGAAATTCGTCGGCAGCACGATCATGTCGCGGATCGTCACGTTGCGCGGGCGTGTCAGCATGTACATGACCGCATCGGCAACTTCTTCCGGCTCGATCAGGCTGCCGGATTCCTTGGCCTTGCGCAGGTTCTCTTCGGGCCAGTCCGCCAGCAATGCCGAGATCACGGGCCCCGGAGACACCTGTCCGACGCGGATGCCCTGCTTGTTCAGCTGTCGGCGCATGGTCTGGACAAAGCAGGTGATCGCCCATTTCGAACCGGAATAGACCGGCTCCCATGGCACCGGGAAATGCCCCGCGACCGAAGAGGTCACGATGATGTCGCCGCTGCCGCGTTCGCTCATATGCGGGATGACGGCATGGACATTCTTCATCACCGCATTGATGTTCAGGTTCAGCATCCGGTCGATGGTTGCGGGATCGGTCTCGGTCAGGTCGCCGCCGATATAGGTGCCGGCATTGCAGTGCAGGATGTCGATGCGCCCGGTTTTTTCCAGAACCTCGGGCACCATCGCCGCGCAGCTTGCCGGGTCGAGAAGATCGGTCACTTGCGGGATCGCGTTTTCTCCAAGCTCACCTGTCAGCCGCCCGAGCGCTACCTCGTCACGATCGGCCATGACCACCTTCGCACCCGCCTCCAGCAGCGATTTCACGGTCGCCAGCCCGATACCCGAGGCGGCACCGGTCACGAGTGCGACCTTGTCGTTCAGTTTCTCTGCCATGTGACTCGTCCTTCCCTGTTCAATGCGTGGTATAACCGCCATCGGCGACGAGGATCGCGCCGGTGACATAGCTTGCCGCGTCGGAGGCGAGGAACAGCGCGCAATTCGCCATTTCCACGGGTTCGGCAAAGCGCCCCATTGGTGTATTCGCGGTCCAGACGTGGTTCCATTCCGCGTCGGCGATCCCGCCCGCCGTCATGTCCGAGACGACATAGCCCGGCGCCAGCGCGTTGACCCGGATTCCCTTGTCGGCATATTCGAACGCCATGGTCCTGGTCATCTGATGAATGGCCGCCTTGGAAGAGTTGTAGGCGACCTGCAATTGCGGCTTGTTGGCCACGTAGCCCGAGATCGAGCCGATATTCACCACCGCACCGCTACCCTGTTTCAGCATCGGAGCGATCGCCGCTCGCGCGATACGGAAAGGCGCGATCAGGTTCGTGCTCATGACGAAATCCAGCTGCGCGTCGGTGAATTCGTGGAAATTGCCGTTATCGGCGACGCCGGCATTGTTCACCAGGATATCCAGCCGCCCGAACCGCTTCAGCGTGGCGCTGACGATCCGATCCGGGGCATCCTCGTCATTCACATCCGCGCCGATCCAGGCTACCCGGTCCGGTTCTTGCTCCAGCAGAGCCTTCAGACCCGGTGTTTCGCTGCGGCTGGTCAGCATGCAGGAGGCGCCCGCCTGGACGAAGATCTGCGCGATGGCCAACCCGATCCCGCGATTGCCGCCAGTAATCAGCGCCGTTTTTCCGTCCAGTCTGAATTGTTCAAGCGTCATGCGGTTCCTCCCCCTTCCGATGATTGACCGGCAATCGCACCGGTCCGCAGCGATGTCGTTGAGACTAGATTACATTTGTATGAAACACTTTACAATTAATCGATATTGTCAAAAGTGAAAAATCGCCGGACGTGAGAATCCGCATCCCGCGATGGCCGGGGGGCTGCCTGCCCCCCGGCGCCCCCCGGGATATTTGCATGAAGAAGAATGGATTAAGTGGTTTCAGCGTGATGCCGGGCTGTTCGGGTTCACCAACGACAGCCATTTTTCCGCGTATTCCTCCAGTAATGCGGCATTTGCGGGCGGAGGAGTGCGGATCGTGGCGGGTGCTTCGGCGTGGGTCATGCACAGCAATGCAGCCCCTGCCGAGGTGCCGGTGGCGGATTGGGCGGTCTCGATTCCGTCCGGATGCAGGGTGACCAGCATGGCAAGGAAATCCGGGTTCCTTGCGAATGGCCCCTCGACGGTCACCGGCCCGCGCGAGCCGATCAGCGCAAGGCAGCTATGGGTCATCAGCGCAAGATACCACGACAATGCAGCCATGCGCTGACCCTCATTGGCTGGTTGCGCCGTCCAGCGCATGTCTCGACCGGCGAATGGGCCGGAACCCGGCTCGACCGCAGGCAGGATCATCAGGCCGCTTTGCAATGCCGCTTCCCGGTCCGTATCGGATGGTCGGGGCTCGTTGCCTGCCCGGATGATCTCGTATTCCCGTCCCCCCATGAAGCGGGCCGAGGGAACCGGTTGGCCCAGGGCATTCACGTTCACCAGCACATCTCTGGCCGGGTCAAGCGTGACGGGTTCTCCGCCCACCGCCATCGCGACGACCCATGTGCCGGTCGAGACCACGGTGAACGGCGCCTCGCGCCCAAGGATATAGGGATAGAGCGAGGCGTTGCTGTCGTGGATGCCGACAGCGACGGGAGTGGCGGGGGGCAGGCCCGTCCGTGCCGCGATCTCTGGCCGGATATGCCCCAGCACATCGTTCGAGCGCCGGGCCGGGGCGATCTTGCCCACAAGTTCCAATCGACCGACCAGTGACGAGAACCCGCCTTGCCATGGGTTCCACAGGTCGGAGTGACAGCCAAGGGAGGTCATGTCGCTGGCCAGTTCTCCGGTCAGCCGCCAGCCCCAGTATTGCGGATAGGTGACGATATTGGCCGTGCGATCCAGCAGTCCGGGCTGGTTCGCGAACAGCCAGTGAAGCTGCGCCCCGAGATTCAGCCCGAGCGGCAGGCCTGGCGAACCCGTCTCGGTGAAGTCCGGGCGGACCGCTTCATATGCGTCGCGCAGATCATCCGGGCCGGAATGCTCGTAATCCAGCATCGGTGCCGCTAGCCCGCCATCGGCATCCAGAAGAACCGCTGCCGCGCCGTGGGTGGTGACGGAGATTGCGTCGATGCCGTGCCGGGTGTGAAATTCCGCCAGATGCGCCAGGAAGAATTGCCAATGCCCCTCTAGGTCGAAATGCGGCCAAGGCGGCCCTGGCAGGGTTTGGTTCGGGCGGGTGACGACGGCGATCTCGGCCAATGTCTCTCCGTCCACCAGCGCCAGCTTGGCATTCGTCTTGCCGATATCGATGACGGCGATATGGGTCATGGCATGTGGAACATCGGGATGAGGGGAACGGCGACGGGTTCGTTGTCGGGATGCGTTGCCATGATATCGGCCATATAGGCCCACCAGCGCCGCATGACCGGATGGGCGGGCAGCGCGTCCATGCCGTGATCCTCGCGCCGCCACATGACGCCGAACAGGGCGTTGCATTCCGGGTCCAGGTGGATCGAGTAATCCTGCACCCCGGCCTCGCGCAGAAGCTCGACCAGTTCCGGCCAGATCTCGTCATGGCGGCGGCGGTATTCATCCGCCATGCCGGGTTTGAGCATCATTCGGAACGCGTATTTCTCCATCATCCCCTCCGGAGCATGGCCCAGAGCCGGGGCAGGGCGATCACCGCGATCAGCAGCGCGCCGACCACGATGGACATGACGATGCCCGGCACGTTCAGAAGACCGAGGCCGAATGTCACCAGTCCCATGACCAGCGCCGCCAGCACGACGCCGGTGATCGAGCCCGAACCGCCCAGGATCGCGACCCCGCCGAGGACGACGATGGTGACGACTTCCAGTTCGTATCCGAAGGCGATCGAGGGGCGGGTGGAGCCGAGGCGCGAGGTCAGGCAGATCGCGGCAACCCCGCTCATCAGCCCGGTCAGCAGGAACAGGATGAAGCGGACCCGCCCGACCCGGATACCCGAGAAACGGGCGGCGGTGGCGTTGTTGCCGATGGCATAGGCCATTCGTCCGAAATTCGTGCGGTGCAGCAGGATGCCGAAACCGATGGCGGCGAGGGCGAAGATCACCATCTCGACAGTGATCACCCAGAACACATAGCCCTGCCCGAACCACGCGAAACTGGCCGGATAGCCGGTAAAGGCGCCGTCGCCGAGGACGATATAGCTGATGCCGCGAAACAGGCTCATCGTGCCGATGGTCACGACGATGGCGGGCAGTCCGAGGCGCGCGACCAGCAATCCGTTGAAGGCGCCGCAGGCCAGCCCGGTTCCCAGCCCCAGTAGGACCAGAACCGGGGTCGGCGCGCCGAGGGTCATGGCCACGCCCATCACGGTGGATGCAAGCGCGATGATCGCGCCCACCGACAGGTCGATATCACCCGCGATGATCAGCATCGCCATCGCGAAGGCGATCATCGCCTTTTCGGTAAAGTTGAAGGTTGCGTCGCTCAGGTTCCACGGATCGAGGAAATAGGGGGAAGCCAGCGAGTTGATGACAAAGACCGCCGCGGCGACGATCAGCAGCAGCGCCTCCCAGCTTTTCAGGGCGCGCGAGAAGGGTGAGGTCAGGCGGTCGGGGATTTGGCGTCCGGTCTGGATGGTGGTCATGTCCGGTGCTCCGCCTGTTTCAGGATGATCCGCCCCGGTGCACGCTGGCTCTGGGCGTTGAAGGCGATGGCGATCAGGATGGCCGCGCCCGAGATGGCCATCTGCCAGAAGGGCGAGATGCCGACGACCGGCAGGGCGTTCTTGATGATGCCCAGGAACAACGCGCCCATCACGCAGCCGGCGACCGTGCCCGCGCCTCCGGCGATGGCGATGCCGCCGATGACGCAGGCGGCGACGACGTCCAGTTCGAACCCGCCGGCGATATCGACATAGGCGACCGCGTAGCGCGCGACCCACAGGTAACCGGTCAGCCCCGCCAGCGCGCCCGCCAATACGAAGGCGGCGAATTGCGTGCGCCCGACCGAGATGCCGGTATAGACCGCCGCATGCGGGTTGCCGCCCACCGCGTAAAAGGCGCGGCCAAGCGGGGTGCGCATCATCAGCAGGGCAACGGCGGCGATGATGACGACGGCGATCCATGCCATGACCGGCAGACCGGCGATCACCATGCGGGGAAAGGCCTTGAAGGCGGGGCTCATCTGGTGGGCATTGATCCACGCGCCCCCTGTCAGCAGGAAGATCACGCCGCGATAGATCGTCATCGTGCCGAGCGTGACGACGATGGAGGGGATGCCAAGGGTCCAGACCAGTATCCCGTTGAACGCGCCAAGCGCCGCGCCGAGTGCGATCACGGCAATCAGGATCAGGGGCAGCGGGATGCCCGCGCCGTTCATCAGCGCCGCGACCATGCCGCAAAGTGCCAGGTTGGCCGCCACCGACAGGTCGATGCATTTCGTCAGGATCACCGCCATTTGCCCCAATGCCAGCAGGATCAGCGGCGAACTGTCGGTGAATGCCGAGGCCAGGTTGGCGGGGGCGACAAAGCCGGGAAAGCGGCTCGCGATCAGCGCCAGAAGGCCGATGATTGCCAGTGCCAGGATGGCCTCGCGCGATTTCAACAGGCTCATGCGGCGGCTCCATTCTCTGACCCGGTGATGCCGACGGCGGCGCGGACGAGGTTTTCGGGGGTCATTGTGTCGCCCTCGAACTCTGCGGCGATGCGGCCCTCGCGCATGACGATGACGCGGTCGGACATGCCCAGAACTTCGGGAATCTCGCTGCTGACCATGATCACGGCCAGCCCCTCGGCGGCCAGTTCCGACATGAAGTCGTGCACGGCGGCTTTCGAGCCGATATCGATGCCCTTGGTCGGCTCGTCCAGGATGATGACCCGGGGTTTGGTGGCCAGCCATTTGGCGATCACCACCTTCTGCTGGTTGCCGCCCGACAGCAGGCCCACATCCTGGTCCAGCGAGGCCGCCCGCAGGTCCAATCGCCGCGTATATTCACGGGCAAGCGCGAATTCCTCGGCCAGACGCAGGAAGCCTGCGCGGCTGGTGCGGTCCAGAGAGGGCAGGGTGACGTTCTGAAAGATTGGTAGCCCCTTGACCGTTCCCTGCCGCCCGCGATCCTCGGGAACATAGACGATCCCCGCATCGACGGCTTGATTGGTCGAGCGGATGACACGCACATCCTCTCCCACCCGGCAGGCGCCTTTCGAGGGTTGAGTGATGCCGAACAGCGATTGCATCACCTCGCTGCGGCCCGCGCCGACAAGGCCGTAGAAGCCGAGGATCTCGCCCTCGTGCAGGGTAAAGCTGATCTCGTCGAATTCGGTCGGGTGGCAATAGCCCGCGACCGTCAGTGCCGGTTTGCCGATCCGCGCGGGGCGTTTGGGATAGATCTGATCGACCGAGCGGCCCACCATCATGCGGACCAGATCGGCCTCGTTCGTCTCGGCTATCAGCCCCTCGCCGACGAACTGCCCGTCGCGGAACACGGTCCAGCGGTCGGCGATGCGGAAGATCTCGTCGAATTTATGGCTGATGAACAGGATTGCCTTGCCCTGTGCCTTCAGCTTCTCGACCAGTTCGTAAAGCTCGGCGATTTCCTTGTGGCTGAGCGCGGCGGTGGGTTCGTCCATGATGACCACGCGGGCATCGATGGACAGCGCGCGGGCGATGGCGACCAGGTGCTTCGAGGCGATGCCGAGGTCGCGTAGCTTTGCGCCGGGGTTCAGGTCGGCCCCGATGCCGCGCAGGATTTCCTGCGCGCGGGTTCTCATGGCGCGGCGGTCGATCAGGCCGAAACGGTTGCGGGGGGCGTGACCGATAAAGATGTTCTCGGCCACGCTCAACTCGTCGAACAGCACGGTTTCCTGGTGGATTGCGGTGACGCCGGCCTTCCCCGCCGCTTGCGCGGTGGGGAAGCGTGTTTCGGTGCCATCGACTTCGATCTGCCCCTCGTCGGGCTGATAGATCCCGGTGAGGATTTTCACGATGGTCGATTTGCCCGCACCGTTTTCGCCGACCAGCGCGGTGACCTGGCCGGGATAGAGGTCCATCTGCACGCCATCCAGGGCGCGCACTCCGGGGAATGTCTTGACGATGCCGCGCAGCGACAGCACGGGACTTGCCTCGGCCTGCATGGGAGCGATCCTTCGGATGATGGCCCGGCGCGAATGGTCGGGCCGGTCAAATGTCAGTGCGGATCAGAAGATCGAACTGAACTCGTCGACATTGCTGGCGTCATAGACGAAGGGATCGGCCATCGCCGCCTCGGTATTGTCATCCAGCGTCACCTCGCCCATGCGGCCCATCGGGATGGTCGCGCCGGGTTCGGCACTCGCGTCGCCCTTGGCCAGATGATAGGCGATCATGGTCGCGGAATAGCCCAGGTCGATCGGGTTCCAGATCGCGAAGGATTTCGACGCGCCGGATTTGACATGCCCCGCCATTTCCGAAGGCAGGCCAAGCCCGGTCACATTGACCTCGCCGATCTTGCCCGCATCGGTGACCGCCTGCGCCGCCGCGACGATCCCGACCGAGGTAGGTGCGATGATCGCCTTGAGTTCGGGATAGGTCTGCAGCAGCCCCTGCGTTTCGCGATAGGATTTATCGGCCAGATCGTCTCCATAGACGGTGCCGACGACCTCGACATCCGGGTAATCGCCCGCGACTTTGTTCATCTCTTCGATCCAGGTGTTCTGGTTCGTCGAGGTGGTCGTCGCTGATAGCACTGCGACCTGCCCACCCTCGGGCATGTGATCGGCGGCCAGCTTGATGATCATGTTGCCGATCAGCGGGGCCGAGGACGGGCTCAGATGCATCTGCCGCCCCTCGGGCGCGACGCCGGAATCCCAGCTTATGACGGTGATCCCGCGCTGCATCGCCTTTTTCAGCGTCGGCACCAGCGCGTCGGTATCGTTGGCGCTGACGGCGATGGCGTCCACGCGCTGCGCGATCAGCGAATTGATCACCTCGATCTGGCCTTCGGCGGTGGTGTCGGTCGGGCCGGTATAGATGATCTCGACATCACCCAGTTCTCCGGCGGCTTCTTCCGCGCCCTTGTGCGCGGCCTCGAAGAAGCCGATGCCCAGAGCCTTGGCGACGATGGCGATGCGCATGTCCTCGGCCTGCGCGGTGCCTGCCAGCAGGGCAGACGCTATCGCGGCGGTGGTCAGGGCCTTTTTCAGAATGCTCATGATGTTCCTCCCCTATGAGCGGTGCCGCGCGTCATTCTTGCTCTGCGCGGGTTTTTCGGTCCGATGTGGCCGTCTCGGCCACGATCAGGCGTATTTCGGCGGCTTCCAGCATCTGTGCGGCGCGATCCTCGATGCCATCATCGGTGACGACCGTATGAATGCGGTTCAGCGGGCAGAGCAGCAGGCTGGAGCGTTGCTTGAATTTCGAGCTGTCGGCGAGCACGATCAGTTCATCCGCCTGGCCGATCAGTTTTTGTTCGGCCTGCACCAGAAGTGGATCGCCCTCCATCACCCCCAATGGGCCAAGCCCCCGGCAGCCCATGAACATGCGCCGCGCATAGAAGTGGCCCGAGCCGTCATCATTGAAGGGCGACAGGATGATGTTCTGCTCGCGATAGATCGCACCGGCGGGCAGTTGGACCGTGTTCCTGGATTGCTTCAGCAGATGTTCCGCGATCGGAAAACTGTTGGTAAAGACCTGCAGCCGCTTGGTGGTCAGCGGGTGGACCATCTGGAAAGTCGTCGTGCCGCCATTGATGATGATCGCGTCGCCATCCTCGCACAAATCGACCGCAGCCTGCGCGATGGCACGCTTTTCCGCGATATTGATTGTCTGGTTGACGGCGAAGGGCCGGGCGTTGATGCCCACGAATTGCGGCGGCGAGATCGCTTCGGCCCCGCCACGGACACGGCGCAGTTTCTTGGCGAGGTGAAGCTGGGCGATGTCGCGGCGGACCGTGGCCTCGGACACGCCGGTCAATGCGCAAAGATCGGCAACCGTCACCACGGGCCGTTCCTGCACGGCCGACAGAATAATTCGATGGCGCTCGGTTTCCAGCATGGCGTCCTCCCTGGCGCTCAGTTTCACTTATTTGCGCGCAATGTCAATCAATTTCGATCTTTTGTGTGCTTTGATTCGCCAATAATGATCGTTTATGATCGTTTATGATTGACTTTTGCCCGAATAAAAGCCTATTTGCCGCAAGAAGGCCCGGCGCCCTGCCGCTGCCAAGGGAGGCATTCATGACCCAGATCGTCGCCGCCAATCGGCTTGAAAACCTGTGGGATGACGCCAAGACCGCGTCGATGAGCGAATCGGAAAAACTGCTATACCGGTCGAACCTGCTCGGCTCGGACAAGCGGGTGACGAATTACGGGGGCGGCAATACCTCGGCCAAGGTGATGGAAGCCGATCCGCTGACCGGCGATCAGGTCGAGGTGCTGTGGGTGAAGGGTTCGGGCGGCGATATCGGCTCGATGAAGATGGACGGTTTCGCCTCGCTCTACATGGACCGGCTGCGGGCGCTGAAGGGGAAATATCGCGGGGTCGAGCATGAGGACGAGATGGTCGGTTATCTGCCCCATTGCACCTTCGCGCTAAACCCGCGCGCGGCCTCGATCGATACGCCGCTGCATGCCTATGTGCCGCGCAAACATGTCGATCACGTTCATTCCGACGCGATCATCGCCATCGCCGCCTCGGTGAATTCCAGAGAATTGACGGCAGAGATCTTCGGCGACGAGATCGGTTGGCTGCCGTGGAAGAAACCGGGTTACGAGTTGGGGCTGTGGCTGGAGAAATTCGCGACCGAGAACCCGCAGGCGAAAGGTTGTGTGCTGGAAAGCCACGGGCTGTTCACTTGGGCGGATGATGCCAAGGATTGCTACCTGACCACTTTGGACATTATTAACAAGGCTGCCGCGTGGCTTGAGGGCAAGACCGGAGATGCCGCGCCGTTCGGCGGCGCCAAGCGACCCACGCTTGAGCCTGCACAGCGGCGCGAGGTCGCCGCAAGGCTGATGCCGGTGATCCGCGGCTTGATCTCGAAGGACCGTCACAAGGTCGGCCATTTCGACGATCAGCCTGCTGTGTTGGAATTCGTCGGGTCGCAGATGCTCGAGACATTGGCGCCGCTCGGGACATCCTGTCCCGATCATTTCCTGCGCACCAAGATCCGTCCGCTGGTGGTGGATTTCGACCCGGCCGATCCCGATCTGGACAAGACGATCGAGGGGCTGGCCGATGCGGTGGCCGCCTATCGCGACGATTACGCGGCCTATTACGATCGTTGCAAGCATGATGACAGCCCGGCCATGCGCGATCCGAACGCGGTCGTTTACCTGGTGCCCGGCGTTGGCATGATCACCTTCGCGCTGGACAAGGCGACGGCGCGGATATCGGGCGAGTTCTATGTGAACGCGATCAACGTGATGCGCGGGGCATCCTCGGTCAGCACCTATCAGGGCCTGCCCGAGCAGGAGGCTTTCGACATCGAGTATTGGCTGCTTGAAGAGGCCAAGCTGCAGCGCATGCCCAAGCCGAAATCGCTGGCGGGCCGGGTGGCGCTGGTCACTGGCGGGGCGGGTGGCATCGGGGCCGCGACGGCCGAGCGGTTCCTGCGCGAGGGAGCCTGTGTAATGCTCGCCGATATCGATGCGGATGCTCTGAAAGAGGTACATGAGGGCTTTGCCGCGCGGCATGGCAAGGATGTCGTCCGCAGCGTGCAGATGAATGTGACCGACGAGCATCAGGTTACGGGTGCCTATGCCGCAATGGCGGTCGAATTTGGCGGCATCGACATATTGGTATCCAATGCCGGCATAGCCTCTTCCGCACCCGTTGAGGAAACTTCGCTGGCGCTGTGGAACAAGAATATGGATATCCTCTCGACCGGGTATTTCCTTGTCAGCCGCGAGGCGTTCAAGAACTTCCGGGTGCAGGATATCGGCGGATCGGTGATCTTCGTCGCCTCCAAGAACGGGCTGGCCGCCAGCCCCAATGCGAGTGCCTATTGCACCGCCAAGGCCGCCGAGATCCATCTGGCCCGCTGCCTCGCGCTGGAAGGGGCCGGGGCGGGTATCCGCGTGAACGTGGTGAACCCGGACGCGGTGCTGCGCGGCTCTCGGATCTGGGAAGGCGAATGGCTGGATCAGCGCGCCTCGACCTATGGCACCGACAAGGAGGGACTGGAGGAAATGTATCGCCAGCGTTCGATGCTGAAACGCTCGGTCCTGCCCGAGGACATAGCCGAGGGGGCATATTTCTTCGCCTCGGACCTGTCCGCCAAATCGACCGGCAATATCCTGAACGTGGATGCCGGTAACGTCCAGGCATTCACGCGGTGAGTATGATGATCGACAAGACACTGATCGAGGCCGAGAATGCCAGCCGCCAATCCGATCTGACGCAGGATTATGAAGCCCTTGGCGCCCGGCTGGCGCGCCGGGGTGTGGATATCGAGGCCCTGACCACCCGCGCCATGGGCTTTGGCGTGGCGGTGCCGAGCTGGGGCACCGGGACGGGCGGCACGCGTTTTGCACGCTTTCCGGGCGAGGGCGAGCCGCGTGGCATCATGGACAAGCTGGACGATTGCGGGGTGATCCATCAGCTGACCGCGGCGACGCCCCAGGTCTCGCTGCATATCCCGTGGGACAAGGCCGATCCTTCCGATCTGCGTGCCAAGGCGGAAGAACTCGGGCTGGGCTTCGACGCCATGAACTCGAACACGTTCCAGGATCAGCCCGAACAGGCGCATAGCTACAAGTTCGGCTCCCTGTCCCATACCGATGCCGCAACCCGGCAACAGGCCATCGAGCATAACCTGGAATGTATCGAGATCGGCCGGCAGATCGGATCGAAGGCGCTGACGGTCTGGATCGGGGACGGTTCGAACTTTCCCGGCCAGACCTCGCTTTCGCGGCAGTTTGACCGTTATCTCGAGTCGATGAAGGCGGTCTATGCCGGGTTGCCCGAGGATTGGCGGATCTTCTCGGAGCACAAGATCTACGAGCCTGCCTTCTATTCGACGGTGGTGCAGGATTGGGGCACCAGCCTGATGACGGCGCAGGAACTGGGACCCAAGGCGCAATGCCTCGTCGATCTGGGCCATCATGCGCCGAACGTGAATATCGAGATGATCGTCTCGCGGTTGATCCGCGCGGGCAAGCTGGGCGGCTTCCATTTCAACGACAGCAAATATGGCGATGACGACCTGGACAGCGGCACGATCGACCCGTTCCGGCTGTTTCTGGTCTTCAACGAGCTGGTTGAACTGGAAGATACGCCCGGCCTCGGCCTGGCGCATATGATCGACCAGAGCCACAACGTCACCGATCCCATCGAGAGCCTGATGATATCGGCTTGCGAGATCCAGCGTGCCTTCGTGCAGGCCCTACTGGTGGATCGCGCGGAGCTGGAAGGTTATCGGCAGGAAAATGATGCGCTGATGGCAGCGGCAACCCTGCGCGCGGCATTCCGCACCGATGTCGAGCCGATCCTGGCGATGGCGCGGGTCCGGGCGGGTGCCGCACTGGATCCGATTTCGACCTACCGCGCCTCGGGTTATCGCGCCAAGGTGGCGGCAGAGCGTCCCAAGACGGCGGCAGGCGGCGGCGGAATCGTCTGATCGCCACGCATTTGCCGGAAACGGCCTGCCCGGCTCATGATCGGGCCGGGTTGCGATAGCCGAACCGGGTGATCTCGGCGGCGCATTGCGCCTCGACAATCTCGGCCGCGGCGGGAAATTGCGTGTAGAGTTCCTCGCAACTCGCCCCGCGCTCCGGTCGTCGGCCACCCTTGGCACGGATTCCCGCGAAATCGTCCCATAATCCCTCAAGACCTAACGCCTCGACATCTTCCGCAAGGGTTTCGTAGCGCAGGTGCCGGTCGATCCGGTTCGGCCCATCGAAAGGTGCGATCTGGGCGCTTTCGGCGAGATATTCGGGATGGGCGTCGATGAATTGGCCGAAATCCAGCCCGGTCCGTTCGACACCTTCCCAGTAATAGCGCGAAATCGCGGCATCGAACGGGTCGCGAACGATGGCGATCTTCTGGTAATCGCGCCAGACTTGGTCCGGGATCAGATGACGCGCCTCCTCGGCGCGGATGTGATTGTAGAATTTGCCGGAACTGCCGGTTCCGTCCGGCCAGATCGTGTCGCGAAAATTCTGCGGACCACGATATCCCTTGTTGCGGCGGATCTCTTCGTTCGCAGGGGTGATCGGCGTGATGACGCAATCCGACCCGCAAAAGCGCGAAAGGGCGATCTCGAAGGACGTGCTGCCGGTTTTCTTCGTCTTGAAAAATATAAGATTAAGCGTGTGACAGATGATCATAGGCGAAACTTTTCCATACAATGCGGCATCGCTGCCTCGTGATCCGAGACCCATGCTCGCATGGGCCGGTTAACATGGCCTTTACCTGCACGGCAATGGACCGGTATCACCCAAGCTGGAGCAGGGAAGCAGGGGATGGGGAATCGGAATGTCGAAATGGCGATGGTTGCTGCTGCAATATACACGCAAGCTGTGGGTGCGGGCCACGCTGATCGGTGCAATAGGGATCGCGGCGGCGGTGCTGGCCTCGCTTGCCGATCGTTTCATCCCCCTGCAATTCGCCTTCGAAATCAGCGCCGATGCCATCGACAGCCTGCTGACGATCATCGCGTCCAGCATGCTGGCGGTTACGACCTTTTCACTGAGCGTGATCACCGCGGCATTCTGGTCGGCGACCGCCAATATCTCTCCGCGCGCGATCAAGCTGCTCGCCGAGGACAGGCTGACGCAAAACGTCCTTTCCGCCTTCGTTGGGTCGTTTCTGTTCAGCATCGTGGGCCTCGTCGTCCTCAAGGCCGGGGTCTATAATGCGCAAGGTCGCGCGGTCCTGTTCCTCTTCACCATTGCGGTGCTTGTCCTCATTGTTGTGGCGCTCATGCGCTGGATCGATCACCTGACCCGATTTGGCCGTGTGGGCGAGACATCGGAGCGGCTTGAATGCGTGACCAGAGAGGCCATCGAAGCGCGCCTGAAAAACCCCTATCTCGGAGGCCGGCCCCTGATCGATCCGGGACATGTTCTGTCTTCGGATGCCATGGCAGTGACATCGGTCGAAACCGGCTATGTCATTCATTTCAGTATGGAGCAGCTTGCCAGTTTTGCGGAGGATGCCAAGGCCAAGATATATCTCGGGGTGACGCCCGGCAGCTTTGTCTATCGCGACACCGTTCTGGCCTGGATCCGTTTTGACGCGCCGCTCGGGTCCGAATTTGATCAGAACGTAGTAACGGACGCCATCAGAGATGCGTTCACATTGGATGACCATCGTAGTTTCGATGAGGATCCCGGCCAAGGCATCTCGGTTCTGAGCGAAATAGGCCAGCGTGCGCTTTCGCCGGGCATCAATGATCCGGGCACCGCGATCGATGTGATAGGCCGCATGGCGAGGTTGCTGACAATGTGGGCAAATGGTCCGGCACAGAAGCCGGAAGACGAGATTGTCTATCCCGATGTTCATGTCCCGCCGCTCGAGACGGCCGAACTTTTCGCAGCAGCCTTCGGGCCGATTGCCCGTGACGGGGCTTCGGTGATCGAGGTTCAGGTGAAACTGCGCGAGACGTTGCGGGCGCTTGCAAGGCTGGGAGATGAAAGTTTCCGCTCTGCCGCCCGCCATCAGGCGGAGGTAGCGATGAAGCGGGCCGAGGCAGCTTTGGTGCTCGACGAGGAAAAGCGAAGGCTCGACATGATCAGGATCGACGATTGATCGGGCCGGGCCTTCGTCACCCTCTCCGCGTCAGAAGGTCTTGCTGAGCGAGACCTTGAAGTTGCGGCCTGGCGCGGGGCCGGTCACATAGGTCGCGGGAACATATTCGCGATTGGTGAGGTTATCGATCCCCATATTGACCTCGACACCTTCCAGCGCGCCTTCCTGAGGGGTCCATATCGCATAGATGTCATGGGTGCCGAACCCGCTGCGATGCGCTCCGCTCGGTTTGTCCCGCCCATCGGCCAGCATGCTGCGCAGCCCGAGTTTCCAGCTATCGCTTGCCTGCCACGATGCCGAGAGCACGACCCGGTCATTGGGCAGCGTGTCCAGCACTTCGCCGTCCTGATCCTTGCCATCCACGACCGATACGGCAGCGCCGAATTGCCAGTTGCCGGTCAGATAGCTGGCTTCCAACTCGCCGCCACGCAGATAGGCGCGGTCGATATTCGTATAGGACGGTGATGGCGCGGGCATGTTGGTCCGCACGATCATATCGTCGATATGGTTGCGGAACAGGGTCAGCTTCATCGCTGCCTCGTCTCCTGCCGTGAAGATGTCATTGCCGCGATAGCTGACGCCGATCTCGATATTCTTGCCCTGTTCGTCCTTCAGGTCGGGCGATGCGGCTCCGCCGCTGAAACCGTCGTAAAGTTCGTCCACTGCCGGCATCCGGTTCACGAAGGCGAGCGAGCCGAAAACCGACCAGTCGTCGTTCAGGCGATACATCACGCCGACCTGGGGTTCTACTGATTCCGCCTCGATCCGATCGTCGCTGACCGTCACGCTGCCTTTGGGCTCGGTCCGCTGCCGTTCATATCGCAGGCCGGAATTCATCGTGAAACGATCCCATTCCAGTTCGGACCATGCGAAGATGGCGGTCGAGCGGGTGTAACCCTCGGGATGCGAAGCCGAGATCGTTGTGCTGGAGCGATCCTGCTTTAACGTTTCTGCACCGATTGTCAGGTAATGATTGTAGCCCGCGCCCGACAGATCGGCAGTATTCTGCGCCTTGAGCTTCCACAACGCATAGTCGCGGCGGCCCAGAAGGGTCGGGGATATCTGCTCATCCGGGTTGTCGCCCTGCTGCACGTCCTTGATCGAATTGGTGTAGGATAGCGTGACCGTCGCATCGACATAACGGTTGTCCTCCGGGTTCCAGCCCCATTCCAGCCGCGCCACCTGGTCACGGGTCAGGATGTCGCCGACACCCCAGCCGGGGAAGGTCGGGCCGAACGCGCCGATCTGTGCGCCTTCCAATTGATTGAAATCCTGATCGTTCCCGCGCGCTTCTAGATGTTGATACGACGCCTCGACATAGTGATCGCCAAAACTCTTGCGCGCCTTCAGCAGCAGGTTCGGCGTGTTGGAATTCGTTCGCACGATGGTATCGCCATCCACGTCCTCGGTATCGCCCAGCTTGCGATACGCGAAGGCCGCCAGCGCCTCGAAATCCTCTGTCGGGCGCCAGCCCCAAGCGATACTGCCGAACGCGGTGTCGGGATTCGAGGCATAGCCCAGCTTGACCCGCCCCCCGCTGCTCGCACCCTCGGGGATCAGGTCGCCGGGGTCGATCGTCTCCATCGCGATTACGCCGCCCAACGCGCCTGAACCGTAAAGCGTGGTTGCGCCGGGGCCGCGCAGCACCTCGACCCGCTTTAGGAAGTCGGGCTCCACGAAGAGCGAGCCTTGGCGATAGCTTTCGAAATATTTCTTCTCGCCGTCGATCAACTGGATGATGCCTGCTTCCGATGCTGCGGTGCCCGACGATCCGAACCCGCGGATATTGAAGCCCTGACCGAAAAAGCTGGCCGAGCCGACGCCCGCCACGCCCGGTACCTGTTTCAGGACATCGCCAATATTATCCGGAGAGATCTCGTCAAGCTCGGTCTCGTCAACCACGCTGACCGATTGGGGCAGGGACGAGGCCACCTTTTCCGTCCCCGCGCGCAGGACAATGGGGTCGAGCGTGATGGGGTTGGAGCTTTCCTGCGCGGTTGCAAGCGTCGTTGTCCCGAGCAGCAGGGCAAAAGCCGTAATTTGTCTACGCATCGCCAGTCCTTCATGTGTGCAAAGCCTTGTTTGAAGCTGGCGCGTGCTGGCGGCTTGCGTTGGCTAGAGATTCTGACTAATTATGTCAAGTATTGCGTCCAGCCTCTTCGCCAGATGCCGATGACCCGATGCAGCAGAGGCACATGATGAATGATCTGACCCCGGCGCGACTGCGCGAACTGAAACGAGACGCCACTGTCAGGCCCTATGACCTGGCGGCACAGCTTGGCCTGTCCGAGGCCGCGCTGGTCGAGGCAGAACTGGGTTACGGTGCCACGAGGATTGATCCGACGCTGGCCAGGCTGATCCCGGCGGTTCAAAAGCTGGGCGAGGTGATGGCGCTGACTCGCAACCGCTCTTGCGTGATCGAGAAGATCGGCACCTATAACGAATTTCATGATGGCGAGCATGCGGCCATGACGCTGGATGCCGAGATCGACATGCGCATGTTCCCGCGTCATTGGGCGCATGCCTATGCGGTCGAGGCGGCGGGTGCGGATGGTTCGCGTCGTTCGGTTCAGGTGTTCGACGCGGCAGGGGGCGCGGTTCACAAGGTGCATTTGCGCGCGGGATCGGATCTGGATGCCTGGGCCGAATTGGTGCGCGAATTGGCATTGCCCGATCAGGCCGGGATGTCGGATTTCGCGTCCCGCACCGGACCCGAGGGGGCCCGCATGTCCGAGGGGCAGGCCGAGACCCTTCGCGAAGAATGGGCGAAGATGACCGACACCCATCAGTTCAACACGCTCGTTCGGCGGCTGAAGATGAACCGGCTTGGCGCTTATCGCGTCGCCGGGACTCCGTTTGCCGAACCGTTAAGCGTCGAGGCGGTTCCGGCCCTGCTCGAACGGGTGCAGGCCGAGGGGCAGAAGGTGATGTTCTTTGTCGGTAATATGGGCTGTATCGAGATCCATTCCGGGCCAATCCGGACGCTGAAGCCGATGGGTCCGTGGTTGAACGTGCTGGACGACCGCTTCAACCTGCATTTGCGCGCCGATCACGTGGCCGAGGTCTGGCTGGTCGACAAGCCCACCACACGTGGCCCTGCCATATCGATCGAGGCTTTCGACGAGATGGGCACTCTGATCTTCCAATGTTTCGGAATGCGCTCCGACAGGGGCGGCGATCCCGATGCCTGGGCGCGTCTGACTCGATCCTTGCCCGCTGCAGGTGAAGCATGATCGCCCGTGCCGTATGCGCCGCCACGCTGGCCCTGTCATTGACCATGCCAGCGCAGGCCGACCCGCATCCCGACGCGGAGCGGGTGCTGGCCATTGGCGGATCGGTGACCGAGATCATCTATGCCCTGGGTCAGCAGGGCCGGCTGATCGCCCGCGACACGACCTCGAGCTTTCCCGCCGAGGCGCAGGAACTGCCCGATGTGGGTTACATGCGGGCCCTGTCTTCCGAAGGCGTGCTTTCGGTGAAACCCGACCTGATCCTGTCGGAAGAGGGGGCGGGTCCGCCTGAAACCGTCGCGATTCTGAAAGAGGCGGGAATTCCTTTCGAGACGATCCCGTCCGGCACGGATGCCGAGGGGCTGACCGCCAAGATCGAGGCCGTGGCCGAGGTGCTTGGCGTGCCAGAAGCCGCCGATGCGCCCGTCGAAGCGCTGAGGGCCGATCTTGACAGTTTGGCCGAGGCGACCGGCAATGAGGGGCAACCAAAGCGCGTCATGTTCATCCTGTCACTGCAAGGCGGCCGCGTGATGGCATCTGGGCAAGGGACCGAGGCCGACGCAATTATCCGCCTCGCGGGGGCAGAAAATGCGGTGCAAGGCGTCGAAGGTTACAAGCCGCTGACCGACGAGGCGATCACCTCCGCCGCGCCCGAGGTGATCCTGATGATGAAACGAGGCCCGGAAGACAGCGGCCATGCGGTGGCGGCCGAGGCGCTGATGACCAATCCCGCGATAGCCGCGACTCCAGCGATCGAGAGCGGCTCGGTGATCCGGATGGACGGCCTCTATCTGTTGGGCTTTGGGCCACGCACCGGACAGGCTGCGCTGGATCTGCATGACGCCATTTATGGAGGAACGTGATGGTTGCGCTCGATGCGTCCCAGGAAAGGCTGGCGGGTGATCGCCGTCATCTGGGGCGCTCTCTGGCATTCTGGCTACTTGCATTATTGGTCGCGATGGCGGTGCTGTCCCTGGGGCATGGTGCCTCTGGCGTATCGGCGCCTCGGGTTCTGGTCGATTGGCTGACCGGTCACGAGATCGCGCAAACTGATCGTGTGGTGCTGTTCGACATAAGACTTCCGCGCCTGCTGACCGGGATGCTGGTCGGGGCCGGACTGGCGGTGTCGGGGGCGATCATGCAGGGGTTGTTCCGTAATCCGCTGGCCGATCCCGGTCTGCTTGGGGTCAGCGCGGGTGCCTCGCTCGGGGCGATATCTGCCATCGTGCTGGGCGGTCTGTTGCCGCCCACCATCATCGCCGTCGCTGGCTGGCATCTGGTGCCGCTGGCGGCCTTCGCGGGCAGTTGGCTGGCGATGGTCACCCTTTACGGCATCGCCACACGGCAGGGGCGGACATCGGTGGCCACGATGCTGCTTGCGGGGATCGCCCTCGCCGCGATGATCGGGGCGGTCTCGGGACTGATCATCTATCGCGCAGATGATCAGCAGTTGCGCGATCTGACCTTCTGGGGGCTTGGTTCGCTGGCCGGGGCAAGCTGGGTCAAGCTGCTTGCCGCCGGACCCGTGATTGCCGCCGCGCTGCTCGTCTCGCCATTCCTGGCACGCGGCCTGAACGGGCTGGCACTCGGAGAGGCCTCTGCCGCCCATGTCGGCATCCGGGTGCAACGCGTCAAGACAACCGCCATCCTGATAACCGCCGCGGCGACTGGCGCCTCTGTCGCCATTTCGGGCGGGATCGGCTTCGTCGGTATCGTCGTGCCGCATTTGCTGCGCCTGCTCGCCGGACCGGATCATCGCTGGCTGCTGGTGAATTCCGCTTTGCTCGGTGCTTCGGTGCTGTTGGTGGCCGACATGATCAGCCGCACGATCATCGCCCCTGCCGAACTGCCCATCGGCATCATCACCGCGATGATCGGCGGGCCGTTCTTCATGTGGGTGCTGCTGTCGAACCGTCGGATGCTGGACGGATGAAACTGCGGGCACGCGATATACGGCTCCATCTGGGCCGGTCCGAGATCCTGCATGGCGTCGATCTGACCGCATGCGCCGGGCAGTTGACGGCCATCATCGGTCCCAATGGCTCGGGCAAGACCACCTTGCTGCGTGCCTTGACCGGCGAAATCGTTCCGACCTCTGGTCATGTTACACTGAACGGCCGGGATGTCAGTGCCATGCACCCCGAGGAACTGGCCTTGACCCGCGCCGTCCTGCCGCAGCAAAGCGCATTGAGCTTTCCCTTCACCGTGGCCGAAATCATCCGCATTGGCCTGACGGCCACCCATGCAGGACAGGGCAGCGAGAGCGACGGCCTGATCCGCGCAGCCCTGATCCGGGTCGGTTTGCCGGAACATGCCGGGCGACTGTATCAGGAGCTCTCGGGCGGAGAGCAGCAGCGGGTGCAACTGGCCCGGACCCTGGTGCAGATCTGGCATCCGGTGGGAAGGGACAGCCCGCGCTGGCTGCTTCTGGACGAGCCGGTCAGCAGTCTCGACATCGCCCAGCAACTGACCGTGATGCGGCTTGCCGCCGATTATGCGCGGCAGGGCGGTGGGGTGGTGGCAATCATGCATGATCTCAACCTGACCGCGATGTTCGCCGATCATGTCCTGCTGATGCAGGAAGGCCGCGCGGTTTCCGAGGGCCCTCCCGCCGAGGTGTTGACCGATCACATGCTTTCCGGGGCCTATGGTTGCAGCTTGCAGGTCAACCATACTCCGTCCAACGGTGTCTGGCTGCTGCCGCAGGGTGCGGCGCTGTAATCAGTGCCGTTCAGCCGAATTTCATCAGCGACGCCGACAATTCCGGATGGGTTTTCGCGTAATCCACCAGTTCCCCCGTCGGCGACCTCCCATGCCTGCCGGATCGCGCGTATTCCGGCGTCGGCCGCCCCGCTATGCGCGAGGCGCTACAATCGCGGGCTGATCACCATCAACCATGGCGAACGTTCCCGCGTGAACGAGATCAATCCGGCCACGGTCCTGCACCGGTCGGACGAGTTGGCGCGGCTGGTTCTCAGTTCCGCGCCGGGAACTCGGATCACCTGAAACATGCCCGGCAGATGTTCGAGATGGGAATGGTGGGGTCGCCATGGAGAAGGCGGCGGCCGAGGATATCGCCGAATTGCGCGAACTGGTCGAGCGGCAGCCGGGGGGGAGGCGGGAAATGCCACGGCCTTCATCTCGATCGACATGGCGTTTCACCGCAAGCTGGCCTGATCCCCGTAGACTCCTCCTGGGCCGCAGGCATTGAACCAATCGAAGCGGCCATCAGGGGCGATCCTTTTCGACAGGATGGCAACTACCCTATCTTAACTGGATTTTTTGGGTTTTTTCTCTTACAATCATGACAGTTAACGAGAATGCGGCTGCTGCTATGCCCGCATGTCGAAACGAAAAATCAGGATGTGCGCAACATGATGATCGCACTTGTCCTTGCTCTGGTCGTTGTCGCTTCAGTGGCATTCCATCTCCTTAGCCCGTGGTGGTGGACGCCGATTGCGTCGAACTGGGATTATATCGACAACACACTGATCATCACGTTCTGGATCACCGGAGTCGTCTTTGCGGCAGTCGTCCTGTTCATGGCGTATTGCGTGTTCCGCTTTCGTCACCAAGAGGGCCGCAAAGCGGATTTCAACCCTGAAAACAAACGGCTTGAGATCTGGCTGACGGTTGCGACGGGGGTGGGTGTGGCCGCCATGTTGTTGCCGGGGCTGTTCGTATGGAAGCAGTTCGTGACGGTTCCGGATGCCGCCACCGAAGTCGAGGTCGTCGGGCAGCAATGGTTCTGGAACTTCCGTCTCCCGGGTAAGGACGGACAGCTTGGCACGTCAGATCCGCAGTGGATGAATCTGGACAATCCGCTGGGCGTCAACCCGCATGATCCGACCGGCACCGACGACGTGATCGTCGAGGGCGGTGAGTTGTACCTGCCGGTGAACCGGCCGGTGAAGATGTCGCTGCGCTCGATCGATGTTTTGCACAATTTCTACGTTCCCGAGTTCCGCGCCAAGATGGATATGGTTCCCGGCATGGTGACCTATTTCTGGTTCGAGCCGACGCGCACCGGGGAATTCGAGGTGCTTTGCGCCGAATTATGCGGGACCGGTCATGGCTTCATGCGAGGCTATGTCCAGGTGGTGGAACAAGAGGAATATGACGAGTGGCTGCAAGAGCAGCTGACCTTCGCCGAATATGCGAATGCGGTGCCGGTGGAAGATCAGCCGACACGCCTGGTGAAGGGAAACTAGGCTCCGGGAGGGGAGAGTGCCGGCAGGACAATACAAACCCGCCAAACGTGCCGCACCGCGCTGACGGTGCAACCGAACAGGAGGAGTAACATGGGCGATATTCGTCACGAGGCCGGTACCGAGCTTCCGCCGCTCGAAGTGCCCGACGTCATGCCTCCGCATGCCCATGGCTGGTGGGGCAGATATGTATTCTCGCAGGACGCCAAGTATATCGCGATCCAGTATGCCTGCACCGCGCTGGCGATCGGACTGGTCGCCCTGGTTCTTTCCTGGCTGATGCGGCTGCAGCTCGGGTTTCCGGGCGTGTTCGATTTCATCACCCCCGAAGCCTATTACCAGTTCATCACCATGCATGGCATGATCATGGTGATCTATCTTCTGACGGCGATCTTTCTTGGCGGGTTCGGCAATTACCTGATTCCGCTGATGGTGGGCGCCCGCGACATGGTGTTTCCCTTCGTCAACATGCTCAGCTACTGGATCTATCTGCTGGCGGTGCTGGTGCTGGTGGCAAGCTTCTTCGTGCCCGGAGGGCCGACCGGGGCGGGCTGGACGCTGTATCCGCCACAGGCGATCCTGTCGGGCACGCCCGGCGGGCAGCAGGCAGGCATTGTCCTGATGCTGGTCTCGCTGATCCTGTTCATCATCGGTTTCACGATGGGCGGGCTGAATTACGTCGTCACTGTGCTGCAGGCACGCACCCGCGGCATGACAATGATGCGGCTGCCGCTGACCATCTGGGGCATTTTCACTGCCACCGTGATGGCGTTGCTGGCATTTCCGGCGTTATTCGTGGCCTGCGTCATGATGCTGTTCGACCGGCTTCTGGGCACCAGCTTTTTCATGCCCATGCTGGTCGAGATGGGCGAAAAGCTAAGCTATGGCGGCGGCAGCCCGATCGCGTTCCAGCACCTGTTCTGGTTCTTCGGCCATCCCGAGGTCTATATCGTCGCACTACCGGCATTCGGCATCGTGTCGGACCTGATATCGGTGCATGCCCGCAAGAACATCTTTGGCTACCGGATGATGGTCTGGGCCATCGTGATCATCGGCGCACTCAGCTTTGTCGTCTGGGCGCATCACATGTATGTCAGCGGCATGCATCCGTGGTTCGGTTATTTCTTCGCCACCACGACATTGATCATTGCCGTGCCGACCGCGATCAAGGTCTATAACTGGGTGCTGACGCTGTGGCGCGGTGACATCCACCTGACATTGCCGATGCTATTCGCGCTCGCCTTCATCGTCACCTTCGTCAATGGCGGGCTGACCGGACTGTTCCTGGGCAATGTTGTCGTCGACGTGCCGCTGTCGGACACGATGTTCGTGGTTGCGCATTTCCACATGGTCATGGGCGTCGCCCCGATCATGGTGATCTTCGGGGCGATCTATCACTGGTATCCCAAGATCACCGGCCGGATGCTGAACGAGGCGATGGGCCAGGTCCATTTCTGGGTCACCTTCCTTGGCGCCTATGCGATCTTTTTCCCGATGCATTATGTCGGGCTGGTCGGTGTGCCGCGACGTTATTACGAGTTGGGTGAGCCGGCCTTCATGACCACATCGGTCGAAGGGCTCAACGCCTTCATCTCGGTTGCCGCATTGGTTGTTGGCGCCGCGCAGATGCTGTTCCTGTTCAACCTCGGCTGGAGCCTGCGCCATGGGCGCGATGCCGGACCCAATCCCTGGCGTGCGACCAGCCTGGAGTGGCAGACTCCGGATACCCCGCCCAGACATGGTAACTGGGGCGAATCCCTGCCGCTGGTCTATCGCTGGGCCTATGATTACAGCGTGCCCGGCGCGGCAGAGGACTTCATCGCCCAGAACGATCCCGTCACACCCGAGCATCCCGGAGGCCGGCTGTGAACATTATCCTCGCCTTTCTCGCCGTTCTCATCGCGATCATCGGCTGGTGGCTGTCGCGCCAGCGGCTTTTTTCCAAGCCATGGCTGGAAACCGGTGCGCCGCCAGCGATAACCGAGGCATCACCCGTCGCGCCGCAAAAGCTTGGGCTGGGCGTTTTCCTCGCGGTGGTCGGAGGGCTTTTCGCGATGCTGGGGAGCGCCTTCGTCCTGCAGATCGACGCGACGCCGTGGCAATTGGTCCCGCTGCCCCGGTTGGTCTGGATCAATACCGCAGTACTGTTGTCCAGCAGCCTTTTCCTGCAAATCGCGGTAGCTGCCGCGAGGCAGGGCGAGGCTCGGTTGCTCAACTGGTCCCTTGCCGCGGGCGTGTTGTCCACGCTTGCCTTTCTGGTCGGCCAGATCGCGGCATGGGACATGTTGACGACAAGCGGCTACGTTCTTGCCGGGGCACCGGCCGCCAGCTTCTTCTACCTGATCACCGGCTTGCACGGGCTCCATATCCTGGGCGGTCTGATGGCGATGGGAGCGGTCTGGCTGCGGCTTGCCCGACAGCCGGAGCCTCGGCGGGTGCAGGCCATCGTCGCGCTTTGCGCGCTCTACTGGCACGCCCTGCTGTTAATCTGGATCCTGCTGCTTGCGCTGTTTACCGGGTGGGGCAACGAATTCCTGGCGCTTTGCCGGTCCGTACTGAGATGAGGGGGAAGCAATGGCCGATGTGACACTCAAGAAGACGCCGCCGGAACACCCCGAGGGACTTGCCGGCTTTGTCGCCGACTGGAGTTCGGATCAACGCACCTTCAAGCAGGTCTCCTGGGGTAAGGCGATGATGTGGATCCTGCTTCTGAGCGACACCTTCATCTTCGGCATTTTCCTGGTTGCCTATATGGTTGCACGCAGTTCCACCCCTGAAACCTGGCCAAACGCCAGCGAAGTTTTCGCGCTGCATATCGGCGGGGCGGATATGCCGCTGATCCTGATCGCGATCATGACCTTCGTCCTGATCTCGTCCTCGGGAACCATGGCCATGGCGGTCAACAGCGCCTATCGGCGGGCGCGCGGCCCGACCGCCTTGTTGATGCTGGTCACCGCATTGCTCGGAGCGGGTTTTGTCGGCATGCAGGCTTTCGAATGGTCGAAACTGATTTCCGAGGGCGTCCGGCCCTGGGGCAACCCGTGGGGAGCCGAGCAGTTCGGCGCAAGCTTCTTCATGATCACCGGCTTTCACGGCACGCATGTGACCATCGGAGTCATCTTCCTGTTGCTGGTGGCGCATCGGGTCTGGCGGGGCGATTTCGATCTCGACCGGCGCAGCTGGCTATCGCGCGGCAACGGCGATTACGAAAGCGTCGAGATCATGGGTCTTTACTGGCACTTCGTCGACCTGGTCTGGGTCTTCATCTTTGCATTCTTCTATTTGTGGTAGGGAGGGATCATGGAGCAATCGTCAATGGAGCATCAGCCGCAGGCAGCAACCGTCGGCGGTACTCACGAAGGCCAGCAGCACCCGATCAGGCTCTACCTCATGGTCTGGGGCCTTCTGTTCGTGCTCAGCGCGGCGTCCTATCTGGTGGATTACATGGAGTTTCAGGGAGGGCTTCGCTGGAGCCTGATCCTGATCTTCATGATGCTGAAAGCGGGTCTGATCGTCGCGGTCTTCATGCATATGGCATGGGAACGGCTGGCGCTTGGCTATGCGATCCTGCTGCCGCCATTCATCATTCTGGTCTTTGTCGTCATCATGGTGTTCGAATCCGACTACACCCTGCTGACGCGATTGACGGAATTCGCCACCCAATAGTAGCGGACCACCCGGAAAAAGGGCGACTGAACTGATCCCGACAGCATATCAGGATGGGCCGAGATCAGAGTCATGCGCTACTATGCGTGAAAGGGCGTGTCCTGCCTTGAGACGGGATAGCGCAACAATTCCCCAAAGAAAGTCAATCGGGTTCAAGGCTTACTCCACGACCACCGACAGCCGGGGTTTGCTGTCATGCGGGCGGTCGTCCTCCAAGCGGGTAACACGGCTCTCCAGTCCCGCGATTCCGGCGGCGATCTCTTCAGGGGCAAGCGGCTCGGTTTCCTCTTCCTTGCGACCGATCATGCCGCGTGTCAGCCGGGCCAGCAGCCGCGACAAGTCGTCCATGATCAGGAAGAAGGCCGGCACGACCAGAAGCGATAGCACGGTCGAAACGATGATCCCCCCGATAACCGCCGTTGCCATGGGCGCGCGGAAGGACCCTCCTTCACCCACACCGAGGGCCGAGGGCAGCATCCCCGCCGACATGGCGATCGAGGTCATCACGATGGGCTGGGCGCGCTTGTGCCCGGCCTCCATCACCGCCTTGATCCGGTCCATCCCCTGCCGTCGCATCTCGATGGCAAAATCGACCAGCAGGATGGCGTTCTTGGTCACGATCCCCATCAGCATCAGGATGCCGATCATCACCGGCATGGATACTGGTGACGAGGTCAGGATCAGTGCCGCCGCGACGCCACCGATGGCCAGAGGCAGCGACAAGAGGATGGTAAAGGGCTGGATCACGCTGCCGAACAGCAGGATCAGCACTGTCAGCACCAGCATCAGCCCCATGATCATGGCGTTGCCAAAGCTCTCCATCAATTCGGCCTGGATCTCGGCATCACCGGATTCGGCCACCCGCACGCCGGGTGGCAGATCGACGCCGTGAACGAGTTCGTTGAAGCGTTCCGTCGCCGAACCGAGGGCCACACCAACGGGTAAGCTGGCACCGATGGTCGCCTTGCG
Source organism: Paracoccus saliphilus (assembly GCF_028553805.1). NCBI lineage: Bacteria > Pseudomonadati > Pseudomonadota > Alphaproteobacteria > Rhodobacterales > Paracoccaceae > Paracoccus > Paracoccus saliphilus. Next base: position 3,272,625 of record NZ_CP067140.1, on the reverse strand, counting down.
GGTGCGGTTCAGCCGTTCGATGGATGAGGGGCCTTCGCCGATGCGGATATCGGCAACGGATTTCAACGGCACCGAGTCGCCGGTGACCGTCGCGACACGCAGGGCGCCGATCCGGGCAAGATCGCCGCGCGTCGCATCGTTCAGCCGCACCCGCACCGGCACCAGCCGGTCGTCGATCGCCAGCTTGGCCAGTGCCGCATCGATATCGCCGATGGTCGCCACCCGCACTGTCGCGGCGATGGCAGCCGTGGTCACGCCGAGCCGCGCCGCCTCGTCGGGCTTGGGCGTGATCTGCAATTCGGGCCGTGGCAACGCGCCTTCGGTGCCGACATCGGCCAGCAGGGGATCGCCGCTCAACGCATCCTCCAGCATGGCGACGGCCCGGTTGAGGCTCTCGTCATCATTCGACAGGATCGAGAAGGACAGGTCGCGCTCTCCCCGGTCGTTCAGCCGATAGGCGCGGATATCCGGGACATCGCGCAAAAGCAGGGCAATCTCGGCCTCGATCCGGTTCTGGGGCTTGGTCCTGCCCTCGCTTTCGAGATCCGGCACGATGACAGAGAGCAAGGGTACCGAATTACCGATCTCAGCCAGCTTGTGCAGCAGTGAATGGTCAAGCTTGTCCAGAAGCACCGTCACCGAGGCGCGGCGGATATCGAGATCGCCGGTCGGCGACGAGCCGCCCAGCACGAAGATGTCTTTCACGCCCTCGATCTCGCGGATGCGTTCGGTCATGGTGCTGGTCGCGTGCTCGGTTTCCTCGAGCGTCGCGCCGGGCGGCAGCTCGACACTGATCGAGATACGGCTGACATCCTCGGGCGGCAGGAAGCTGCCGGGGACCTTCAGCATGAAGAAGACCGAAACGATCAGCACCAGTATCGCGGTCAGCATGGTCAGGTACTTGTGGCGGGTGGTCATCGCCACGAAACGCAGATAGCCGCGCATCACCGGACCGTCGCGCTGGCCCTCCTCGTGACCGGCGGCATCCTTGTCGCGCATCAGGTAGGCGGCCATCATCGGCGTGATCAGCCGCGCCACCAGCAGCGAGAACGCCACGGCGATGGCCACGGTCAGGCCGAATTGCCGGAAATACTGGCCCGGAATACCGGGCATGAAGCTGACCGGCACGAACACGGCGATGATGGTGAAGGTGGTCGCGATCACCGCCAGCCCGATCTCGTCGGCAGCATCCATGGCGGCGCGATAGGGCGTCTTGCCCATGCGGATATGGCGGGCGATATTCTCGATCTCGACGATCGCGTCATCGACGAGGATACCGGTGGCCAGCGTAAGCGCAAGGAAGCTGACAAGGTTAAGTGAGAAGCCCAGCAGGTCCATCATCCAGAAGGTCGGAATGGCCGAGAGTGGCAAGGCGACGGCAGCGATGAGGGTGGCCCGCCAGTTGCGCAGGAAGGCAAGCACCACCAGCACCGCCAGCAGCGCGCCCTCCAGCAGCGTATGCAGCGCGGCCTCGTAATTGCCATAGGTGTAGTAGACCGTATCGTCGACGAGGGTGATCCCGACCTCGGGATGTTCGGTCCGCAGCTCGTCCAGCATCTCATTCGTCACTTCCGCAACCGAGACTTCGGAAGCGCCCTTGGCCCGGAACACGGCGAAGGTCACGACCGGCGCGCCGTTGAAACGCGAAAACGACCGCAGTTCTTCATAAGTGTCGGTGATCGTCCCCAGTTCCGACAGCCGGACATAATGCCCGCCACCGAGCGCAATGGTGGTGCGGGAAAGCTGTTCGACGGTGCTGGCGTCGCCCAGGGTGCGGATCGCCTGCTCTCCGGCGCCGAGTTCCGCCCGGCCGGAACCGAGATTGGTGTTGGTCAGCCGCAGTTGCGAGCTGACCTGCTCGGCCGTCACATCATGGCTGGCGAGCCGCACCGGATCGAGTTCGATGCGGATCTCGCGATCGGCGCCACCAAAGCGGTCCACCCGTCCGATGCCGGGCCGACCCTGAAGGGAGCGCTTGATCTTGTCGTCCACGAACCATGACAGCGCTGCCATCGTCATGTCAGGGGCCGAGACGGCAAAGGTCATGATCGCCTGACCCTCGACATCGATACGGCTGACTATGGGGGTCTCCACGTCGCCCGGCAGATCCCCTATGACCTTGTCGATGGCATCCTTGGTGTCCTGCACCGCCTTGTCGGTCGGCACTTCCATACGAAACTCGACCAATGTCTGGGACTGCCCGTCGGTCACGGTGGAAGTCACGTTCTTGACGCCGGAGATGCCCGCAACGGCATCCTCGACTTCCTTGGTCACCTGTGTCTCGAGCTCGGCCGGGGCGGCGCCGGATTGCGCCACCGTCACCGCCACAAGCGGCACATCGATATTGGGAAAACGGGTGATGGGCAGGCTGTTGAAACTTTGCCATCCCAGCATCAGCAGCATGAAGAATGCCAGAAGCGGCGCCACGGGATTGCGGATCGCCCAGGCTGAGAAATTCATGGTTTCGCCCTCATTGCGCGTCAGCCAGAACGGCGTTGACCCGGTCGCCATCACGGACAAAGGCGGCGGCCTTGCTCACCACCCGATCACCCTCGGCAACGCCCGAGACGATTTCCACCATGCCCACATCGCGAATGCCGGTTTGCACCGGCACCTCGTGCACCACGCCATCTTCGGCCAGCATCACCACCGCCTCTCCATCGGCATCGCTGCCGACAGCCGTCACCGGTACCGCCAGACCCTCGCGCTCGGCCAGGATGATCTCTGCATCCGCATACATACCCGACCGCAACGCATTCGACTCATCGATGAAGATCCGTGCGATGCCGAGCCGGGTCGTGGCGCTGATCCCCGGTTCGACCAATCGCAGTGTGCCGGCGATCGGTGCCTGGCCACCGACATTGCGGATCAATGCCGGCATTCCCGGCTTAAGTCGCAGCAGATCCGCCTCGGAAATCTCTGCACGCAGCTCCAGCGCCCCGTCCTTCATCAGCACGAACATGGGTTCACCCGCCGCGCTGGCGACCGCGCCGACTTGGGCGTTGCGGGTCAGTACCTCGCCCGCCACCGGGGCGACGACATCGGTGCGCTTCAGGTTCAGTTCCACATCGGCAAGCTGCGCCTCGGCCAGATCGACCTGCGCCTGCGACGCCTCCAATGTCTGCCGGGCCACGGTGACCCGCGCCGCCGCGGAAACCGCTGCAGCCTGCGCCTGGTCATAAGCCGCCTGAGAAGCATTGCCGCGCTCTCGCAACGCGCGGTTGCGTTCGGCCACGCGCTGCGCTTCGTCCGCGGACGAGCGCGCCTCGAGAACCTGTGCTTCGGCCTGCGCCACCGTTGCTCGCGCCGAGGCCAATCCGGCCCGAAGCTGGCTCTTTTGCAGCTCCAGCGCGGCTGTAGACAAGCGGGCCAACACCTGGCCCGCCTCGACATGATCGCCGACATCGGCCTCCAGCGTCTCGATTGGCTGGCCCTCGACCAATGGCTGGACAGTGACTTGCTCCACTGCGCCTACAAGCCCCCCGGCGATCACCCGGTCGCGCAGGACCATCCGCGTGACCTCGGAAACCGTAATCGCGGGGGGTGCGGGTTGGGTAGTGGCGTCAGCTTCCTCTTCCGCCGCCCAGGCAGGCAGGGCAAGCAACAGAACCAGCGCGGAAAGAATCCTGCACCTCATTTCGGCTCCCTTGGCCTTGCAGCGGCCACTTCATCAAGGATCATGTCGATCAGGCGCTGGACCAGCGCCGTCAGATCGTCATGCGACAACCTGCATTGCGCGCTTGGGCCATGCGCCTGGATGGATGTCGTCTTGACCAGCATCACCACCATCGCCGCATGGGGAAGAAAGCGACGCTCCGCCTCGTCCTGCGATACATCGGCGATCAGCGCAAAGGCGGCGACCAGATAACTGGTTATCCCGCGCTCCATATGCTGGACGACGGTGCCGATCTCGGGTTTGCGCTGCGCCGCCGCGGTGATCTCGGCCCAGAGCGAGGCATCCTCGACACCACAGCATTCCTCGGCCACGCGCAGATGCAGCCCCTCACGCAGCGCCGCCAGCGGATCCTCGGCTGCGGCGACATCGGTGAATTTCTGCCCCACCTCCTCAAGATCGCGGGTGATGATCGCTGCCACCATCGCTGCCTTCGACGGGAAATAGCGGTAAAAATTACCCACGCTCATCCCTGCCGCCCGCGCCAGTTCCTGCATGGATGCGCCGTCAAAGCCTTTTTCGGCAAAGGTCTGGCGAATGCTGTCGAGTATCTCGTTCTCGCGCGGACGGACAGGGGTGTCGGCATCAGGATCTTGCGTGTCGAAAGGGATGGGACGAATGACCATGTCGAGGGAATGATTCCATAAGTGAACGTTCATTCACATGATTGATGATTAATCGTCACAGGTCAAGAGTTTGAATCTGAGTTCAATATGAAGTCGAGCAGATGGCGATGCTGGAGCCGGGTCTGTCCAAGACGATTTGCGCTTCGCTGCTCATTGGCATGCGCGAGGTGCCGGACGAATGCGTCCGGCGGGGTCAGCCATGAATGCACCCGTGACTTCCTGTTGGGACGTATGAACACCCTCGGTGCGGTGATCTTCGAGGATTGCGAGGGAGATTTCTCGGATGTAAGGCCATCGAATTCGGCAAACCGATGTAGATGCGCGACAACTGGAAGGCGCGTCTTCGAATGGGACGAAATCGCCGACAGCATCAAGCGGATCACCTGATCTCGCCGCCCGTTCCGACCACCCGCGTGGGCATGATCGCAACACCACCGATCGGGGTTACGCCCGCGCCCTTGACCGGGGCGGGGTGAAAGCCTAGCTCCAAAACCCGAGGACGACCTCCCCATCATGGGCAGCACTGCCGGGACGACCCGGCCCCTGTCACGAGGCTTTCCATGCCCTGGCTCACCCTTACCATCGCCGGTCTTCTCGAAATCGTCTGGGCCACCGCGATGAAGCAATCCGACGGTTTCACGAAACCCTGGCCCACCGGCATCATGGTGGTGGGCATGATCGCGTCCTTCTGGCTTCTGGCCATCGCCATGCGCCAGCTTCCGCTCGGCACCGCCTATATGGTCTGGACCGGCATCGGCGCCGTCGGCACCTTCATCCTCGGGATCGTCCTGATGGGAGAACCCGTCACTCCGGCCCGATTGTTTGCTGCCGCTCTCATCCTCGCCGGGATTCTCGCCATGAAAATGGCATCCTGACGCGCCCCTTCTTCTTTACCCAAATATCTCGGGGGAATCCGGCCCGCATGGGCCGGATGGGGGCAGGGCCCCCGATCCTTCTGGAACACAATCCCGTCATCCGACGACAGAATGCACCCTTGAATCCCGTGTTTCAGGTAATTTCCTTCCGTCGCAAGGGGTGATAAGGAAAGTCGCCAGCAAAGGAGATCCGTTATGCCCGCCTATCGTTCCCGCACCACCACCCACGGCCGCAACATGGCAGGCGCCCGGGGCCTGTGGCGTGCGACCGGGGTGAAGGACAGCGATTTCGGCAAGCCGATCATCGCTATCGTCAACAGTTTCACGCAATTCGTGCCCGGCCATGTGCATCTCAAGGATCTCGGTCAGCTCGTCGCGCGCGAGGTCGAATCGGCGGGCGGCATCGCCAAGGAATTCAACACCATCGCCGTCGATGACGGGATCGCGATGGGCCATGACGGGATGCTCTACTCGCTGCCCTCGCGCGAGGTCATCGCCGATTCCGTCGAATACATGGTCAACGCGCATTGCGCCGACGCGATGGTCTGTATCAGCAATTGCGACAAGATCACGCCGGGCATGCTGAACGCCGCGATGCGCCTGAACATCCCGGTGGTCTTCGTCTCGGGCGGCCCGATGGAGGCCGGCAAGGTCGTGCTGGAAAACGGCGAGATGAAAGCGGTCGATCTGATCGACGCGATGGTGGCCGCGGCTGACGACAATGTGTCCGAGGCCGATGTGATGACCATGGAGCAATCGGCCTGCCCGACCTGCGGCTCTTGCTCGGGCATGTTCACGGCCAATTCGATGAACTGCCTGACCGAGGCGCTTGGCCTGTCACTGCCCGGCAACGGTTCGACGCTGGCCACACATGCCGACCGCAAGCGGCTGTTTGTCGAGGCCGGGCACCTGATCGTCGATCTCGCCCGCCGTTACTACGAGGGCGACGATGCCAGCGTGCTGCCGCGCTCGATCGCCAATTTCAACGCTTTCAGCAATGCCATGACGCTGGATATCGCCATGGGCGGCTCGACCAATACCGTTCTGCACCTGCTGGCCGCTGCGCATGAGGGCGAGGTCGACTTCAGCATGGGCCATATCGACAAGCTGTCGCGCAAGGTGCCGGTGCTGTGCAAGGTCGCGCCAGCGAAATCCGACGTGCATATGGAAGATGTTCACCGTGCCGGGGGGATCATGGCGATCCTGGGCGAGCTGGATCGGGCAGGGCTGCTCGATACCTCGGTCGGCAATGTCCACGCGGGCACTTTGGCTCAGGCGCTGGACCGGTGGGATGTCGCCCGCACCGAGTCCGTCACCGTGCATGATTTCTACCGCGCTGCGCCGGGGGGCGTGCCGACGCAGACCGCCTTCTCGCAGGACCGCCGCTATGACGCGGTCGATCTGGACCGCGAGGCCGGGGTGATCCGCGATGCCGATCACGCCTTCTCGAAGGATGGCGGGCTCGCGGTGCTTTACGGCAACCTGGCCGAGGATGGCTGCATCGTCAAAACCGCGGGTGTCGATGAATCGATCCTGAAATTCGACGGCCCTGCCAATGTCTTCGAAAGTCAGGATTCCGCCGTGTCCGCCATCCTGACCGGCAAGGTCAAGGAAGGCGAGGTCGTGCTGATCCGCTATGAAGGTCCGAAAGGCGGACCCGGCATGCAGGAAATGCTCTATCCGACCAGCTACCTGAAATCCAAGGGCTTGGGCAAAGCCTGCGCGCTGGTTACCGATGGCCGCTTCTCGGGCGGCTCCTCGGGTCTGTCCATCGGCCATGTCTCGCCCGAGGCCGCCGAGGGTGGCATGATCGGGCTGGTCGAACAGGGCGACCTGATCCGGATCGACATCCCCAACCGGACCATAGAGCTGGCCGTGGACGATGCCGAACTGGCCCGCCGCCGCGAACTCCGCGAGGCCGAGGGCTGGAAACCGAAAGAGCATCGCAAGCGCAAGGTCTCGACCGCCCTGCGCGCCTATGCCGCGATGGCGACCAGCGCGGCCAAGGGAGCGGTGCGCGTTATCCCGGATTGATCCTGCCGACGGGGCGCAGACCTTTCCGGCAGAGGTTCCGCGCCGCGTGTCCTGCTGGCGATGGCACGCCTTCCACGCATCATGTGGACGGCAAGAAAGCAGCTTCCCCGCTCTGCGGGGGGCCTGCAAGAGTTGGCACAATTGGAGCGAAGCTCATGACCCCGGACGGGACCACCGAAATGACGCCCGAAAGACTGCGCGAAATCTATGGCGATCCTTCGCCTCGCGCCGCCGTCAAGGTGATCCGGAAATTCGACAGGCATTGCCGCCAATTCATCGAGCATTCCACCTTTCTTGTCCTGGCGAGTTCCGACGGAACCAATCTTGACGTGTCGCCCAAGGGTGATCCCGCCGGGTTCGTAACGGTCGAAACGGATACGACCCTGCTTGTGCCGGATCGTCCGGGCAATAATCGCATCGACGGGTTGTTGAATATCCTTCAGCACCCCAAGGTCGCCCTTCTCTTCATGATCCCGACTGTCAGCGAAACCCTGCGGGTCAATGGAACTGCCGAAATCTGCACTGACCCCGCCCTTTGCGACCGGTTTCAGGTGAACGGCCGCAGCCCGAAAACGGTTCTGAGGATCACCGCGGAAGAAATTTTTACCCATTGCGGCAAGGCACCGATGCGCGGGGGCCTCTGGAAGGCCGAGACATGGCCCGCAGCGCGTCCGGTCGCGTCACTGAATGAAATGATCCGGGATCACGGACAGGTGGAGGTTGAGTCCATCGAACAATCCGCTGTGGAAGACCGGTATCGGCAAACGCTGTATTAGCGCGTGTTGCGCCAATCCGGATGCGCCCCCTCCTTCTTCTTCATGCAAATATCCTCTGGGGGGCATCGGTTGGTGCGCCACTGGTTCGAGAGACCTGCCGGCGACGGGGCAGCGCCCCCGGCCATCGCGGAACGCAAATGCCCGGCATTTCCGATTCAACGCGACACGCTCTGGAACGAACGGCGTGAAGGCTGCCAGCCTACCGGGGGCGATTGTAGGCACCCGGGCGCTGCCAAGACGACCTGGTGCCGCCAATTATGAACCGCGACTTAATTTGTGACGTAACGTAATTTGTGCAACGCAAGCACCCTGTGTACGCGCAGTGTACAATCTGTGTACATGCAGTGTACGCGTTGTGCAGGCAAAAACCCAGCATTTGCTGGTCAAGCAGCATGATCTGTTGCGCATGAAAAAGGGACGCAACGCGCGCTGGTGTTGCGTCCCTTTTTGTCCGCGAGTTGCGAACGCTTTCGGTCAGGCGCGTTCGCTATATTCGAACATCTCGGTATTGACGACGATATCCTCGTCCTGGCCGATAAAGGGCGGCACCATGACCCGCACGCCATTGTCCAGAACGGCAGGCTTGTAGCTGTTGGCGGCGGTCTGACCCTTCACCACGGGCTCGGTTTCGACGACCTTGCAGGTGACTTTCTGGGGCAGCGAGACCGACAATGCCTCGTCGCCATAATACTCGATCGTGGCGGTCATGCCGTCTTGCAAGAAGGGGCGGCGCTCGCCCAACAGATCGGCGTCAAGCTCGGTCTGCTCGAAGGTTTCGCTGTCCATGAAGACCAGCTTGCCGTCGCTTTCATACAGGAATTGCTGGTCTTTCTGGTCCAGCCGGACACGCTCGATCTTGTCTTCGCTGCGAAAGCGCTCGTTCAGCTTGCGATTGTCACGCAGGTTTTTCAGCTCGACCTGGGCAAATGCGCCGCCCTTGCCGGGCTTGACATGGTTGACCTTCACGGCGGCCCACAGGCCCCCGTCATGCTCCAGCACATTGCCGGGTCGGATTTCATTGCCGTTGATCTTTGGCATGGAGGCACTCTTGGAACTGTTGCGGGAATTTCCGTCCAGGCATTGAACGGCGTTGTGCCGCCCCTATATCGGGACGGACGCCCTTAGGCAACAAGTTCGAAGCCGCGCGGATGTCAAGGCGATTTCCACCTATTGTCCAAGGGCCGGATCATGCCGAACACAGCGGGAATGTCACAATTTTCTACGAGTTGCATGATATGCATGGCAGATATGTGCTATGGGGAATATCGAATCGACGGCATAACGTCTAAGTCAACGTCACCGTCGGAGAAACGGAATTGATAAGAAAGGCCTGCACTTGGCCTGTAAGATGGTCATGGCAGAAGACCATAGAAACGGAAAGATGTTATGCGCGATTTTGTTGATGGCTCCGCTTTCAATTTCGAACAAGGCCAACGCGCCCGCAAGCTGTTTGCGGCTGTCGTGCTGGCTGCGCTTGATGATGCGATTGCGGATGACAAGAAATATGGCAATGGCCCCGAGCAGATTGCCCGTTGGGCCCGTTCGCGCGATGGCCGCGAGGTGCTGAGCTGTGCCGGGATCGACCCGAATGAGCGGGTGGTCAAGGGGTTGATGGAATTCGTGTCCAAGGGTGTCCGCACCTCGGTCGCGCTGTCCCGCGAAGAGAGCGAGCGCCGCATGGCTGCCGAAGCCGAAGAGGCCGAAGCCGCCTGATCGTTCCGCTCGACCGGATCATGAGGAAAAGGCCGCCCGAGGGCGGCCTTTCTCGTTCGGGCCCAGCCTGTCGTCCTGCTTATCGCCGGCGCACCCATTTCCAGCCGGTCAGCATCGGCCGGATCAGGTCCTCGTTCTTCCAGATCCGATAGAACAGGATCGCCACGATATGCAGCAAGACAAGGACCAGGATGATATTGGCGCCAAGCGCGTGCCAGGCATCGGCTTTCGTCGCGACATCGCTGCCGACCTTGCTTGCCAGCGGGCCGACATTCACGAAATCTTCGGGATCCGCGATCAGCCCGGTCCCGACCTGCCAGAACAGCGTCAGCAGCATGGCGATGACGGCCAGCGCGCCAAGAGGATTATGGCCGGGCCAATGGCTCGGCTGTCGCTTGCCCATGTCACGCAGATAGCTGGTCACGGCGCGGGGACCGTGGAAAAGGCTTGAAAAGCGTGCGCTTTCGGGACCGACAAATCCCCAGATCAGTCGGAACACCAGCAGCGCCACGATCGTGTAGCCCAGCCAGAAATGCAGCGTCATGATGTTGGGTCCGAACTGGCCCAACAGCCAGTTGGCGATCACCAGCACCGCAAGCAGCCAGTGGAATGCCCGCAAGGCCGGATCCCAGATCCTGACGCGGCGGGCCTGATCCTCAGCCATCAGTCCTTCTTGCGGTAATCATCGTGGCAGGCCTTGCAGGCTCCGCCCAGCTTTTGCAGGGCCGGGCCGATATTTTCTTGCCCGCCCATGACGGCATCACCCGCCCCGGTTGCGGCCTCGCCAAGATCGGCGAATTTCCGGGCGAAGTCCTCGGGGTTTTCCCAGATGGCCGGCAAGGCGTCGGAATCGTCAGCCTCGCCTTCGGCGGTGCCTTCGGGGAACAGGGCGGGGACGGTATAATTACTGAGGGTTTCGATATTCGCGCCCGCGGTCGAGGCGGCAGCCTCGTCATATTCGATCTCACCCTTCGCCATTCCGGCAAGCGTGCCCATGTTGATCGACAGCATCTTCATATAGCCGTGACGCGCCTCGATAGCGTCCTCGGCTGCATCGGCATGGGCGAACAGGGGAAGTGCGGCAGTTACGGCAATCGCGGTAAGGGAAATCAGGCGCATAAGAGTTCCTCGCTATATGCTGGGTAGCTTCGATGACATCCAGGAACGGCATCCGGAAATACCGTAATTCCATCTTGTCAGAGGGCTGTGCCGCAATCAATCGGAGCGATGACCGCTCACGCTTTTGCTATCGGCGTGAGCGGCCCGGGTCTTCGGGATCAGCTGTAAAGCCGAGTCGTGCCGACCTCGTCATGGATCTGGTTGACCGTCTCGCGCGGCAGGCCCATCGCCTCGGCCAGCGCATGCAGGTAGCGCGCCTCTTCCTCGTTGTCGAAATCGATGGCCAATAGCGACATCAGGTAGACCTGCGCCTCCAGCCCGTCGGGAACCTCTTGCGCCAGTGCCGCCGCATCGACCGGGGCTGCCATCTGCTCGCGGATGAATTGGCGTTCTTCGTCATCCAGCTCGTCGCCCAGGTGACCAAGCAGCCGTTCCTTCTCGGCTTCGTCGATGCGGCCGTCGGATTTGGCGGCCTGGATCATCGCCTTCAGCATAAGTCCGGCGGCGGCGTTCTGTTCCGGGGTGGGCGCGGTTTCGGGTTCGTCGTTGCGCGACAGCGAATCGTTGAAAAGCTCGCCAAAGCTCGCGTCGTTGCTGGGTTGCGAATCCTTGCGCGCCAGTCCGCCCGTGGCTGCGCCTGCCGCTCCGCCGACCGCGGCACCGCCCAGCAACCCGCCAAGCATGTCACCAAGCCCGCCCGAGCCGCTGCCCGACGCGCTTCTGCCGCCGGTCAACTGGCCCAGCATACCGCCAAGCCCGCCGCCACTGCTCCCGCCGCGGCCAGCCAGCCCGTCGAGCATTCCGCCAAGGCCGCCCTGGCTGCCACCGGAACCGCGGCCGCCCAGGACCTTGCCCAACTGGTCGGTGACGCTGCCGCCGCGCTGACCCTCGACATTGTTTCCGAGCAGGCCGTCCAGAAGTCCGCCGCCCGAGCGGTTCGCGGATGACCCGCTCTGCGAGCCTTGCTGTCGGTTTTTCATGAGATTGCCGACACCTTTCGCCAGCATGACCCCGGCGGCGACCTTTGCGAGAGATTTCATCAGGCTCATGAGTTTGTCCTTTCGGCTTGGAAAGCGGTTAACGATGACGTCGTTCAGGATGCGAACGTCAGCGGGCTGGCGCGGGTTCCCGAAAAGCTCGTGGAAGCCGTTGCGGCAAGGCGAAAAAATGCGCGATCAAAGCGGACTTCCAGCCCTTGATTTTTCCCCGGCGGCCTTATACATCGCGGCGCACGTTTAACCGGGGCCGTTTCATGCCATGCCCCGCGATCAGGAGGCCCTAGATGGCAAAGGCAAAGTTTGAACGGAACAAACCGCACGTCAACATCGGGACGATTGGTCACGTTGACCACGGCAAGACGACGCTGACGGCTGCGATCACGAAGTATTTCGGCGATTTCCGCGCCTATGATCAGATTGACGGCGCACCGGAAGAGAAGGCGCGCGGGATCACGATCTCGACGGCGCATGTCGAATACGAGACCGAGAACCGTCACTATGCTCACGTCGACTGCCCCGGCCACGCCGACTACGTGAAGAACATGATCACGGGCGCGGCGCAGATGGACGGCGCGATCCTGGTGGTGAACGCCGCTGACGGCCCGATGCCGCAAACGCGCGAGCACATCCTGCTGGGCCGCCAGGTCGGCATCCCGAAGATCGTGGTTTACCTGAACAAGGTTGACCAGGTCGATGACGAGGAGCTGCTGGAACTGGTCGAGATGGAAGTGCGCGAGCTTCTGTCGAGCTACGACTATCCGGGCGACGATATCCCGATCATCAAGGGCTCGGCCCTGGCTGCGATGGAAGGCCGTGATCCCGAGATCGGTGAGAACTCGATCAAGGAATTGATGGCTGCGGTCGACGACTACATCCCGACGCCTGAGCGCGCCGTGGACCAGCCCTTCCTGATGCCGATCGAGGACGTGTTCTCGATTTCCGGCCGCGGGACGGTTGTGACCGGCCGTGTCGAGCGTGGCGCGGTGAACGTGGGTGACGAACTGGAGATCGTGGGTATCCGCGACACCAAGAAGACCACCTGCACGGGCGTCGAGATGTTCCGCAAGCTGCTGGATCGTGGTGAAGCGGGCGACAATATCGGTGCGCTGCTGCGCGGCATCGAGCGTGACGGCGTTGAGCGCGGTCAGGTTCTGTGCAAGCCGGGTTCGGTGAAGCCGCATACGAAGTTCGAGGCCGAGGCCTATATCCTGACCAAGGACGAGGGTGGCCGTCATACGCCGTTCTTCGCGAACTACCGCCCGCAGTTCTACTTCCGGACGACGGATGTGACCGGGACGGTCAACCTGCCGGAAGGCACCGAGATGGTTATGCCCGGCGACAACCTGAAATTCGAGGTCGAGCTGATCGCGCCGATCGCGATGGAAGAAAAGCTGCGCTTCGCCATCCGCGAAGGCGGCCGCACCGTTGGCGCCGGCGTGGTGTCGAAGATCATCGAATGATCCCGGACAAGCGGATCGACTGAAACGTGACAGGGCCGTCCCATGGGGCGGCCCTTTTGCGTTCCCGCGCCCGGCGTCCCGGTCGCCATCGGGGAAGGGCAGGGGGCCGCAGGGCCGGGCCCAATACGCAACGGCTGTGTACGCCTTGTGTACAGGCTGTGCACGTCCCGTGTACGCATGTCACAACCGAAATCCCAGCAAATGCTGGCCAAACTGGCGTTGCGCAACTGCTCGTTGCATCGAACACCGCAGGCTGTCGTTGCGCGTCTTCCCATCTGTCAGGCCCTCTTGGGATACTGTCGTGTTTTGTCAGCAAGCTCATGGCATGTTCCGATATGAAAGGAGCATGCCATGATCGACCATATCGGATTTCCCGTCTCTGATCTCTCTGCCTCCCGTGCCTTTTATGAACGCGCGCTTGCGCCTCTAGGCATATCGCTGCTGATGGAGGTGACCGAGGAAATGACCGGCGGCCACGGCGCCCATCTGGGTTTTGGCCGCGATAACAAGCCGTTCTTCTGGATCGGGACTGGCCGCCCGGCCGCATCCGGGGCGCATGTCGCCCTTGCGGCCCCGGACCACGCGACAGTGGATGCGTTTCACAAGGCCGCACTGGATGCAGGTGGCCGCGATAACGGGGCGCCGGGACTGCGCCCTGTCTATCATCCTGATTATTATGGTGCTTTCGTTCTCGATCCGGATGGAAACAATATCGAAACAGTCTGCCACGGGGAGGGTGGGGCATGAAAACCTATCACGGAAGCTGCTTTTGCGGAGCGGTCGGTTTCGAGGCCGATGGCGATCTCGGCGAGGGCACGATGCGCTGCAATTGCCGATTCTGTCGCAAGATGCGCTATTGGGAGATGCGGCTGCCCGATCCCGACGGCTTTCGGCTGACGCAGGGGCGCGAATATCTGGCCGAGACCCCGCGCGCGCAGGATGACGCCATCGCCATGCATCACTGGTTCTGCTCGCGCTGCGGCACGAGATTATGGACAGAAGGCGACATCGCCGAAATGGGTGGCCGTTTCGTGCAGGTCGTGGTTCCTGCGCTGGACGACGCGACCGAGGCCGAGCTGATTGCCGCGCCCGTCTATTGGGCCGATGGAGCGGATGACAACTGGTGGAACCCGGCCCCCGAGACGCGGCACCTGTAGAGCTTCCATGCCGCCGGATTTCATGCTATGGGATGCGCTGACGAAGAAGGAGCAAGTGCCATGGACAATCTCGCGATCTGATCTAACCCGTTCAGAATCGAAAGGATTTTCCATGCCCGTCAAATTTCTTGACGCAACCTCTGCCTATCCGATGCGCTTTCCAGATGGTCGGATCAATCACGGCCTGGCTCACCTGAACCGCGTCATCGACCATCCGAATATAGAGGTCGGCGATTTCACCTATGCCAGCAGTTTCGCGCCGCCCGAAGATTGGGCCGCGCAACTGGCTCCCTACACATATCCCGGCGCGCCCGAGCGGCTGGTGATCGGGCGTTTCGGGCAGATTGCCGATGGTGTCCGGATCATCACCGCCTCGGCCAATCACCCGATGGCCGGTATCTCGACCTATCCTTTCGCGATTTTCGATCACGAGCGGGTTGGCGATTATATCGACCAGATCTCCGGTCTGCCCGATACGGTCATCGGCCATGATGTCTGGCTGGGCGATGGCGCCGTGATTCTGCCCGGAGCAATGCTCGGCAATGGCGTGATCGTCGGCGCTCGGGCGGTCGTGTCAGGCAAGGTGCCCGATTACGCGGTCGTCGCGGGGAACCCGGCGCGGATCGTCCGGATGCGTTTCGATCCCCCGGATATCCGGCGCTTGCAGGAGCTTGCCTGGTGGAACTGGCCCTTGGACCGGGTCGACGCCGCCACAGCCGCCCTGGCCGCTGGAGATGTCGAGGCATTGGCCCGGCTCGCCCCGTAAACGATCCATTCTCATCCCGGGGCGGGTTCGCTTGACATATACCGGAAATTTGGTCAGCACTTCCGCCCCGGCTCCTTTCACAAACTGCCAGTTCAGGTGACGCCATGTTCGCGTGGTTCGAGCGACGCATAGACCCCTATCCCACTGACACGCCGGACATGCCGCCGCGGTCACTGGGAAAATTCCTCCTTCATTACAGCCACGGTGCGCTTCCTTGGCTGATCTCGCTTGCACTGCTGTCCAGCGTCATCGCCCTGATCGAGGTGATGCTGTTCAGCTGGCTGGGTGAAGTCGTAAACAGGTTGTCCGACACGCCGCGCGATGTCTTTTGGCAGCAGGAGGGTGCGCGTCTGGCGATGATGGCCGTCGTGCTGCTGATCATGCTGCCGGTCCTGAACCTGCTTGGCTCGCTGATCCTGCATCAGTCGCTGATGGGGAATTTCCCCCAGCGCATCCGCTGGCAGGCGCATCGCTATCTATTGCGCCAGTCCATCGGCTATTTCCAGGACGAGTTCTCGGGCCGGATCGCGCAGAGGCTGATGCAGACTGCGCTGGCGGTGCGCGAGGTCGCCATGAAGATCATGGATGTCGGCAGCTATGTGCTGATCTATTTCCTCGGAGCGCTCGTGCTTGCCGCTAGCCAGGATTGGCGGCTGGCGTTGCCTTTCCTTGCATGGGCCACCGGTTACGGAGTGATGCTGTGGTATATCGTGCCGCGCTTGGGGCATGTGGCGAAGGCGCAGGCCGATGCGCGCTCGGCGATGACCGGGCGCGTGGTCGACAGCTATACCAATATCGCCACGGTCAAGCTGTTCTCTCATTCGGCGCGCGAAGAGGCGTGGATGCATGATGGGATGGATTCCTTTTTGCGGACGGTCCACCGGCAGATGCGGCTCAGCAGTGCACAAGACATCACGCTGAACACCATGAACGTGCTGTTAGTGGCGCTGGTCACGGGGCTTGGGCTGTGGCTCTGGACCGAGGATCAGATCGCTGTCGGGGCCGTCGCCATCGCGGTGCCCCTGGCGCTGCGGCTGAACAACATGTCGCATTGGATTATGTGGGAATTTGCCGCGCTGTTCGAGAATATCGGTACGGTGCGCGACGGCATATCCAGCCTTGCCCTGCCGCGTCAGGTGGTGGATGCGCCGAATGCGCGCCCGTTGGTTCGGGGGCCGGGCGAGGTGCGTTTCGATCATGTCACCTTCCGCTATGCCAGCGTCGCAGGCGAGCAGCCGCTTCCGATTCTGGATGATCTGACTCTGCATATCGCGCCAAGCGAACGGGTTGGGCTGGTCGGGCGCTCGGGTGCCGGGAAATCGACGCTGGTCAACCTGTTGCTGCGCTTCCACGATATCGATGACGGGAAGATCACCATTGATGGTCAGGACATCTCGCAAGTAACGCAGGACAGTCTGCGGGCCGGCATCGGGGTGGTGACGCAGGACAGTTCGCTTTTGCATCGGTCGGTGCGCGAGAATATCGCCTATGGCCGTCCGGAAGCCAGTGAGGCCGAGATCGCCGATGCCCTGCGTATCGCCGAGGCGCATGGATTCGTGCCGGGCCTGTCGGACAGCTATGGCAGGCGGGGGCTGGATGCTCATGTCGGTGAGCGTGGCGTCAAACTGTCCGGCGGACAGCGCCAGCGAATCGCGATTGCCCGCGTGGCGCTGAAGGATGCGCCGATCCTGATCCTGGACGAGGCAACCAGCGCACTGGACAGCGAGGTCGAGGCGGCGATCCAGTCGCGGCTGGATGCGCTGATGGAGGGCAAGACGGTGATCGCCATTGCGCATCGCCTGTCGACCATTGCAGCGATGGACCGGCTGATCGTCATGGATGAAGGCCGCATCGTGGAGCAGGGCAGTCATACCGAGTTGCTGGCGCAAAACGGGCTCTATGCGCGGCTGTGGTCGCGCCAATCGGGTGGATTTCTTGCCGCGGATGCCGCCGAATGATGCAAGTGGGGCCAAAGCCCCCTTGCACCAGAAACCTCACTGCCGTAAACGGTCGCACGGCCATAGGGGTATAGCTCAGTTGGTAGAGCATCGGTCTCCAAAACCGAGGGTCGTGGGTTCGAGTCCCTCTGCCCCTGCCAGTCTCTTTTTCCGGATGGGGGATTCTCCATCCCGGATCGGGACAGCCAGGGTTGAAAGCCCGCCGTGGCTTGGCTAAGTTATGCCCCTGCATACTCGAAGGAGCCGATCGTGCCCAATCCCGTCCAGTTTATCAATCAGGTTCGTGCCGAAGGCTCCAAGATCACATGGCCGAATCGCCGCGAGGTGGTGACGACCACGATCATGGTTCTCATCATGGCGGCGCTGACCAGCCTGTTCTTCTTCCTGGTCGATCTGGTGATCCGCTTCGGTATCACCAACGGCTTGCAGATGATCAGCGGCTGATCGGGGCTTGCAATTTCGGGTCCGTGGCGTTATTTGCGCCCGACTGTCCGGCAAACGGCGTGCATCGAATCCGCATGCGCGCCGATTTCAATTTTGCCGAACATATTTGAATTCAGGGGCTTGGCGCGTGTATCGCGTGATTCTCCCAATGAGCAGGGGTCGCTAGAGGCATGGCAAAACGTTGGTATTCGGTCAGCGTCCTTTCGAACTTCGAAAAAAAGGTCGCCGAGGCGATTCGCCAGTCGGTGGCCGAGAAGGAGCTTGAGGAGCAGATCGACGAGGTGTTGGTGCCGACCGAAGAGGTCATCGAGATTCGCCGTGGCAAGAAGGTGACCTCGGAGCGCCGCTTCATGCCAGGCTATGTGCTGGTCCATATGGAGATGACGGACCGCGCCTATCACCTGGTGAACTCGATCAACCGGGTGACCGGATTTCTCGGTGCGCAGGGCCGGCCGATGCCGATGCGCGACGAGGAAGTGAATACGATCCTTCACCGCACCGGCGAAGGGGACGAGGCTGCGCCGCGCAACCTTATCCGCTTTGATGTGGGTGAGAGGGTGAACGTGACCGACGGGCCCTTCGAAGGGTTCTCGGGCATGGTCGAAGAGGTTGACGAGGTGTCCGCGCGCATCAAGGTCACCGTGTCGATCTTTGGCCGGCCTACGCCGGTCGAGCTGGAATTCACGCAGGTCGCGAAGACCGCGTGATTGGTTGCGGGAGGCTTGCCGCCGTACCGCTAAGTCGGCCCTGAGCCCAGTTATGGGTGGGGCGTGATGATAAAGGAGAAGGCCAGATGGCCAAGAAAGTTGTCGGGCAGCTGAAGCTGCAGATCAAGGCGGGTGAAGCCAACCCGTCGCCCCCCGTTGGCCCCGCTCTGGGTCAGCGCGGCATCAATATCATGGAATTCTGCAAGGCGTTCAACGCCAAGACGCAGGAGATGGAAAAGGGTTCGCCCGTTCCGGTCGTGATCACCTATTATGCCGACAAGTCGTTCACCTTCGAGACGAAGACGCCGCCCGCGTCCTTCCTGTTGAAGAGAGCCGCCGGGCTGAAGCCGCAGGGTAAGCGGAACCGTGCAAGGGGCGGGGAAACTCCGGGTCGTGTGACCGCCGGTTACGTTACCGTCAAGCAGGTGCGTGAGATCGCGGAAACCAAGATGCAGGACCTGTCGGCGAATGACATCGAGCAAGCGATGAAGATCGTGCTCGGTTCGGCCCGTTCGATCGGTATCGAGGTGAAAGGCTAAGCCATGGCGAAGATTTCGAAAAAGAAAGCCGCAGCTCGCGCCGCCTTCGAAGGCAAATCGAACCTTTCGGTCGAGGATGCCGTCAAGCTGGTCAAGGGTAATGTGCAGGCGAAATTCGACGAGACTGTCGAGATCGCGATGAACCTGGGCGTAAACCCGCGCCATGCCGACCAGATGGTGCGTGGCGTCGTGACGCTGCCCGCCGGGACCGGCAAGGATGTCCGTGTCGCCGTATTCGCGCGTGGCCCCAAGGCCGACGAGGCGAAAGAGGCCGGTGCCGATATCGTCGGCGCCGAGGACCTGATGGAAACCGTGCAGTCGGGCAAGATCGAATTCGACCGTTGCATCGCCACTCCTGACATGATGCCGCTGGTTGGCCGTCTCGGCAAAATCCTCGGTCCGCGTAACCTGATGCCGAACCCCAAGGTCGGCACGGTGACGATGGATGTCGCAGATGCCGTCAAGGCCGCCAAGGGCGGTGAGGTCCAGTTCAAGGCCGAGAAGGCGGGCGTGGTTCATGCCGGCGTCGGCAAGGCGTCCTTCGATGCCGACAAGCTGGCACAGAATATCCGTGCCTTCGTCGACGCGGTGAACAAGGCCAAGCCGACCGGCGCGAAAGGGACCTATCTGAAAAAGGTCTCGATCAGCTCGACGATGGGGCCTGGCGTGTCGCTGGACATCGCTTCGGCGGCGTCCGAAGCCTGATGAAATTTGCCGGAGCGATCCGGCGAATGGCGGGGTAGCCGCAAGGCCGCCCTGTCCTGTCCGAGACGGAGGGTGCCTGAACCTGAAAGGGTGACGGCTTAATGTCCTTCCTGAGATGGGGAGCAAGCATTTTTCCGAAGGTCAACCTTCGGGCGATCTTGTCCCTAGCGGACCCGACCCGGTTCCTTGTGACCGGGAAAAGTGAGAGCCGGGGGGAAACCCCCAAATTGGAGTGAAACCGTGGATAGAGCGCAAAAAGAACAGGTGGTCGACGAACTCGGCCAGATCTTTGAAAGCTCTGGCGTCGTTGTGGTTGCCCACTACGAGGGAATGACGGTTGCGCAAATGCAGGACCTTCGCTCGCGCATGCGCGAAGCGGGCGGTTCGGTGCGTGTTGCCAAGAACAGGCTCGCCAAGATCGCCCTCGAGGGTAAGCCATGCGCAAGCATTGCAGACTACCTGACGGGCATGACCGTGCTCACCTATTCGGAGGATCCTGTCGCTGCTGCGAAGGTCGCCGATAAATATGCCAAGGATAATGACAAGTTCAAAATCCTCGGCGGCTCGATGGGTGAGTCGGCTCTAGACGTTGCTGGCGTGAAAGCCGTTGCAGCGATGCCATCGCGTGACGAGCTTATCGCTTCGATCGTGGGCTGCATCGGTGCACCTGCTTCGAACATCGCCGGCGCGATTGGCGCCCCTGCAAGCAATATCGCGGGCATCCTCTCGACCCTTGAGGATCGAGAGGCGGCTTGACGCAACCCTTTCCCGACGAGTGGTTGAATACTCGACGTTGGAACACTAACTGAAAGAACGGAAAAATGGCTGATCTGAAAAAACTCGCCGAAGAAATCGTGGGCCTGACCCTGCTGGAAGCCCAGGAACTGAAAACCATCCTGAAAGACGAATACGGCATCGAGCCCGCTGCTGGCGGCGCCGTCATGATGGCTGGCCCTGCTGCCGATGGCGGCGAGGCTGCTGAAGAGAAGACCGAATTCGACGTTGTTCTGGTCGAAGCCGGTGCAAGCAAGATCAACGTGATCAAGGAAGTTCGCGGCATCACCGGCCTGGGCCTGAAAGAAGCCAAGGACCTGGTCGAAGCCGGCGGCAAGATCAAGGAAGGCGCGTCCAAGGACGAAGCCGAAGAAATGAAGAAAAAGCTCGAAGACGCTGGTGCGAAGGTCGAGCTGAAGTAATCGGCCTGTCAAGGCTGATCGAAAAAGGGCAGGGTCCGGGATTTCCCGGTCCCTGCCGAACCTGTCTTGAAGGGCGGTCTTTGTTGACGCTGCGTAAGACCTTCCTTCAGGGCATGTTCGAGGTTCGGGAGCCGCGCGGTGGGACGGGCGGCAAGTATGGAACCTCACCCCTGCATTCGTAGGCCGCGCCTCGGGGGCCCCGACCCGAGACGCGCGCGAAGACGAAAGGTGATAAGACCCCATGGCGCAATCCTATGTCGGCCAGAAGCGTATCCGGCGCTATTACGGCAATATCCGCGAAGTTCTGAAGATGCCGAACCTGATCGAGGTTCAGAAGTCTTCCTACGAGCTGTTCCTCAAATCGGGCGAGGGCGAAGGTCACAATGACGGTGACGGCATTCAGGGCGTTTTCCAGTCCGTGTTCCCGATCAAGGACTTCAACGAGACTGCGACGCTGGAATTCGTGAAATACGATCTGGAACGTCCGAAATATGACGTCGACGAGTGTCAGCAGCGCGACATGACCTATGCGGCGCCGCTCAAGGTGACGCTGCGTCTGATCGTGTTCGATGTCGATGAGAATACCGGCGCCCGTTCGGTCAAGGACATCAAGGAACAGGATGTCTTCATGGGCGACATGCCCCTGATGACCTATAACGGCACCTTCATCGTAAACGGGACCGAGCGTGTCGTGGTCAGCCAGATGCACCGCAGCCCCGGCGTGTTCTTCGACCATGACCGCGGCAAGACCCATTCTTCGGGCAAACTGCTGTTCGCCTGCCGCATCATTCCCTATCGCGGCAGCTGGCTGGATTTCGAATTCGACGCCAAGGATCTGGTCTTTGCCCGCATCGACCGTCGCCGGAAACTGCCGGTGACGACGCTGCTTTATGCGCTCGGCATGGATCAGGAGGGCATCATGGATGCCTTCTACGAAACCGTCGATTACGGCCTGCGCAAGACCGGGCGGGAGCAGGGCTGGGTTACCCGCTTCTTCCCCGAGCGCGTGCGCGGCACCCGTCCCTCCTATGATCTGGTGAACGCCGATACCGGCGAGGTCATCACCAAGGCGGGAGACAAGGTGACTCCGCGCCTGGTCAAGCAACTGCTGGAATCGGGCGAGCAGGTGAATTTGCTGCTGCCCTTCGACCGGATCATCGGCCGCTTTGTCGCCAAGGATATCATCAACGAGGAAACCGGTTTCATCTATGCCGAGGCCGGGGACGAGATCACCGCGGAATACGACAAGGAAGGCGACCTGAACGGCGGGCTTCTGAAAACCCTGCTGGATAACGGCGTGACGGATATCCCGGTTCTCGACATCGATCATGTCAATGTCGGCCCCTATATCCGCAACACCATGGCCGCGGACAAGAACATGAACCGCGAGCAGGCGCTGATGGATATCTATCGCGTCATGCGTCCGGGCGAACCGCCCACCGTCGAGGCCGCCTCGACGCTGTTCAACAGCCTGTTCTTCGATTCCGAGCGTTACGATCTCTCGGCTGTCGGCCGGGTCAAGATGAACATGCGCCTCAACCTGGACGCACCCGACACGCAGCGTACCCTGCGCCCCGAAGATATCGTGGCTTGTGTGGGTGATCTGGTCGGCCTGCGCGATGGCAAGGGCGAGATCGACGATATCGATCACCTCGGCAACCGCCGGGTGCGCTCGGTCGGCGAACTGATGGAAAACCAGTATCGGGTCGGTTTGTTGCGCATGGAGCGCGCGATCCGCGAGCGCATGTCGCAGACCGAGATCGACACTGTCATGCCTCAGGACCTGATCAACGCGAAACCGGCTGCGGCTGCGGTGCGCGAATTCTTCGGCTCTTCGCAGCTGTCGCAATTCATGGACCAGACCAACCCGCTCTCCGAGGTGACGCATAAGCGCCGCCTGTCCGCGCTTGGGCCGGGCGGTCTCACGCGTGAACGCGCGGGCTTCGAGGTTCGCGATGTTCATCCGACCCATTATGGCCGGATGTGCCCGATCGAGACGCCGGAAGGTCAGAACATTGGTTTGATCAACTCGCTGGCCACCTTTGCTCGCGTGAACAAATACGGCTTTATCGAGACCCCTTACCGTAAGGTCGAGGATGGCAAGGTCACCGATGACGTCGTCTACATGTCGGCAACCGAGGAAATGCGCCACACCGTGGCCCAGGCCAATGCCGAACTGGACGAAGATGGCAAGTTCGTACAGGAACTGGTCAGCACCCGTCAGGCCGGTGACTTCATGCTCAACCCGGTCGATGCGGTCGATCTGATCGACGTGTCGCCGAAGCAGCTGGTCTCGGTCGCGGCCGCCCTGATCCCCTTCCTGGAAAACGACGACGCCAACCGTGCTCTGATGGGTTCGAACATGCAGCGTCAGGCCGTGCCTCTGCTGCGTGCCGAAGCGCCCTTTGTCGGTACCGGGATGGAAGCCATCGTGGCCCGCGACTCGGGTGCCGCGATCATGGCGCGCCGTGGCGGGATCATCGACCAGGTCGATGCGCAGCGGATCGTTGTGCGTGCCACCGAAGATCTGGGCGCGGGCGACGCGGGCGTGGACATCTATCGTCTGCGCAAGTTCAAACGCTCGAACCAGTCCTCGACCATCAACCAGCGTCCGCTGGTCAAGGTGGGCGAAAAAGTTGTGGGCGATCAGGTCATTGCCGACGGTCCCTCGACGGATCAGGGCGAACTGGCCATCGGCCGGAACGTGGTCGTCGCCTTCATGCCCTGGAACGGCTACAACTACGAGGACTCGATCCTGATCTCCGAGCGGATTCACCGCGACGACGTGTTCACCTCGATTCATATCGACGAATACGAAGTGGCGGCCCGCGACACCAAGCTGGGGCCCGAGGAAATCACCCGCGACATCCCCAATGTCGGTGAAGAGGCGCTGCGCAACCTGGACGAGGCAGGCATCGTTTATATCGGTGCCGAAGTCGGTCCGGGCGATATCCTGGTGGGCAAGATCACGCCGAAGGGCGAAAGCCCGATGACGCCGGAAGAAAAGCTGCTGCGCGCCATCTTTGGTGAAAAGGCGTCCGATGTTCGCGACACTTCGCTGCGTCTGCCGCCCGGCGCTTACGGCACCATCGTCGAGGTCCGCGTCTTCAACCGTCACGGCGTCGAGAAGGACGAGCGTGCGCTGCAGATCGAGCGCGAGGAAGTCGAGCGTCTGGCCCGTGACCGGGATGACGAGCAGGCGATCCTCGACCGCAACATCTATGCGCGTCTGAAGTCGCTGATCATGGGCAAGGTCGCCGTCAAGGGGCCGAAAGGCGTCAAGGCGAATTCCGAGATCACCGAGGAATTGCTGGGCACGCTGAGCCGTGGTCAGTGGTGGCAGCTTGCGATTGGCGAGGAAGAGATCGCCAAGGAACTCGAGGCGCTGAACCAGCAATATGACAGCCAGAAGAAGCTGCTGGAGGCCCGCTTCGAGGACAAGGTCGAAAAGGTCCGCCAGGGCGACGACCTGCCGCCGGGCGTGATGAAGATGGTCAAGGTCTTTGTCGCCGTGAAGCGCAAGCTTCAGGCGGGCGACAAGATGGCCGGTCGTCACGGCAACAAGGGTGTCGTCTCCAAGGTCGTGCCGATGGAGGACATGCCGTTCCTTGCGGACGGGACTCCGGTCGATCTCGTCATGAACCCGCTCGGCGTGCCGTCGCGGATGAATGTCGGTCAGATCCTTGAAACCCACATGGGTTGGGCATCGCGCGGTCTTGGCATCAAGATTGACGAGGCGTTGGAGGCTTATCGCCGCGATGGCGACATGTCCCCGGTGCGCGATGCGGTGAAGAACGGCTATGGCGAAGAGATGTATGCCGAGACCTTTGCTGACATGGAAGACGATACGCTTGTCGAACATGCCAACACGGTTCGTACCGGTGTGCCGATCGCAACCCCGGTCTTTGACGGGGCCAAGGAGGCCGATATCAACGACGCGCTGACGCGTGCGGGCTTTGACAGTTCGGGGCAGTCCATCGTCTTCGATGGCCGGACTGGCGAGCAATTCGCCCGTCCGGTCACGGTGGGGATGAAATATATCCTCAAGCTGCACCATCTTGTCGACGACAAGATGCACGCACGCTCGACCGGTCCCTACTCGTTGGTCACGCAGCAGCCTCTGGGCGGCAAGGCGCAGTTCGGCGGACAGCGCTTGGGTGAGATGGAGGTCTGGGCCCTCGAAGCCTATGGTGCCGCCTATACCCTGCAAGAGATGCTGACCGTGAAGTCGGACGACGTCGCCGGACGGACCAAGGTCTACGAGTCCATCGTCAAGGGCGAGGACAATTTCGAGGCTGGCGTGCCGGAATCGTTCAACGTGCTGGTCAAGGAGGTCCGGGGTCTGGGCCTCAACATGGAACTCCTGGATGCGGAAGAAGAAGAGTGAGGGCGCAAGCCCTCACCCGACTTTCCCGTACCCTTCATTAGGATTTGAAAATGAACCAGGAACTTGCCTCCAATCCCCTGAACCCGCTGGCAGCGCCGCGGCAGTTCGACGAAATCAAGATCTCGCTGGCCTCGCCGGAAGAAATTCTGGCCTGGTCCTTCGGCGAGGTGAAGAAACCCGAAACCATCAACTACCGCACGTTCAAGCCCGAGCGTGACGGGCTGTTCTGCGCGCGTATCTTTGGCCCGATCAAGGACTACGAGTGCCTGTGCGGCAAATACAAGCGGATGAAATATCGCGGCCTCGTCTGCGAGAAATGCGGTGTCGAGGTGACGTTGCAAAAGGTCCGCCGCGAGCGCATGGGCCATATCGAACTGGCCGCGCCTGTCGCACATATCTGGTTCCTCAAGTCGCTGCCCTCGCGCATCGGCCTGATGCTGGACATGACGCTGCGCGACCTGGAGCGGATCCTCTATTTCGAGAATTACGTCGTCATCGAGCCCGGCCTGACCGATCTGGCCTATGGCCAGTTGATGAGCGAAGAGGAATATCTCGACGCGCAGGACAATTACGGTGCCGATGCGTTCACCGCCGATATCGGCGCCGAGGCGATCCGCACCATGCTGGCCAATATCGACCTGGCGGCAACGGCAGAACAGCTGCGCGAGGATCTGAAAGAGGCCACCGGTGAACTGAAGCCGAAAAAGATCATCAAGCGGCTGAAGATCGTCGAAAGCTTCCTCGAATCCGGCAACCGTCCGGAATGGATGGTGCTGACCGTCGTTCCGGTCATTCCGCCGGAACTGCGTCCGCTGGTTCCGCTGGACGGTGGCCGCTTTGCGACTTCGGATCTGAACGACCTGTATCGCCGGGTTATCAACCGGAATAACCGTCTGAAGCGCCTGATCGAGCTGCGTGCGCCCGATATCATCGTCCGCAACGAAAAGCGGATGCTGCAGGAATCGGTCGATGCTCTGTTCGACAATGGCCGTCGCGGCCGCGTCATCACGGGCAACAACCGTCGCCCGCTGAAGTCGCTGTCGGACATGCTGAAAGGCAAGCAGGGCCGCTTCCGGCAGAACCTGTTGGGCAAGCGCGTGGACTTCTCGGGCCGTTCGGTCATCGTGACCGGTCCCGAGCTTAAGCTGCATCAATGCGGTTTGCCCAAGAAGATGGCGCTCGAACTGTTCAAGCCGTTCATCTATTCGCGGCTTGAGGCGAAGGGGCTGTCCAGCACCGTCAAACAGGCGAAAAAGCTGGTCGAGAAAGAGCGCCCCGAGGTCTGGGATATCCTCGACGAGGTGATCCGCGAGCATCCGGTTCTGCTGAACCGTGCGCCGACGCTGCACCGCCTTGGCATCCAGGCATTCGAGCCGATCCTGATCGAGGGCAAGGCGATCCAGCTTCATCCGCTGGTCTGCTCGGCCTTCAACGCCGATTTCGACGGCGACCAGATGGCCGTGCACGTCCCGCTGAGCCTCGAGGCGCAGCTGGAAGCGCGTGTGCTGATGATGTCCACGAACAACGTGCTGTCGCCTGCCAACGGCGCGCCGATCATCGTGCCGTCGCAGGATATGATCCTTGGCCTCTACTACATCACGATGGAGCGCGAGGGCATGAAGGGCGAGGGCATGGCTTTCGCCAATGTCGAAGAGGTCGAGCACGCCCTTGCCGCCGGCGAGGTGCATCTGCACGCCAAGATCATGGCGCGGCTGCGCCAGGTCGACGAGAACGGCAACGAGGTTCTCGTTCGCTTCGAGACGACGCCGGGCCGCATCCGGTTGGGCGCCTTGCTGCCGTTGAACGCCAAGGCTCCGTTCGAGCTGGTCAACCGCCTGCTGCGCAAGAAGGATGTGCAGCATGTCATCGACACGGTCTATCGCTATTGCGGTCAGAAGGAGTCGGTGATCTTCTGTGACCAGATCATGGGCATGGGTTTCCGCGAAGCCTTCCGCGCCGGCATCAGCTTCGGCAAGGACGACATGGTGATCCCGGACAACAAGTGGACCATCGTGGACGAAGTCCAGAGCCAGGTGAAAGAGTTCGAACAGCAATATCTGGACGGCCTCATCACCCAGGGTGAGAAGTATAACAAGGTCGTGGATGCCTGGTCGAAATGTAACGACCGGGTGACCGAATCGATGATGTCCACCATCTCGGCCAGCAAGCGGGACGAGAACAATGCCGAGCAGGAACCGAACAGCGTCTACATGATGGCGCATTCGGGTGCTCGGGGCTCGGTCAATCAGATGAAGCAGCTCGGCGGGATGCGCGGCCTGATGGCCAAGCCCTCGGGCGAGATCATCGAGACGCCGATCATCTCGAACTTCAAGGAAGGCCTGACCGTTCTTGAATACTTCAACTCGACCCACGGCGCGCGGAAAGGTCTGTCGGACACCGCTCTGAAGACGGCGAACTCGGGCTACCTGACCCGCCGTCTGGTGGATGTCGCGCAGGACTGCATCATCCGCGAGCATGATTGCGGCACCGAGCATTCGATCACCGCCTCGGCGGCGATCAACGATGGTGAGGTGATCGCGCCACTGTCCGAGCGCATCCTGGGCCGTGTCGCGGCCGAGGACGTGGTGGTTCCGGGCGAGGACGAGATCATCGCTCGCGCCGGGGATCTGATCGACGAACGCAAGGCCGACGAGATCGAGCAGGCGGGCGTTCTGACGGTTCGCATCCGGTCTGCCCTGACCTGCGAATCCGAAGATGGGGTCTGCGCGCTTTGCTATGGCCGCGACCTAGCTCGCGGTACGCTGGTCAATATCGGCGAGGCTGTCGGCATCATCGCCGCTCAGTCCATTGGCGAGCCCGGCACGCAGCTGACGATGCGGACCTTCCATATCGGCGGTATCGCCCAGGGCGGGCAGCAGTCGTTCCAGGCTGCTTCGCATGAAGGCAAGGTCGAGTTCCGTAACGAGAACGTGCTGGCCAATGCGAATGGCGAACAGGTCGTGATGTCGCGCAACATGCAGGTGGTCATCGTCGATGATCAGGGTGTCGAGCGTGCCAGCCACAAGCTGTTCTATGGCAGCAAACTGTTCGTGAAAGCCGGAGAGCGGGTCATTCGCGGCGCCAAGCTGTTCGAATGGGATCCCTATACCCTGCCGATCATTGCCGAAAAGGGCGGCGTGGCGAAATTCGTCGATCTCGTTTCGGGCCTGTCGGTCCGCGACGAAACCGACGATGCGACCGGCATGTCTCAGAAGATCGTGACTGACTGGCGCTCTGCACCACGCAGCAACGACCTGAAGCCGGAAATCATCATCATGGATGCCAATGGCGAGCCGGTTCGCAACGATCAGGGCAACCCGGTCAGCTATCCGATGTCGGTGGACGCCATTCTGTCGATCGAAGACGGCCAGGAAATCCGTCCGGGCGACGTGGTGGCTCGTATTCCGCGCGAAGGTGCCAGAACCAAGGACATCACCGGGGGCCTTCCCCGCGTGGCGGAACTGTTCGAGGCCCGTCGTCCCAAGGATCACGCCATCATCGCCGAGGCAGATGGCTATGTGCGCTTTGGCAAGGACTACAAGAACAAGCGCCGTATCGCCATCGATCCGTCCGAGGAAGGTCAGGAGCCGATCGAATACATGGTGCCGAAAGGCAAGCACATCCCGGTGCAGGAAGGCGACTTCGTGCAGAGGGGCGACTACATCATGGATGGCAACCCGGCTCCGCATGACATCCTGCGGATCCTGGGGATCGAGGCGCTGGCCGACTACCTGATCGACGAGGTGCAGGACGTCTACCGGTTGCAGGGTGTGAAGATCAACGACAAGCATATCGAGGTGATCGTTCGCCAGATGCTTCAGAAGATCGAGATCATCGACAGCGGTGAGACAACCCTGCTCAAGGGCGAGCATGTCGAGCGCGACGAGTTCGAGGAAGAGAATGCCAAGATCGAAGCGCGGGGCGGTCGTCCGGCCGTGGGTGAGCCGGTCCTCCTGGGGATCACCAAGGCCAGCCTGCAGACCCGCAGCTTCATCTCGGCGGCCTCCTTCCAGGAAACGACCCGCGTGCTGACCGAGGCTTCGGTCCAGGGCAAGCGCGACAAGCTGGTCGGGCTGAAAGAGAACGTCATCGTCGGCCGGTTGATCCCGGCAGGCACAGGTGGCGCAACCACCCGCGTTCGCCGCATCGCTTCCGAGCGTGACAACGAGGTGGTCGAAGCCCGCCGCGCCGAGGCCGAAGCCGCCGCGGCTCTGGCCGCGCCGGAACCGGCAGCTGAAGCTGCACCGGCCGACATGCCCGATGCGGGCAGCGAAGAGTGATCGACCCTGAATGACGAAAAGACGAAGAGGCCCGGCGATCTGCCGGGCCTCTTCTTATGTAGGGTGTCGGTTTCGTGAACTTCGGGAATACCACCCCTTGATCGTGCCCCTCTTGCTCTGGCCGGAATGACCGCCTAACGCTTGGGCGATGCAGGAGGATATCACCGATGCGCACGCCCATCATTTCACCTTTCCGCAGGGTGCGTCCGCCATCAATCGCCGCCAAGCCACTCCAGCCGGGCGACAACCTGCGCGGCGCGACATTGATGTGCTTCTCGATGCTCGGCTTTACCTGCAACGATGTGGTGATGAAATTCGTCACACAGGACATGCCACTCTACCAGGCGATTACCCTGCGCGGGCTGGTGGTGATGCTGGGAATTCTGCTGCTGGCGTTGCGCGAAGGCGGATTGCGCCTCGCTGTTCCCCGCTCTGACCGACTTCTCATGGCCGCGCGGGTGGCGGGCGAGGTCTGTTCCACCATACTGTTCCTGAACGCGCTTCAAAACATGGCGATCGGAGACCTCTCGGCGGTCATGCAGTCGTTGCCGCTGGTGGTCATGTTTGGCGCGGCGCTACTGTTTGGTGAGAAACTGGGCTGGCGGCGGATGAGCGCCGTCGGCATTGGCCTGGTGGGGGTCATGTTCATCCTGCGTCCCGGTAGCGGCACCTTCGGGATCTGGTCCCTGGTAGCCCTTGGTGCGGTCGTGATGGTCACCTTGCGCGACCTGGCAACGCGGAAATTCAGCTGGGGGGTCAGTTCCACCACCATAGCTTTCTTCGCGGCGGTATCCGTGACTCTGCTGGGCTTCATCGCCAGTCTCGGGCAGGGCTGGGCGGCGCCGAGCCTGTCGCAATTGCTGCTCCTGCTGCTGGCCGGAGCGTTCCTGACGCTTGGCTACATGACATCCGTGTCGGCCATGAGAGTGGGCGAGATTTCCTATGTTGCCCCGTTCCGCTACACCTCGTTGATCGTTGCGATTATCGCTGGACTGCTGGTATTCGGCGACTGGCCGGATATCTGGACCTGGACCGGTGCCGTGCTGGTCGTCGGCGCGGGTATCTATTCGATCTGGCGTGAGGCACAGTTGAGGAGAGAGTGATGCGTGTACAGATGTTGGGGCTCTGCCGGTTTTCCTATGTCGGTCTGCGGGGCTATCAGGTTGAACATCAAAGCTACGAGGAGCGCCGGGCCTATCTATATGATCCGGAGCGGCTGGAGCGGCGCTGGTTCTGGTTCACCGAGATCGCCCTGCCAGCCTGGCGTGCGCAGACCGATCCCGACTTCACGCTGGTCGTGATGACTGGGCCCGATCTGCCCGAACCCTATCTGTCGCGGCTGCGCGACTTGGCGGCCGAGATCCCACAGTTGCATCTGGAACCGGTTCCGCCGATGGAGCGGCATCTGGCGGCCTGCCGTGCAGCGATCGCTCCGCATGTCGATCCGTCCGCCGATGTGATCGGGCATTTCCGCCATGATGACGACGATGCCGTGGCGGTGGATTACGTCGAGGCGACGCGCAAGGATTTCCGCCGCGTGAAGGGGCTTTGGAAAAACGAGGGCAAGCTTTCGCTGGATTATTCGCGCGGATTGATCCTTAAATTCGAGAAGGGCGAAATGAAGCTCATCCCCCGTATCTGTCACAACGCGACGGCGGCGCTGACGATATTCCTGTCGCCGGATGCGGATGAAACCGCGTTGAATTACAATCACTCCAAACTTGCGCAATGGATGCCCGGCATATCGGTGACGCGTCCGCTGATGTTCATCCGCACCGTTCACGGGGACAGCGATTCCGGAGATATGGGGCCGGGGCTGCCGTGGCAGCTAGAGGATGACAAGCTGAACCGGCAGTTGGCCCGGCGATTCGACCTGCGGCGTCAGCGGTTGGAGAGGCTTTTGCGGAACTGACCAGTAGCCTCGATCATTTCCGACCGGGACGATTTATCCAAACTGTTGCAGGAGGTCCGAGATGGCCGCCACGAAAATTCAGCCTATCGGGGTTTGCCGCTTTTCGCTTGTGACGGAAGGCGGCTTCAAGCGTGGTCCGTCATCGGTCGAAGAAAGGGCGGCCTATCTGTTCGACGATACCCGGATGGCGATCCGGATGGCCTGGTTCACGCATGCGCTGATGCCGTCGATCCGGGCGCAGACCGATCAGGATTTCATCTTCGTGGTCCTGGCAAGCAGCCTCATGCCGCAAAAGTGGCAGGATCAACTGGCCGAGGCGGTGTCCGGCTGCCCGGCCATCCGGCTGGATTTCGTCGATCCGGGCAAGCATTACGAGATCTGCAATGGCGCATTCGACCGATATACGGAACCGGATGCGGATGTGATCGCGCAGTTCCGGCTGGATGACGACGATGCGCTGGCACGGGATTACGTGCAGCGCGTGCGCGCCGATTTCGATGCCTTTATGGCCCCGCTATATCAGCGTTTCGAAATGGTCAGCAGCGATTACACCAGCGGGTTCATCCTCGAGGCCGACGGCAGGGAGGCGCAGCTCTATCGGACCTTCGCCTCGACATGGACCTGTGCGCAGACGCTGTATCTGCCGCCGCGTTCGTCCAAGAGCCTGTTTGTCTGGGGGCATCATCAATTGCATTGCTTCATGCCGACCCTGACGCTCAATGACAAGAATATGTTCCTGCGTGGGCGGCACGGAACAAATGACAGCGATTTCAAGCTGCCCAAGCACAATACCCGGCCGTGGGATCTTGGTGCATTGCAACGCCGCTTTGACATCGAACTGAAGCCGTTGCAGAATGCACTCCGTGCGGTGTCGTCATAGCCGGGGCTCCGGCATCATCACACCGGCTGATTGGATTACGATTGCGCGGCGGGTCGTGTTGACAGCCACGCCGATTCCTCCTATACGCCCCGCACCCGGCGGGATTCCGCTTCGGGTACCAGAACCTATGTGGTCATGATCCGGGTCATAATACCCCGATCCTCTGGAATTTTTCCTGTCCACCCCTTCAATGCGGGGCCGGATGGGTTTGGCATTTCACGATTCGCGTGGAATGCCGTCGAGAAGTGGCGCAGCCGGTGGCTGCGAGTATTGACAGAGCAAGACGGGGAACCGAATGCCGACGATTCAACAGCTGATCCGCAAGCCGCGGCAGCCCAGAGTGCAGCGCTCGAAATCGATGCACCTGCAAGGATGCCCGCAGAAGCGCGGCGTCTGCACGCGCGTCTATACCACGACGCCGAAGAAGCCGAACTCCGCTATGCGTAAGGTGGCCAAGGTCCGCCTGACGAATGGCTACGAGGTCATCTCCTATATTCCGGGCGAAAAGCACAACCTGCAGGAGCACAGCGTCGTGCTGATCCGTGGCGGCCGTGTGAAAGACCTTCCGGGTGTCCGTTATCACATCCTGCGCGGTGTGCTGGATACCCAGGGTGTCAAGGATCGTCGCCAGCGTCGTTCGAAATACGGCGCGAAGCGTCCGAAGTAAGGAGATAGGCACATGTCCCGTCGTCACGCCGCTGAAAAGCGCGAAATCCTGCCCGACGCCAAATTTGGCGATCGCGTGCTGACCAAATTCATGAACAACCTGATGGTTGACGGCAAGAAATCGACTGCCGAGCGCATCGTCTATAATGCGCTGGACCGCGTCGAGAACCGCCTGAAGCGCGAGCCGATCGAGGTGTTCCACGAAGCCCTCGACAACGTGAAGCCCTCGGTCGAGGTGCGTTCGCGCCGCGTCGGTGGTGCGACCTACCAGGTTCCGGTCGAGGTTCGGCCGATCCGCCGTGAGGCGCTGGCGATCCGCTGGCTGATCACCGCGGCCAAGAACCGCAACGAGAACACGATGGAAGAGCGCCTTGCAGGCGAGCTGTCCGATGCCGTGAACGGTCGCGGCACGGCCGTCAAGAAGCGCGAAGACACCCACAAGATGGCCGACGCGAACAAAGCGTTCAGCCATTACCGCTGGTAAGCGAAAGGACCCATTCCATGGCACGCGATTATCCGCTGCAGCGTTATCGGAATTTCGGCATCATGGCCCACATCGATGCCGGCAAGACGACAACGACCGAGCGTATCCTTTTCTATACCGGCAAGTCGCACAAGATCGGCGAAGTGCATGACGGCGCCGCGACCATGGACTGGATGGAGCAGGAACAGGAACGCGGCATCACCATCACTTCCGCCGCGACCACCACGTTCTGGCAGCGTCAGGAGGACCCGACCACCGAGGGGACTTCGGACACCAAGTACCGCTTCAACATCATCGACACGCCGGGCCACGTCGATTTCACCATCGAGGTGGAGCGTTCGCTGGCCGTTCTGGATGGCGCGATCTGTCTGCTGGACGCCAATGCCGGTGTCGAGCCGCAGACCGAGACCGTCTGGCGCCAGGCCGACCGCTACAAGGTTCCGCGGATCGTTTTCGTCAACAAGATGGACAAGATCGGCGCCGACTATTTCAACTGCGTGCGTATGATCAAGGACCGCACCGGCGGTACGCCTTGCCCGATCACATTGCCGATCGGGGCCGAGGACAAGCTGGAAGGCATCGTCGATCTGATCAAGATGGAAGAATGGGTCTGGCAGGGCGAGGATCTCGGCGCAAGCTGGGTCCGTCAGCCGATCCGTGACGAGCTGAAGGACGTGGCGGAAGAATGGCGCAACAACATGATCGAGCTTGCCGTCGAGCAGGACGATGATGCCATGGAAGCCTATCTCGAAGGCAACGAGCCTGACGAGGAAACCCTGCGCAACCTGATCCGCAAGGGCACGTTGTCGCTGAGCTTCTTCCCCGTCGCTGCCGGTTCCGCCTTCAAGAACAAGGGTGTCCAGCCGCTGCTGAACGCGGTCATCGACTTCCTGCCCTCGCCGCTGGACGTGCCCGCCTATATGGGTTTCGCGCCTGATGACGAGACGGAAACCCGCAACATCCCGCGCCACGCAGACGACTCCGAGCCTTTCTCGGCCCTGGCATTCAAGATCATGAACGACCCCTTCGTCGGCTCGCTGACCTTCACCCGGATCTATTCCGGCGTTCTGAAGAAGGGCGATTCGATCATGAACTCGACCAAGGGCAGGCGCGAGCGTATCGGTCGTATGATGATGATGCATTCGAACAGCCGTTCCGAGATCGAAGAGGCGTTCGCAGGCGACATCATCGCGCTGGCCGGTCTGAAAGAGACCACCACGGGCGACACGTTGTCGGACACGAACAAGCAGGTCGTTCTGGAAACCATGACCTTCCCGGATCCGGTGATCGAGATCGCGGTCGAGCCGAAATCCAAGGCCGACCAGGAAAAGATGGGGCTTGCCCTTCAACGTCTGGCTGCCGAGGATCCGTCCTTCCGCGTCGAAACCGATCTGGAATCGGGGCAGACGATCATGAAGGGGATGGGCGAACTTCATCTCGACATCCTGGTCGACCGCATGAAGCGCGAATTCAAGGTCGAGGCGAATATCGGTGCGCCGCAGGTGGCTTACCGCGAAACCATCTCGTCCGAGGCCGAGATCGACTACACGCACAAGAAACAGACCGGCGGTACCGGTCAGTTCGCGCGCGTCAAGCTGATCATCACGCCGACCGAGCCGGGCGAGGGCTATTCATTCGAATCGCGCATCGTCGGTGGTGCGGTGCCGAAGGAATATATCCCGGGCGTCGAGAAAGGCATCAAGTCGGTGATGGATTCCGGGCCGCTGGCCGGCTTCCCGGTGATCGACTTCAAGGTCGCGCTGATCGACGGCGCGTTCCACGATGTCGACTCCTCGGTTCTGGCCTTCGAGATCGCATCGCGCGCTGCCATGCGTGAAGGTCTGCGCAAGGCCGGTGCGAAACTGCTGGAGCCGATCATGAAGGTCGAAGTGGTGACGCCGGAGGAATATACCGGTTCGATCATCGGCGACCTGACCAGCCGCCGCGGCATGGTTCGCGGGCAGGACTCGCGTGGCAACGCCAATGTCATCGACGCAGCCGTGCCTCTGGCAAACATGTTCGGCTACATCAATAACCTGCGTTCGATGTCCTCGGGCCGCGCGGTGTTCACGATGCAATTCTCGCATTACGAAGCCGTCCCGCAGAACATCTCTGACGAGATCCAGAAGAAATACGCCTGATTTGGGTTGGCTGACGCCCGCCCCTGAAGAACGAAAAGGAGCCACTCATGGCAAAGGCAAAGTTTGAACGGAACAAACCGCACGTCAACATCGGGACG
Source organism: Paracoccus saliphilus (assembly GCF_028553805.1). NCBI lineage: Bacteria > Pseudomonadati > Pseudomonadota > Alphaproteobacteria > Rhodobacterales > Paracoccaceae > Paracoccus > Paracoccus saliphilus. The sequence goes on along the minus strand of NZ_CP067140.1, from coordinate 3,237,031 downwards.
ATTGGTCACGTTGACCACGGCAAGACGACGCTGACGGCTGCGATCACGAAGTATTTCGGCGATTTCCGCGCCTATGATCAGATTGACGGCGCACCGGAAGAGAAGGCGCGCGGGATCACGATCTCGACGGCGCATGTCGAATACGAGACCGAGAACCGTCACTATGCTCACGTCGACTGCCCCGGCCACGCCGACTACGTGAAGAACATGATCACGGGCGCGGCGCAGATGGACGGCGCGATCCTGGTGGTGAACGCCGCTGACGGCCCGATGCCGCAAACGCGCGAGCACATCCTGCTGGGCCGCCAGGTCGGCATCCCGAAGATCGTGGTTTACCTGAACAAGGTTGACCAGGTCGATGACGAGGAGCTGCTGGAACTGGTCGAGATGGAAGTGCGCGAGCTTCTGTCGAGCTACGACTATCCGGGCGACGATATCCCGATCATCAAGGGCTCGGCCCTGGCTGCGATGGAAGGCCGTGATCCCGAGATCGGTGAGAACTCGATCAAGGAATTGATGGCTGCGGTCGACGACTACATCCCGACGCCTGAGCGCGCCGTGGACCAGCCCTTCCTGATGCCGATCGAGGACGTGTTCTCGATTTCCGGCCGCGGGACGGTTGTGACCGGCCGTGTCGAGCGTGGCGCGGTGAACGTGGGTGACGAACTGGAGATCGTGGGTATCCGCGACACCAAGAAGACCACCTGCACGGGCGTCGAGATGTTCCGCAAGCTGCTGGATCGTGGTGAAGCGGGCGACAATATCGGTGCGCTGCTGCGCGGCATCGAGCGTGACGGCGTTGAGCGCGGTCAGGTTCTGTGCAAGCCGGGTTCGGTGAAGCCGCATACGAAGTTCGAGGCCGAGGCCTATATCCTGACCAAGGACGAGGGTGGCCGTCATACGCCGTTCTTCGCGAACTACCGCCCGCAGTTCTACTTCCGGACGACGGATGTGACCGGGACGGTCAACCTGCCGGAAGGCACCGAGATGGTTATGCCCGGCGACAACCTGAAATTCGAGGTCGAGCTGATCGCGCCGATCGCGATGGAAGAAAAGCTGCGCTTCGCCATCCGCGAAGGCGGCCGCACCGTTGGCGCCGGCGTGGTGTCGAAGATCATCGAATGATCCCGGACAAGCGGATCGACTGAAACGTGACAGGGCCGTCCCATGGGGCGGCCCTTTTGCGTTCCCGCGCCCGGCGTCCCGGTCGCCATCGGGGAAGGGCAGGGGGCCGCAGGAACGGAATCTCACTTTGCCGGAACATGATCAGATCGTGAGATAAAAGGGACTGCGCTTTGGCCGGATTTCCTGGCTTTCTGCTCTTGACTATCGGTATGAGATAAGGCACTACCCCCGGCATCGCAATCGGCTTCCGGTTTTTGGAAGAATCGATTGTTTAGGTGCGGGCCGTCATGGAATTTGACGGCCTGCGCTTTTTTACGGTTCGACGCAGCCAGGGCGTGGTGTTCTGTCTGCCTCTCAACTGGAACTCCCCATTCGAGGGATGTGACATGCAAAGCCAGAATATCCGCATTCGGTTGAAGGCCTTCGATTACCGCGTGCTGGACGCCAGCACCCAGGAAATCGTCAACACGGCCAAGCGCACCGGTGCGACCGTTCGCGGCCCGATTCCGCTTCCGAACAAAATCGAGAAATTTACCGTCCTGCGTGGTCCGCATGTCGATAAGAAATCGCGCGACCAGTGGGAAATTCGTACGCATAAGCGTCTGCTGGATATTGTCGATCCGACGCCCCAGACCGTTGATGCCCTGATGAAACTCGACCTCGCCGCCGGCGTGGATGTCGAGATCAAGGTGTAAGGAGGGGTTCGATGCTACGTACTGGTATTATCGCCAAGAAGCTGGGCATGACCCGGCTGTTCCTCGAGGATGGGCGCCAGGTTCCGGTGACCGTCCTGCAACTGGACAACCTGCAAGTCGTCGACCAGCGTACGGCAGACCGTGACGGCTATACCGCCGTTCAGCTGGGTGCCGGCACTGCCAAGGCCAAGCGGACCACTGCTGCGATGCGCGGTCATTTCGCGAAAGCCTCGGTCGCGCCCAAGCGCAAGATCGCCGAGTTCCGCGTCGCCGAAGAGAACCTGATCAAAGTCGGTGAGGAAATCACGGCTGACCATTACTTCGCCGGTCAGTATGTGGATATCGCCGGCACCTCGATCGGTAAGGGGTTCGCGGGCGCGATGAAGCGGCACAATTTCCGCGGCCTCGAGGCCACGCATGGTGTGTCGATCAGCCACCGTTCGCATGGTTCGACCGGTCAGTGCCAAGACCCCGGCAAGGTGTTCAAGGGCAAGAAAATGGCAGGTCATCTGGGTGCCGCCCGTGTGACCACCCAGAACCTGCAGGTCGTTCGCACCGATGCCGAACGTGGCCTGATCATGGTCAAGGGCTCGGTTCCCGGGTCCAAAGGTGGCTGGGTGACGGTCAAGGACGCGGTCAAGAAGGTTCTGCCCGAAAACGTGATCTTCCCTGCTGCGCTTAAATCGGCCGCTGAAGAGGCCAAGCGCCTGGCCGAGGAAGCCGCCGCACAGGCCGCCGCCGAGGAAGAGGAAGCCCGTCTGGCTGCCGAAGCCGAGGCCGCCGCTGCCGAAGAAGCCGCGCTGAAGGAAGCCGAAGCTTCGATCGAGTCCGACAAGACCGATGGTGGCGAGGCTGCATCTGACGACTCCGCGCCCGAAGGAGACAAGTGATGAAACTCGATGTGATCAAACTGGACTCGGGCAAGGCCGGGTCGATCGATCTGAACGACGAGATCTTCGGGCTGGCGCCGCGTGGCGACCTGCTGCAGCGCGTCGTTCGCTGGCAGCGTGCCAAGGCCCAGGCCGGGACCCATTCGGTCCTGGGACGTTCGGAAGTCAGCTACTCGACCAAGAAGATCTATCGCCAGAAGGGCACCGGTGGCGCACGTCACGGCAGCCGCAAGGCACCGATCTTCCGCAAGGGTGGCGTCTACAAGGGGCCGACCCCGCGCAGCCATGCCTTTGACCTGCCCAAGAAGGTGCGGGCCCTGGGCCTGAAGCACGCGCTGTCGGCGAAAGCCACGGCCGGTGAACTGGTGGTCATCGAGGATCTGAACCTCGCCGATGCCAAAACCGCCGCGGTCGCCAAGGCCGTCAAGGAAAACGGCTGGAAGCGTGTGCTGGTGATCGACGGGACCGAGGTCAACGAGGGCTTCGCCCGCGCCGCGCGCAACATCGATGGCGTGGATATCCTCCCGTCGATGGGCGCCAATGTTTATGACATCCTCAAGCGTGATACCCTGGTCATCACGCGGGCGGGTGTCGAAGCTCTGGAGGCTCGCCTGAAATGAGCGCGAAACCCGAACATTACGATGTGATCGTCAAGCCGATCATCACCGAAAAAGCCACGCTCACCTCGGAAAACAGCGGCGTTGTCTTTCAGGTGACCAATGACGCCACCAAGCCGCAGATCAAGGAAGCGGTCGAGGCTTTGTTCGGCGTCAAGGTGAAGGCGGTGAACACCACCATCACCAAGGGCAAGCAAAAGCGTTTCCGTGGCCAGCTTGGCCGCCGGAGCGATGTGAAGAAGGCCTATGTGACCCTCGAGGAGGGGAACACTATCGACGTCTCGACGGGACTCTGATAACAGGCTGCGAATCTGCGGCCCCGGTTGTCCGGGGCCGCGCGTTTTTTGATTGAAACGGACCATCTTGGTCCAAAGCGACGGAAGACAGAAAGATGGCATTGAAGTCGTATAAGCCGACGACGCCTGGCCAGCGCGGGCTGGTTCTGATCGACCGTTCGGAGCTTTGGAAAGGTCGCCCGGTCAAGACTCTCACCGAGGGTTTGACCAAGAAGGGCGGACGGAACAACACCGGACGGATCACCATGCGCCGCAAGGGCGGCGGGGCAAAGCGCCTGTATCGCATCGTCGATTTCAAGCGCAACAAGTTCGACGTGACCGCGGTGGTCGAGCGGATCGAATACGATCCCAACCGTACCGCCTTCATCGCGCTGGTCTCTTACGAGGATGGCGAGCGCGCCTATATCCTCGCGCCGCAGCGTCTGGCCGTGGGCGACAAGATCGTCGCCAGCAGCAAGGTCGACGTGAAGCCGGGCAACGCCATGCCCTTCAGCGGCATGCCGATCGGTACCATCGTCCATAATGTCGAGCTGAAGCCCGGCAAGGGCGGTCAGATCGCACGTTCGGCTGGCACCTATGCCCAGTTCGTGGGTCGCGACGGTGGCTATGCCCAGATTCGCCTTTCCTCGGGCGAGCTGCGGATGGTCCGCCAGGAATGCATGGCCACCATCGGTGCCGTGTCGAATGCCGACCATTCGAACCAGAATATCGGCAAGGCAGGCCGCAACCGCCACAAGGGTATCCGTCCCTCTGTTCGCGGTGTCGTCATGAACCCGATCGACCACCCGCATGGTGGTGGTGAGGGCCGTACCTCGGGTGGCCGGACGCCGGTGACGCCCTGGGGCAAGGACACCAAGGGCAAGAAGACCCGCAGCAACAAGTCGACCGACAAGTATATCCTGCGGTCGCGTCACGCGAAAAAGAAGGGGCGTTGATCTATGGCACGTTCTGTATGGAAGGGCCCCTTTGTTGACGCCTATGTGCTCAAGAAAGCGGAAAAAGCCCGTGAGTCGGGGAAATCCGACGTCATCAAGATCTGGTCGCGTCGTTCGACCATCCTGCCGCAATTCGTCGGCCTCACTTTCGGCGTCTATAACGGGCACAAGCATATCCCCGTGAACGTCTCGGAAGACATGATCGGCCAGAAGTTCGGTGAATACTCGCCCACCCGGACCTATTACGGTCACGCGGCGGACAAGAAAGCCAAGAGGAAGTAATCGTCATGGGTAAGGAACAAAATCCGCGCCGCGTGGCGGAGAACGAGGCGATGGCGAAGACCAAGATGCTTCGCGTCTCGCCGCAGAAGCTGAATCTCGTCGCTGGCCTGATCCGCGGCAAGAAGGTGGATCGCGCGCTGTCCGATCTGACCTTCTCGCATAAGCGTATCGCGGGTGACGTGAAGAAATGCCTTCAGTCGGCCATCGCGAATGCCGAGAACAATCACGGCCTCGACGTCGACAACCTGATCGTCGCCGAAGCCTGGGTCGGCAAGAACCTGGTCATGAAGCGCGGTCGTCCGCGGGCTCGTGGCCGGTTCGGCAAGATCATGAAGCCGTTTTCGGAAATCACCATCAAGGTGCGCCAAGTCGAGGAGCAAGCGTAATGGGTCAGAAGGTCAACCCCATCGGGATGCGCCTCCAGGTCAACCGCACCTGGGACAGCCGCTGGTATGCAGACGACAAGGAATATGGCGATCTGCTTCTTGAAGACCTGAAAATTCGGGAATTCATCAAGAAAGAAGCCAAGCAGGCGGGCATCAGCCGCGTCATCATCGAGCGTCCGCACAAGAAGTGCCGCGTGACCATTCACGCTGCGCGTCCGGGCGTCATCATCGGCAAAAAAGGCGCCGATATCGAGGAACTGCGCAAGAAGCTGTCGAACTTCACCACCAGTGAATTGCATCTGAACATCGTCGAAGTGCGCAAGCCCGAAGTCGATGCCGCTCTGGTCGCCGAGTCGATCGCTCAGCAGCTCGAGCGTCGTGTCTCGTTCCGCCGCGCCATGAAGCGCTCGGTCCAGAACGCGATGCGCATGGGTGCCCTGGGTATCCGCGTGAACGTCGCCGGCCGTCTTGGCGGTGCCGAGATTGCGCGGACCGAATGGTATCGCGAAGGCCGTGTGCCCCTGCACACGCTGCGCGCCGACATGGATTACGCGCTGGCGGAAGCCTCGACCCCTTACGGGATCATCGGTGTCAAGGTGTGGATCTTCAAGGGCGAGATCATGGAACATGATCCGCAAGCCCGTGATCGTCGCGCTGCCGAGGCTCAGGAAGGTCCGGCACCTCGCGGTCCGCGTGGCGGCCGGTAAGGAGAACGAACAATGCTGCAACCTAAACGGACGAAGTTCCGCAAACAGCACAAGGGCCGGATCCACGGCAACGCAAAGGGCGGATTCGATATCAATTTCGGCTCCTTCGCCCTGAAAGCCGCCGAGCCTCAGCGCGTCACCGCCCGCCAGATCGAAGCGGCTCGCCGCGCGATCACCCGCCACATGAAACGTCAGGGTCGGGTCTGGATCCGGATTTTCCCGGATGTTCCGGTCTCGTCGAAGCCGACGGAAGTGCGGATGGGTAAAGGCAAGGGCTCGGTCGATTTCTGGGCCGCCCGCGTGCATCCCGGCCGGATCATGTTCGAGATCGACGGCGTCTCCGACAGCATCGCCAAAGAGGCCCTGCGCCTCGGCGCGATGAAGCTGCCGGTCCAGACCCGCATCGTCGAGCGTCAGGACTGGTAAGGGCAGGCCGCGGAAGCGGACCTTCCGAAATAGACACCCCGCCAGGAAGCTGGCGGGGTTTTCCCTTTCCACCGAAAGGGGCTTGCAAAACGGGGGGCTGACCTGTATGGGCTGGCCTTCGTCTCGAAACTCCACCGGGAATCAGGGTGGCCTTGGCAATCAAGGGCCCTCCGGTGATGTTGGAAAGGAATAAGCGCAATGGATGCGCAGGAATTGAAATCGAAGACCCCGGACCAGCTGCAAGAGCAGCTCGTTTCGCTGAAAAAGGAAGCGTTCAACCTGCGCTTCCAGCAGGCCACCGGCCAGCTCGAAAACACTGCGCGTATGCGTGTCGTGCGCCGCGACGTTGCGCGTGTGAAGACCATTTTGAACCAGAAAGCGGCGGATGCCGCGGCATCGAACTAAGGAGACTGGCTCATGCCCAAACGCATTCTGCAAGGCCGCGTGACCAGCGACAAGAACGATCAGACCGTCACCGTTCTGGTCGAACGCCGCTTCAAGCACCCGCTGCTGCACAAGACCGTACGTCTGTCGAAGAAATATCGCGCCCATGACGCGAACAACCAATTCAAGGTCGGAGATTCCGTTCGCATTGCCGAATGTGCTCCGGTCTCGAAGTCGAAACGCTGGACCGTTCTGACGGATGAGGCTGCCGCTTCGGCGTAACCTCTTAACCAGTATTGATCGAAACCCTGGGGCCGGAAAGGCCGGTCCCCAAAGGTCGGGAGAAACCTAATGATCCAGATGCAGACCAATCTGGATGTTGCTGACAACTCCGGCGCGCGCCGGGTGCAGTGCATCAAGGTCCTGGGTGGTTCGCACCGTCGCTATGCGTCGGTGGGCGACATTATCGTCGTTTCCGTCAAGGAAGCCATCCCACGGGGCCGGGTCAAGAAGGGCGATGTGCGCAAGGCCGTCGTCGTTCGGACCGCCAAGGAAGTGAAGCGCGAAGACGGAACCTCGATCCGTTTCGACCGCAACGCCGCCGTCGTCCTGAACAACCAGGGCGAGCCCATCGGCACCCGTATCTTCGGGCCGGTCGTGCGTGAGTTGCGCGCGAAGAACTTCATGAAGATCATCTCGCTTGCTCCGGAGGTGCTGTAATGGCTGCCAAGCTGAAAAAGGGCGACAAGGTCGTCGTGCTGGCCGGCAAGGACAAGGGCAAGCAGGGCGAGATCACTGCCGTGATGCCCAAGGACAACAAGGCCATCGTTGACGGCGTGAACGTCTCGATCCGGCACCAGCGCCAGACGCAGGCGTCGCAAGGCGGCCGCGTGCCGAAGGCGATGCCCATCAACCTGTCGAACCTGGCGCTGATGGACAAGAACGGCAAAGCGACCCGCGTCGGCTTCCGCGAGGAAGACGGCAAGAAGGTCCGTTTCGCCAAGACCACGGGAGACGTGATCTGATGCTGGACGCTTCGAAATACACGCCGCGCCTGAAGGCGCAATTCCGCGACACGATCAAGGCTGCCCTCAAGGAAGAGTTCGGCTACAAGAACGACATGCAAATCCCGCGTCTGGACAAGATCGTCCTGAACATGGGTATCGGCGAGGCTGTCAAGGATACCAAGAAGGTCAAGCAGGGCGCTGAAGAGCTGTCGCTGATCGCCGGTCAGAAGGCCGTGATCACCAAGGCGAAGAACTCGATCGCCGGCTTCCGTGTCCGTGAGGAAATGCCCCTGGGCGCCAAGGTGACGCTTCGCGGCGACCGGATGTATGAATTCCTGGATCGCCTGATCAATATCGCGCTGCCCCGCGTTCGCGACTTCCGCGGCGTCAAGGGCACGGCTTTCGACGGCTACGGCAACTATGCCATGGGCCTGAAAGAGCACATCGTGTTCCCGGAAATCAACTTCGACAAGGTCGACGAAGTTCTGGGGATGGACATCATCATCTGCACCACCGCGAAGACCGACGCGGAAGCGAAGTCGCTGTTGAAGCATTTCAACATGCCGTTCAACAGCTGAGTCGCGGAGGGAAGAAGATATGGCAAAGAAGTCGATGGTAGAGCGCGAAAAGAAACGCGCACGTCTGGTTCAGAAATACGCCGCCAAGCGCGCCGAACTGAACGAGATCATCAAGGATCAGTCCCGCCCGATGGAAGAGCGGTTCAAGGCCACGCTGAAACTGGCCGAACTGCCGCGGAATTCCTCGGCTACGCGTCTGCACAACCGGTGCCAACTCACCGGTCGTCCGCATGCGTATTACCGCAAACTGAAATTGTCGCGGATCGCGCTGCGCGAGCTTGGCTCGTACGGTTATATCCCCGGCATGGTCAAATCCAGCTGGTAAGGGGGCAAATATGTCGATGAACGATCCTCTCGGCGATATGCTGACCCGCATCCGCAATGCGCAGATGCGTGGCAAATCGACCGTACGCACCCCGTCCTCCAAGCTGCGCGCTTGGGTGTTGGATGTGCTCAAGAACGAAGGTTACATCCGCGGCTACGAGGAAGTGACCACCGATGCCGGCCATGCAGAGCTGGAAATCGGTCTGAAATATTTCGACGGTACCCCGGTTATCCGGGAATTGTCGCGCGTATCGAAACCGGGCCGCCGCGTTTATGCCGGTGCCAAGGAAATCCCGCAGGTCCGCCAGGGTCTGGGCGTTTCGATCGTGTCGACTCCGCAAGGCGTCATGTCAGATGCAGCGGCTCGCAACGCCAATGTTGGCGGCGAAGTCCTCTGCCAGGTATTCTAAGGAGGGCAGCAGATGTCTCGGATTGGTAAAAGACCGGTCGAACTGCCCAAGGGCGTGACGGCCGAGATCAAGGGTCAGACGATTGAGGTGAAGGGCCCGAAAGGGACTCGCAGCTTCACCGCGAATGACGAAGTTGATATTGCGCTGGAAGACGGTTCCGTCTCGGTCAAGCCGCGCGGTACGTCCAAGCGGGCTCGCCAGCAATGGGGCATGACCCGTTCGATGGTCGCGAACCTGACGCAGGGCGTGTCGGAAGGCTTCAAGAAAGAGCTGGAAATCCAGGGCGTGGGTTACCGCGCGCAGATGCAGGGCAAGACCCTGAAACTGTCCCTGGGCTACAGCCACGAGGTGAATTTCGAAACGCCGGATGGCGTGACGATCACGGCACCTAAGCAGACCGAAGTGGTTGTCGAAGGAATTGACCAGCAGTTGGTCGGTCAGGTTGCGGCGAATATCCGCGAGTGGCGTGCACCCGAGCCCTACAAGGGCAAGGGTATCCGCTACAAGGGCGAGTATATCCTCCGCAAGGAAGGCAAGAAGAAGTAAGAGGCGCAAGAGAAATGGCACTGAAAAAGCAAAAGCTGTTCCAGAAGCGCCGCTTGCGCGTACGGAACAAATTGCGGGCGATGTCGAATGGCCGTCCGCGGATGTCGGTTCACCGTTCGTCCAAGAACATCTCGGTTCAGGTCATCGACGATCTGAATGGCGTGACCCTGGCCTCGGCCAGCACGCTGGAGAAGGATTTTGGCGTCGTGGGCAAGAACAACGTCGAGGTCGCCGCCAAGATCGGTGCGGCGATCGCCGAGCGTGCGAAGAAGGCCGGAGTGGAAGACGTCGTCTTCGACCGCGGCGGCTTCCTGTTCCACGGCAAGATCAAAGCCTTGGCCGACGCTGCCCGTGACGGCGGCTTGAAGTTCTGATCCCTGTGGGTGGCGGGTGCGCCACCCCGATGATCCGGGAGCAAGGGGCCATCTGGCCGAAAAGCTCACTTGGATCGATGATAACGGCGCAATGTTGCGCCAGCTTGATAAGGAAAGCCGTATGGCAGAACGTGAAAATCGTCGGGGACGCCGCGAAGACCGCGATGAAACCCCGGAATTCGCCGATCGTCTCGTGGCGATCAACCGTGTGTCGAAAACCGTCAAGGGGGGTAAGCGCTTCGGCTTTGCCGCTCTGGTGGTTGTCGGTGACCAGCGTGGCCGTGTCGGCTTCGGCAAGGGCAAGGCCAAGGAGGTCCCCGAGGCGATCCGCAAGGCGACCGAACAGGCCAAGCGCGGCCTGATCCGCGTGCCGCTGCGCGAAGGCCGCACCCTGCACCACGACATCGAGGGCCGTCATGGCGCCGGTAAGGTCGTGATGCGGACGGCTGTTCCCGGGACCGGGATCATCGCCGGCGGTCCGATGCGCGCCGTGTTCGAGATGCTGGGCGTCCAGGATGTCGTGGCCAAGTCGTTGGGGTCGCAGAACCCCTACAACATGATCCGCGCGACGCTGGATGGTCTAAAGGGCAATGCGAGCCCCCGTTCGGTCGCGCAGCGCCGCGGCAAGAAGGTGGCAGACATCCTGCTCTCGCACGACAAGCCGGCCGAGGCTCCTGCCGAAGCTCCGGCTGAAGCGTAAGGAGGCAAGGACATGGCCAAGAAGAAAACCATCGTCGTCAAGCAGATCGGTTCTCCGATCCGCCGCCCGGTCAGCCAGCGTGCAACGCTGAAAGGTCTGGGCCTGAACAAGATGAACCGCACCCGCGAGCTGGAGGATACTCCGGCGGTCCGCGGCATGGTCGCCAAGATCCCGCATCTGGTGACGATCGTCGAAGAGCGCGGCTGATCATCCTGATCGACTGACAGAAAAGGGGCGCCCCGGGTTACGGGGCGCCTTTTCGTTTTTGCGCAGGCCGCGGGAAAGCGCTATCGTCCCGGTTTTTACGACTCGGTTTACGGGACGATGTGGAGGTCACATATGCCGGATGACGAGCTGTCCGCTGCTCGGCGCGATTTCAGAAAGGGCAAGGCGAATGCCGCGACGAACGGGCTCGCCCCTCTTTTCGGAGCGGGTGGGGTCGCGGCCGATATCATGCCGTTCAACGAGATCGACCTGCATAACTGGCTCCATGCGAAAATCGCCATTGCGGATCATGCCCGGCACCGGGCCCGCTGGTTCGGCGGGCGTTGGTATAACCGCATGATCAACGAGGAACCGGAAAGGATTTCCGTCTCCGGGGCAAGGCTGCACCAGTTGCTCGCACTTCTGGAACAGGAACCGCCCGCGCAGGTTGTGCCGAAAGGTTATTATCCGCTTCAGGTCGAGCATGCGTGCAAATGCCTTGCGGTTCTGCGGGACAGGTTGCAGATCAGCCGGACCTGAGGGGAGGGCATGGCGTATTCAGGAGGTTTCATTGTTAGTCGGTATCGGACATCCCCGCTGTGGAACGGGGTTCACGGCGGCATTGCTGCGATCGTGCGGATTGCAGGTAGAGCATGAAAAGATCGGCAGGGACGGGATCGTGTCCTGGATGGCCCTCTCGGGGCGGGAGAGCGTTCCCTGGGGGCATGCCATCGGTCCGCTTGCCGAGGATTTCAGACTGTTCTGTATCGCGCGATCTCCCCTTGCGGCGATGGGCTCGATCCTGCCCGAGAACAACAACCGCCGTTCGATTGGTTGGCGGGCCACGGTCATATGGGAAAAGCTGGGCGTCGACATCTTCAGCCACTCAGAAGTTCCGCAGACCGGGCTTGGCTTTGCGCTTGCGAGCTTTGCCTATTGGTATCGAATCGCGCTGGATCTGCATCCTGAAATCATTTTCCGCGTTGACCATGAAGAGGATGATACCAGCCTGGCCTCGTTCCTGGGACAGCCTGTGCAGCGCAGTTCGGGCATCGAATTGAATTCGCGTCCGCATATCCGCCGGAATGATTGGCACATCTCTGAGCTGGCGAGTTTTCCCAGGCCTTTGCTCTATACGGCAATCGATGTCGCGGAGGCCTTGGGGTACCCGGAAGATGCGCGGGTCATCTCGGCCCAGATATGAGGCGAGTCATGAGAGGTTGCGGCCTTGACCCGCATCGCGGCATCCGCTACGCACCCGCGGTGCCCATGTAACGGGCCGACTCGACAACCAAGAAACGCCGTGTCCGTCCTGTATCGCTTCGGGGATGTGTCCGGCTTAGGAGAAGCGATATGAAACTGCATGAAATCCGCGATAATGAAGGCGCGACCCCGACCAAGAAACGCGTAGCGCGTGGTCCCGGTTCGGGCAAGGGCAAGACTGCCGGCCGTGGTATCAAGGGCCAGAAATCGCGTTCGGGCGTGGCTCTGAACGGTTATGAAGGCGGCCAGATGCCGCTGTACCGCCGCCTGCCGAAGCGCGGCTTCAAAAAGCCCAACGCCAAATCTTTCGCTGTCATCAACCTGGGGCAGCTGCAAAGCTTTGTCGATGCGGGCAAGCTGGACGCCAAGGCCGATGTGACCGAAGATGCGCTGGTTACCGCGGGCGTTGTGCGCCGCAAGCTGGACGGCATCCGGCTGTTGGGCAAGGGCGAGCTGAAAGCCAAGCTGAACATCACTGTCACCGGCGCGTCGAAATCGGCGGTCGAGGCGGTCGAAAAGGCGGGTGGCAAGGTGACGCTGCCGGCGTCGGCGGAATAAGCTGTTGAACGGGGCGCCCGCGCCCCATAGATAGCAAACAGGTTTTCCAGGCGCCGCCGGACCCCGGAAACGGATCGGCGGCGCTGTCATGACACGGGACGGAAAATATGGCGTCAGCCGCAGAACAGATGGCCTCGAACCTCTCCTGGGGGGCATTCAGCAAGGCCACGGAACTTCGCCAGCGTATCTGGTTCACGATCGGTCTGCTGATCATCTATCGCCTCGGCACCTATATTCCGGTGCCGGGCATCGACGGCGGCGCGCTACGCAACTTCATGGAGCAGGCGCAATCCGGCATTGGCGGCATCCTGTCGATGTTCACGGGCGGTGCGCTCGGGCGGATGGGCGTTTTCGCGCTCGGGATCATGCCCTATATCTCGGCCTCGATCATCGTTCAGCTCATGGCATCCATGGTGCCGGCGCTGGAACAGTTGAAGAAAGAGGGCGAGCAGGGCCGCAAGAAGATCAACCAGTATACCCGCTACGGCACAGTTCTGCTGGCGCTGTTTCAGGCCTACGGCCTGGCGCGCAGCCTCGAATCCGGGGGATTGGCACATGATCCGGGCCTGTTCTTCCAGGCATCGGTGGTAATCACGCTGGTCGGCGGCACGATGTTCCTGATGTGGCTGGGCGAACAGATCACCGCACGCGGCATCGGCAACGGCATCTCGCTGATCATCTTCGTTGGCATCGTGGCCGAAATTCCCGGAGCGCTGGCGAACTTCTTCGCGCAGGGCCGCTCTGGCGCGATTTCCACCCCGATCGTCCTCGGTGTGATCATCATGGTGATCGCCGTCATCGGCTTCGTCGTGTTCATGGAACGCGCGCTGCGCAAGCTCCGTATCCAGTATCCGCGACGCCAGGTGGGAATGAAGGTCTATGACGGGCAATCGAGCCACCTGCCGATCAAGGTCAACCCGGCAGGCGTCATCCCGGCGATCTTCGCCAGCTCGCTGCTGCTGCTGCCGGTGACGATCTCGACCTTTTCCGGGAATGAGACCGGGCCGATCATGTCGACCCTGCTGGCCTATTTCGGGCCGGGGCAGCCGCTTTACCTGGTCTTCTTCGCGGCGATGATCGTGTTCTTCGCGTTTTTCTATACCCAGAATGTGTCCTTCAAGACCGATGATGTGGCCGAGAACCTGAAAAATCAGGGTGGGTTCATTCCGGGCATCCGGCCGGGCAAGCGGACCGAGGAGTACCTGGATTACGTCGTCAACCGCGTGCTTGTCATCGGTTCGGCCTATCTGGCCGCCGTTTGCCTGCTGCCCGAGATATTGCGGCATCAATGGTCGGTGCCGTTCTATTTCGGCGGGACATCGGTGCTGATCGTTGTTTCGGTGACGATGGACACGATCAACCAGGTCCAAAGCCATCTGCTGGCGCATCAGTATGAAGGTCTGATTGAGAAATCCCAACTGCGTGGTAAACGTAAATCGGGAAGCGCAAAGCCGCGCAAGGCGCCGTCGCGGCGCTGATCAACAAGCCGGAACGGCCAGCCGAGGGGGACAGGCTACATGACGATCAATATCATTCTTCTGGGGCCTCCGGGCGCGGGCAAGGGAACACAGGCCCGCAAGCTGGTCGAAGAGCGGGGCATGGTGCAGCTTTCCACCGGTGACATGCTGCGTGCCGCCCGGACCTCGGGGACCGAGATGGGCAAGAAAGTGGCCGAGGTCATGGATCGTGGGCAACTGGTCACGGATGATATCGTCATCGGTTTGATTCGCGAGAAACTGGCCGAAGGCGGCAAGGGTTTCATCTTTGACGGCTTCCCGCGCACATTGGCGCAGGCGGATGCGCTGGGGGAATTACTGGACGAGACCGGGATGGGGCTGGATACGGTCATCGAGATGCGGGTCGATGACGAGGCGCTGGTGCGCCGGATCACCGGTCGCTTTACCTGTGGCAATTGCGGCGAGGTCTATCACGACGATACCAAGCCGACCGCCAAAGAGGGCGTTTGCGATGTCTGCGGCTCGACGGATCTGCAGCGCCGCGCCGATGATAACGAGGATAGCCTGCGCACCCGTCTGCTGGAATATTACAAGAAGACCTCGCCGCTGATCGGCTATTATTATGCCAAGGGCGATCTGACTTCGGTCAACGGGCTTGCCGAGATCGACAGCGTGGCATCCCAGATCAACGCAGCACTGGACGGAAACTAGGGCGCCGATGAAATTGGCTTTGTCAAGTCCTTGTTAAGCTATCCCCTTGACGCGGACGTGATCTCCGATTAGATCACGGCTTCTCGCAAGAGAATCACCCGCTCTCCGGGTGGATCATAGAATGGCCCGAAGGCATGGCTTTCGGGCCTTACGTTGTGAAAAAAGGTTCCGGTGCTACGGAACCGCAACCGAAAAGGAAAACGCGTGGCTCGTATTGCTGGCGTCAACATTCCGACGGGGAAACGTGTCCCCATCGCACTGACCTATATCCATGGCATCGGCCCTGCCTATGCCCATCAGATTTGCGAATCGACCGGCATCGATGCCGCACGTCGCGTGAACGAACTCTCGGATGCCGAAGTTCTTCAGATTCGTGAATTTATCGACCAGAACCTGACCGTCGAAGGCGATCTGCGCCGTGAAGTGCAGATGAACGTCAAGCGCCTGATGGATATGGGTTCCTATCGCGGCCTGCGCCACCGTCGCGGTCTTCCGACCCGCGGCCAGCGCACCCACACCAATGCCCGCACCCGCAAGGGCCCGGCGAAGCCCATTGCCGGCAAGAAGAAATAAGGGGGAACGGACATGGCACGCGATAAAACTCGGACTAAGCGCAAAGAGCGCAAGAACATCGCCACCGGTGTGGCGCATGTGAATTCGAGCTTCAACAATACCAAGATCCTGATCTCGGACGTGCAGGGCAACGCCATTTCCTGGTCGTCGGCTGGCACGATGGGCTTCAAGGGTTCGCGTAAATCGACCCCTTACGCCGCGCAGATGGCTGCCGAGGATGCTGGCCGCAAGGCGCAGGAACATGGCGTGAGAACGCTTGAGGTCGAAGTGCAGGGCCCCGGTTCGGGCCGTGAATCGGCGCTGCGTGCGCTGGCTGCGGTCGGCTTCAACATCACTGCCATCCGGGATGTGACCCCGATCGCGCATAACGGCTGCCGCCCGCCAAAGCGTCGTCGCGTCTAATACTGGATCATCATTCACCGGGCTGCGTGTGATGCACGCGGTTCGGACATTTCGCATTCAACCTCGGGCGTTTCCGGCCACGGTCATGGGCTCGGAAACAAGTATGGAGGCAAACCCATGATCCACAAGAATTGGGCCGAACTGATCAAGCCGACACAGCTGGTCGTCAAGCCGGGCGCCGACGCGACCCGGACGGCGACCCTGGTCGCAGAGCCGCTGGAGCGGGGCTTCGGCCTGACGCTCGGCAATGCGCTGCGCCGTGTGCTGCTGTCGTCGCTGCAAGGCGCTGCCATCACCTCGGTCCAGATCGACAACGTCCTGCATGAATTCAGCAGCGTTGCCGGCGTCCGCGAGGATGTGACGGATATCGTCCTGAACCTCAAGGGCGTGACCCTGAAAATGGAAGTCGAGGGCCCCAAGCGCCTTTCGCTGACGGCCAAGGGCCCGGGCGAGGTGAAGGCCAGCGATATCCAGGAAACGGCCGGGATCACGGTGCTGAACCGCGATCACGTGATCTGCCACCTGGACGAGGGCGCCGATCTGAACCTGGAGCTGACCGTGCAGACCGGCAAGGGCTATGTCGCCGCTGACAAGAACCGCCCCGAGGATGCGCCCATCGGCCTGATCCCGATTGACGCGATCTTCTCGCCGGTCAAGCGTGTCAGCTACGAGGTCACCCCGACCCGCGAGGGCCAGGTGCTGGATTACGACAAGCTGACCATGAAGATCGAGACGGACGGTTCGCTGACCCCGGAAGACGCCGTGGCCTATGCCGCCCGTATCGTTCAGGACCAGCTTTCGGTCTTCGTCAACTTCGAGGAGCCGGAATCGGCCAGCCGTCAGGATAACGACGATGGCCTGGAATTCGATCCGCGCCTGCTCAAGAAGGTGGACGAACTGGAACTGTCGGTCCGTTCGGCGAACTGCCTGAAGAACGACAATATCGTCTATATCGGCGACCTGATCCAGAAGACCGAGGCCGAGATGCTGCGGACCCCGAATTTCGGCCGCAAATCCCTGAACGAGATCAAGGAAGTGCTCTCGGGCATGGGCCTGCATCTGGGCATGGATGTCGTGGATTGGCCGCCGGAGAATATCGAGGATCTGGCCAAGCGCTTCGACGATCAGTTCTGAGACTTGAATTTCTGGCGGCGGCGGGTTGATCCCGCCCCGCCAAACCCCGGGCATTCCGCCCCAAGGAGAGTGGCCCGCACGCATGGGCCGCCGGACAAAGCAAAAGACGTCAATGGAGAAATGAAATGCGTCACGCTCGCGGCTATCGCCGTCTCAACCGTACCCACGAACACCGCAAGTCGCTGTTCGCCAACATGGCTGGCTCGTTGATCGAGCATGAGCAGATCAAGACGACCCTGCCCAAGGCCAAGGAACTGCGCCCCATCGTCGAGAAGCTGATCACGCTGGCCAAGCGCGGCGATCTGCATGCCCGCCGCCAGGCCGCCTCGCAGCTCAAGCAGGACGCCTATGTCGCAAAGCTGTTCGATGTCCTGGGCGAGCGTTACAAGGATCGGCAGGGTGGCTATGTCCGCGTGCTGAAGGCCGGTTTCCGCTATGGTGATATGGCGCCGATGGCAATCATCGAACTGGTCGACCGCGATCCGAGCGCCAAGGGCGCAGCCGATCATGCACGTGTCGAAGCCTCCGAGGGCGATGACGGCTGAAGACAGCCTGCAACGACAATCGAGAACGGGAAAACCCCGTCGCTGGAAACAGCGGCGGGGTTTTTGCAACTGCAGCATGCGGGGGTGGCCAATCACTCTCCCGGCCAGTATTTCAGTGTGAAATATTGTGATATCGATACCTTTTGGTGTTATAAGACCCGTCGGCGGAACAATTCCGATGCGTTAACCTTCTGGTAATACAAAATTGTTTCGATTGTGTTGATATTGTAAGTTTAATTAGGATCGGCTCAGAAGAACATGATTGCACGTGCAGAGATAAATGCCTTACTGAAAAAGTTGGACGTAATCGCACCGACGGGATATTTCCTGTCTTTGCATATCCGCTTCGCGGCACCGTTGATGCGGTTCCAGACTTATCCGGAGACTTGGGCGGAGTTCTATTTTCAGAACGGGTTTGCCCTGCGGGATCCCACCATTGCCTGGGGATTATCGACCACCGGGGCGTGCAGATGGTCCGCGCTGCCCGTTCCGGATCCGTTCGGCATCATGCGGGAGGCTGCCGGTCACGGGCTGCCCTATGGCGCGACATTGTCGCATGGCCTGATCACCTCGCGCAGTATCGCAAGTGTTGCCAATGGCAAACGTGAATTCACCGACGAAGAAATCGTTGCGGTTTCGGCCATCCTTCGGCAGTTGCACGAATTGGCCGAACCACCGGCCGGGCTGACCAAGGCGCAGAAAGACGCCCTGCGCCGCATCGCGGAAGGCGAGCGGCATGCCGAGGCGGCCGCCAAGCTTGGCATCACGGAAAGCGCCTTCAAGGCCCGGCTGATATCGACCCGGAAGCGGCTTATGGCCCGCACCACCGCCGAGGCGTTGCAAAGGGCGCAGGAATACCGCTTGCTGTAATCCTGACCAGAGAAGGTGATCAGGGGCTTTCGATCCCGTTGCCCGCATCCTAGAATGCGCGTGACATGGCCGATCTGTTCGACACTCCCGCTTCATCCGAATCGCCGTCCAATTCGGCGATGCGCCCTCTGGCCGACAGGATTCGTCCGGCCCGCCTGGCAGAAGTGATTGGCCAGGACAGGGTGCTTGGCCCGGATGGCCCGCTCGGTTCGATGCTGGCGGCGGGTAGTCTTTCCTCGCTGATCCTCTGGGGGCCTCCGGGGGTGGGCAAGACCACCATCGCCCGGCTGCTGGCCGACGAGACCGATCTTGCCTTCGTCCAGATCAGCGCGATCTTCACCGGCGTTCCCGAATTGCGCAAGGTGTTCGAGGCCGCCAAGCTGCGCCGCAGCCAAGGGCGGGGGACGCTGCTTTTCGTCGATGAAATCCACCGCTTCAACAAGGCGCAGCAGGACAGTTTCCTGCCGCATATGGAGGATGGCACCATCCTGCTGGTCGGCGCGACCACCGAGAACCCCTCGTTCGAGCTGAATGCCGCCGTCATGTCGCGCGCCCAGGTGATCGTGCTCGAACGTCTGAGCCTCGCCGATCTCGAGCGTCTCGCACAGCGCGCCGAGGGGGAGCTGGGCCACAAGCTGCCGCTGAGTGCCGAGGCGCGCGAGGCCCTGCTGGAAATGTCAGATGGCGATGGCCGCGCCGCGCTGAACCTGATCGAGCAGGTCGCGGCATGGAAGATCGACAAGCCGCTGGACGCGCAGGCCATGGCCAACCGGCTGATGCGACGTGCCGCCAAATATGACAAGTCGGGGGACGAGCATTACAACCTGATCTCGGCCCTGCATAAATCGGTGCGCGGGTCGGACCCGGATGCCGCGCTCTACTGGCTCGCCCGGATGCTGGAGGGGGGCGAGGACCCGCGCTATCTCGCCCGCCGCATCACCCGCATGGCGATCGAGGATATCGGGCTGGCCGAACCGGCGGCGGCGCGGCATTGCCTGGATGCCTGGGCACTCTATGAGCGCCTCGGCAGCCCCGAGGGCGAGCTGGCGCTGGCGCAGGCGGTGATCTTCCTTGCGCTGTCTCCGAAATCGAACGCGGGCTATGTCGCCTACAAGGCCTCCCGCGCCGAGGCGAGGCGCACCGGCAGCCTGATGCCGCCCGCCCATATCCTGAACGCGCCGACCAAGATGATGAAGGACCAGGGCTACGGGGCGGGCTATGCCTATGATCACGACGCCGAAGAGGGGTTCTCGGGCCAGAACTATTTCCCCGACGGTATGAAGCGACCGATCCTCTATACCCCGATCGAGCGGGGCTTCGAACGTGAGTTGAAGAAACGGCTGGACTGGTTCGTTGCGCAACGGCACAAGCGTGGTGGTTGACTTTACGCCCGCAGCGCCACATCACCCCGCCATGATGAATCCCTTTCTCCAGGTCGCCGTGGGCGGCGCACTCGGCGCGACGGCGCGCTACGCGGTCTATCGCGCCATCGCGTGGCATGGCCCGGGTTTTCCCGTTGCGACCGGCGTGGTGAACGTGCTGGGCAGTTTCGCGATGGGGCTTCTGGTCGCCTTCATGGCGCATCGCTGGAACAACGATTTCGCGCCGCTGCTGCTGACGGGTATTCTGGGCGGTTTCACGACATTCTCGGCCTTCTCGCTGGACGCGCTGACCCTGTGGGAGCGGGGGCAGATGGCGGGAGCCATGATTTACGTGACCGGTTCGGTGGTGCTGTCGCTGCTTGCAGTGACGGCGGGCCTGGCCGTCGGCAGAGGGATTTTCGCATGAGCGGCGTTCAGGTGATCAATGTGAGCCATGACGAGGGCGATCAGCGCCTCGACCGCTGGCTCAAGAAGCGTTTCCCGCAACTGACGCAAGGCGCGGTCGAAAAGATGTGCCGCACCGGGCAGTTGCGCGTCGATGGCGGGCGCGTCAAGGCCGCGACCCGGATCGAGGCCGGGCAGGAGGTGCGCGTGCCGCCCTTGCCCGATGCCAAGCCCGTGCCTGCCAAGGCCAAATCCGAAGGCGCGCGCATTCCCGATAACGATCAGAAGATGATCCAGCAGGCGGTGCTGTGGAAGGACGAACATATCATCGCGCTGAACAAGCCTCCGGGCCTGCCTTCGCAAGGGGGCAGCGGGCAGGGCAACCGTCACGTGGACGGGCTGACCGGGGCGCTGATGTTCGGCTTCAAGGACCGGCCCAAGCTGGTGCACCGGCTGGACAAGGACACCTCGGGCCTGCTGCTGCTCGCCCGCACCGACCGTATCGCCCGTGCGTTGTCCGAGGCGTTCCGCTCGCGCACGACCCGCAAGATCTATTGGGCGGCGGTGGCGGGTGTTCCCAACCCGCGCATGGGCACGGTCCGCTACGGTCTGGTCAAGGCCGCCGGACACGGGCGCGGCGGCGAGGGCGAAAAGATGGTTGCCGTCCACCCCCGCGACATCCCCTCGACCGAGGGGGCCAAGCGGGCGACCACTGACTACGCGGTGCTGGATGCCCTGGGCACGCGCGCAAGCTGGTGCGCGCTGGTGCCGATCACCGGGCGGACGCACCAGCTTCGCGCGCATATGGCCGAGCTGGGTCATCCCATCGTCGGCGACGGCAAATATGGTGGCTCGGGGCAAGAGAACCTTGGCGATGGCTGGGGCGCGCAGCTTGGCGGAGAGATCAGCCGCAAGCTGCATCTGCATGCCCGCAGCCTGTCCTTCGATCACCCGATCACCAAGCGGCGCATCACCCTCACCGCACCCTTGCCCGAGCACATGCAGCGCACATGGAAAAACCTGGGCTGGCACGAGAACGACGTGCCCGCAGATCCCTTTGCGGAGGAAGAATGAAGCTGGTCATTTTCGACGTGGACGGCACGCTGGTCGACAGCCAGCACCATATCCACCATGCCATGAGCCACGCCTTTCAGACCGCAGGCTTGCCGGTGCTGCCGCAATCGCGGGTGCTCGAGATCGTCGGACTGTCCCTGCCGGTCGCCATCGCCCGGCTGGCACCCGAGACTGACGAACCAACGCAGGCGCGGATCGTGCAGGGCTACAAGGACTCCTTCATGAGCGCCCGCAAATCCGCGCCCGCACCGCTTTATCCCGGCGCGCGGGATTGTCTGGACGCGCTGGCAACGCGCGACGATCTGTTGCTGGCGGTGGCCACCGGAAAATCGCGCCGGGGTCTGGATGCGATGATCGAGGCGCATGGGCTGCAAGGGCGATTCATGTCCTTGCAGACGGCGGATAACCATCCCTCCAAGCCGCATCCCGCGATGCTGGAAGCCGTGCTGTCCGAGACCGGGATGGATGCCGCGGATGCCGTCATGGTCGGCGATACGAGTTTTGACATCGAGATGGCCGTTGCGGCCGGAATCCGGGGCTTCGGCGTCGCATGGGGCTATCATCAGCCTGCCGCGCTGCGTGATGTGGGCGCCGAGCTGGTCGCGCCCGACTTTCCGGCGCTCACCACCGCAATCATGGAGTGGGCGGCATGAGCGAATGGAAGGCGCGGCGGTTCTGGAAGGCGGCGGGCACGCGCCCGGCGGATGGCGGATGGGAGATCCTGCTGGACGAACGCCCGCTGCGGACGCCGGGCAAACAGGCGCTGATCCTGCCGACCGAGGCGCTCGCGCAGGCCATTGCCGCCGAATGGGACGCGCAGACCGAAGTCATCGATCCCAATGCCATGCCGCTCACCCGTGCGGCGAATTCGGCAATCGAGAAGGTGCGGCCGCAATTCGACGCCGTGGCGGCCATGCTTGCCGAATATGGCGGCACCGACCTGTTGTGCTACCGGGCGGAACATCCCGAGGAACTGGTCCGGATGGAGGCCGAGGGCTGGGATCCGCTAGTCGATTGGGCTGCCACCGCGCTGCAGGCGCCCTTGCGGATCACCCATGGGATTATTCCGGTCAGGCAGCCCGATGATTCGCTCGAACGGTTGCGGGCGGAAATCGATCGGCTCGACAGCTTTGGACTGATGGCGCTGCACGACCTTGTGACATTGCCCGGTTCTCTGGTGCTGGGCCTGGCCGTCCTTCATGAAAGGTTGAGCGCGGAAGAAGCCTATCACCTGGCACGCATAGACGAGACCTTTCAGATCAGCCAATGGGGGCGGGATGAAGAGGCCGAGGCGACGGCCCGCAATCGTCTCGATGCGATGCGGTCGGCGGAACGGTTTCAACAGCTTTTATGTAAAAGTTGAACTTTCGAAGGAAGGCGCCACGCTTGACCTGTGGGACAGGATAGGCAAGATGTTGCTTGTAATGACCGCGTGTCGGTTGCGGTCCGGATCAGAAATCGCGGCTTGGTCAACAGGCCCCTTGAACCCTGGACAGGGCAGACAGCTTGGCTCTGGGCTCCAACAACGAGGTAAACATGAAAAAGACGGTATTTTTAGGCAGCATCGCGGTTGCCGGTATGGCTGCGGGTATGGGCATGGCCGATACCCTGGCCGATGTGAAGGCCCGTGGCGAATTGAACTGCGGCGTCAATACGGGATTGGTCGGCTTTGCCGCGCCCGATGCCAATGGCAACTGGGCCGGGTTCGACATCGACCTGTGCAAGGCGGTTGCCGCCGCCGTTCTGGGCGATCCTTCCAAGGTGAAATATGTCCCGACCACCGGGCAGACGCGCTTCACGGCGCTGTCCTCGGGCGAGGTGGACATGCTTGCCCGGAACTCGACCTGGACATTCTCGCGCGATACCGACCTCAAGCTCGATTTCGCCGGCGTGAACTATTACGACGGTCAGGGCTTCATGGTGCCCAAGGATCTGGGCGTGACCTCGGTCAAGGAACTTGGCGGCGCCACGATCTGCATCCAGACCGGCACCACGACCGAGTTGAACCTGGCCGATTATTTCAAGGCCAATGATATGGAATACCAGCCGGTCAACATCGACAGCAATGCCGAGGGCGAACAGCAATACATGGCCGGGGCATGCGATGCCTATACGACCGACATCTCGGGCCTTGCGGCGACCCGCGCGGCATTCGCCGACCCTGAAAACCACGTCATCCTGCCCGAGGTCGTCTCGAAAGAGCCGCTCGGCCCGGCCGTGCGTCACGGTGACAACAATTGGGGCGATATCGTTCGCTGGACCTTGAACGCCCTGATCGCCGCCGAGGAATACGGGGTGACCTCGAAGAATATCGAGGAATTGGTGAAATCCTCCGAGAATCCCGAAGTTCAGCGGCTTCTGGGCGTGTCCGGCGAACTGGGCGCGATGATCGGGCTGGATAACGAATGGGCCAAGCGGGCCATCCAGGCTGCCGGCAATTACGGTGAAATCTTCGCGGCCAATATCGGGGAGCAGACTCCGATCGGGCTGACTCGCGGGCTGAATGCCCAATGGACTCAGGGCGGCCTGCTTTACGCACAGCCGTTCCGTTAATCAGTGAAAATGGGGGTGCTTCGGCGCCCCCATTGCCTTTGCAAGAACAACATCCGGTCAATAGCAAGCGGCGCAAAAGCCGTGGACCGGCGACAGGGAAACATATATGACGGACGCTCCGCTACCGGCTGACCAGCCGTTCCGGGTGAGCATGCTGGTCTATGACCGGCGCTACCGCTCCATGACGTTCCAGGTGATCGTCTTCATCCTGGTCATGGCATTGGCCTGGTGGCTGGTGAACAACACCATCCAGAACCTCGCCGCGCAGGGCAAGGACTTCGATTTCGGGTTCCTGTTCCAGCGGGCTGGCTATGACATCCCGCAAACGCCGATCCCCTATACCTCGGACGATTGGCATCTGCGGGCGACGATTGTCGGACTTCTGAACACCATCATCGTTTCGATCCTCGGTTGCGTGGCCGCGACGATCCTCGGGGTATCCATCGGTGTCGCCCGCCTGTCGAAGAACTGGCTCTTCGCCCGGCTGATGACCATCTATGTCGAGATTTTCCGGAATATCCCGCTGCTGCTGTGGATCCTGATCATCTATGCCATCTTCACCGAGATCATGCCGCCGCCAAGCGCCTATCGCGGCGACGATCCGGCCTGGTCGAAGATCCTGTTCGATCAGGTCGCGCTGACCAACCGTTATACCGCGATCCCGGCACTTGGGATGACCAATGATCCCGGCACCCTCGACCTGGGCGCGCGGATCACCGTCAACTGGGCGGTCATCGCCTTCCTGGTGGTCATCATCGGCGGCTGGTTCACCCGCGGCGCGATCCTGGACCGGGCGCAGGCCATCCAGGACCGCACCGGCATCCGCCCGACGACATGGTGGATCAATCTCGCCGTGATGACCGTCCCCTCGCTGCTGCTGATCTGGTATTTCGGCCTGCATCTGCTGGCACCGGAACTGCAGGGCTTCAACTTTGGCGGCGGGATCAACCTAGGCAACGCCTTCGTGGTGCTGTGGCTGGCGCTGACGCTCTATACCGGCGCCTTCATCGCCGAGATCGTGCGCGCGGGTATCCTCGCCGTCAGCCATGGGCAAAGCGAGGCGGCCTTCGCCCTGGGCTTGCGTCCCAACAAGACGATGAACCTGGTGATCCTGCCGCAGGCGCTGCGGGTGATCATTCCGCCGCTGATCTCGCAATATTTGAACCTGATGAAGAACAGTTCGCTGGCCATCGCGGTCGGTTACATGGATTTGCGCGGCACGCTTGGCGGGACGACGCTGAACCAGACCGGGCGCGAGCTGGAGGCGATCGTGCTGATGATGCTGATCTACCTGGTCCTCAGCCTGATCATCTCGGCCGGGATGAATGTGTTCAACAGCCGCGTCAAGCTGAAGGAGCGTTGAGATGAGCAAGACCTCTGCCCGCGACGACGCCTATTACCGCGAAACCATGCTGCCCCCCGAGCCGCCCCCTATCCGCGAGGCCGGGGCGGTGAAATGGCTGCGTGAAAACCTGTTCTCCGGCCCGGTCAACACTCTGCTGACATTGGTCGGCCTGGCGATCATCTGGTTCCTTGTCAGCCATTTCTGGGATTGGTTCGCGCATTCGGTCTGGAATGCCGACAGCCTGGCAGAATGCCGCGAGATCATCGCCGCCACCTGGGGCGAGGGCGCGCGCGGTGCCTGTTTCGCGGTCATCCGCGAGCGCTGGCATCAATACATGTTCGGCTTCTACCCGCCCGAACTCTATTGGCGGCCATTGCTGGCATTTGGCTTGCTGATGGTCGCATTGGCCCCGATCCTGTTTTCCGAGACGCAGCAAATCCGGCGGATCGTGCTGGTCGTGTCAACCATCGCCACCTTGCTGTTCATGCAGGTGCTCGGCGTTCCGGCCATCGCTTTTCTGTTGGGCGCGATCATCATGATCGGCGCCACGATCCTTGCCGAACGCCATGCGGGCTGGCTGCTGATCTTTTCGGCGCTCTACCCGCTGATCGGCGTGTTCCTGTTATGGGGCGGAACCCTGTGGGCGCCGCTGATGGTGCTGGCGGGGATCGGTCTCGGTTGGCTGGGCTGGCGGCTTGTCGCCATCGTCTCGCCGATGCTGGCAGTGATCGCGGGAATCCTGATGACGCTTGTCTGGTGGATCGGCTTCACCGGCGAAGCGGCGGGCGATCTGCAGAACCTGCTGCCCATGGGCATAACGCCTGTCGAATCCGAGAAATTCGGCGGCTTCCTGTTGGCCATCACCATCGGCGTCGCGGGCATCGCCCTGTCCTTGCCGATGGGCATCATCCTTGCGCTGGCGCGGCGCTCGGACATGTTCCTGGTGACCAGCCTGGCGGTGGTCTTCATCGAGTTCATCCGGGGCGTGCCGCTGATTACCCTGCTTTTCGTGGCCTCGCTGCTGCTGAACTATTTCCTGCCGCCGGGCACGAATTTCGACATCATCCTGCGGGTCATCATCATGGTGACGATCTTCGCCGCCGCCTATATGGCCGAGGTGATCCGGGGCGGGCTGGCGGCCCTGCCCAAGGGGCAATACGAGGCTGCCGATTCCCTTGGGCTGGACTACTGGAAGGCACAGCGCCTGATCATCCTGCCGCAGGCGCTCAAGATCAGCATTCCCGGCATCGTCTCGACCTTCATCGGCATGTTCAAGGATACGACCCTGGTCACCTTTGTCGGGCTGTTCGATCCACTGAAGGGGATTTCCGATTTCGTGCGCGCCAATTTCGCCTGGAAGGGCATCTATTGGGAGCCGTTCATCTTCACCGGCGCCATCTTCTTCATCATCTGCTTCAGCATGTCCCGCTACTCGATGTATCTCGAGCGCAGGCTGCAGCGTGACAACAGGTAAGGAACCCGCCATGAGCGAAGCCGTGACCCGCAAGATCGACCCCAGCCAGATGACCATCAGCGACGAGGTCGCCATCGAGGTCAGTTCCATGAACAAGTGGTTCGGAAGCTTCCACGTGCTACGCGACATTGACCTGACCGTCCATCGCGGCGAACGGATCGTGATCGCCGGGCCCTCGGGCTCGGGCAAATCGACGCTGATCCGCTGCATCAACCGGCTGGAGGAACACCAGGCGGGACGGATCGTCGTCGACGGGATCGAGCTGACCAGCGACATCAAGAATATCGACAAGGTCCGCTCGGAAGTCGGGATGGTGTTCCAGCATTTCAACCTGTTCCCGCATTTGACCGTGCTGGAAAACTGCACGCTGGCGCCTATCTGGGTGCGCAAGACGCCGCGCCGGCAGGCCGAGGCGACCGCGATGGAATATCTGGAAAAGGTGAAGATCCCCGAGCAGGCGGGCAAATATCCCGGCCAGCTTTCCGGCGGACAGCAGCAGCGGGTGGCGATCGCGCGCTCGCTCTGCATGCAGCCCAAGATCATGCTTTTCGACGAACCGACATCGGCGCTGGACCCCGAGATGATCAAGGAGGTCCTCGACACGATGATCGAGCTTGCCGAAGAGGGGATGACGATGATCTGCGTGACCCACGAGATGGGCTTTGCGCAGGCCGTGGCGAACCGGGTGATCTTCATGGACCAGGGCCAGATCGTCGAGCAGAACAATCCGCATGATTTCTTCAACAATCCGAAATCGGAACGTACCAAGCTGTTCCTGAGCCAGATCCTGGGACATTGAGCGAGATCTCGGCTCTGCGCTGACATTCTGGCGGGATTGCGTCCCGCGATGGCCGGGGGGCTGCCTGTCCGCCGGCCTTTCTTTCCAATCGACTGTTTTCTCTATATGAAATCCGCAATGTATACGGAAAGGTAGCATTTCGGGTAGCTTCTGGTTCGATCTGTCTGGTTGGCCATCGCATTTCCGATTGCTGCCTCGGAGAATAGTGTGTTGTCCACCGTTTTGGAAGATGTGGTGGAGTTTTTGGCAGATCCGTGGGCAGTTTTCTTTTCGCGGCGCCGGTTTTCCTGGGTTTCAGGAGCGCTTCGTCATTGTCATGGAGGGCACTGCTCACGGTGCCGTGGCGGGATGTTTGAGCCGAAGACAGATGGCGCCAACCTATGCAGTCTTCGTGCCAAACATGTGGATAACCGTGACGAGACACTTGCGAGTTTACCCATGATCTGGAGTATAATCTTCATGAGCCGCAAGCAATAAACCAACCGATGCGGCCACCAAAGGCGACCGCACGGACAATTCAATCAGCACGTTCTTTCTGTGACGGTCTGGTTCCTTTGTCAATATGGGTTGGCGAGAAAGGATGAATATGAAAAATGGAAACGCCTCGGACAGCGGCACGCTGCTGATCCCCAAGCTTCAACTCTGCCAGTTACTCTCAGTCAGCGAGGCAACAGCCGATCGCTGGCTGAGAACTGATCCTAGCTTCCCGCAACCCCGTCGGCTCGGCCCCGGGACAATCCGCTGGCGGCGTGACGAAGTGATGGCGTTCATCCGTGATCTACCGAGGGTCGAATATGATGATCATGCTTTCGATCCGAATGATAGGTCAGAAACCGGCATGGCACTCACTGCCTGAACCCGCGCTGTGAGTAAAGAAGTGTTCTGCGGCTGACATTCCGGATTTCGCTCGTGATTTGTCGGTCTACGGCCGATCCTGACCAGAAGTGCTTGAAGCGATCATCGTCTGACGGCGCAACGAGGCGGGATGGTCGTTTGGACATCCCATTCAAATACCGCAGAACAGCGTGTTGTTCTTGCCTTGGAGGTGTTCTTGGCCGGTTCGCGTTGTGCTGGTGGCTTGAGGCGTGCGAGCAGAGGCTTGGGAGATCATCAAGAAAAGCATAATCCGGAAGACTCTGAAACGGATAAAAAATATCCGAAAAACCACTCTCAATCTGTTGAAAAAGTAAAGAGATAAAAAGCGCCGAAAGGCGCAATACAGAATCTGGCCGTAAGACATGAAGAAAAGAAAAACGCCCGAGAGGGCGCAGAGAGCGAGTGGGAACTGGCGAAAAACGGTGCCGATCGGAAGGACGGCACCGATGAGTGATTGTTGATACAAGAATTATATGGGCACTGGATCTGCATGATTGGGTATTCCTGAACTGGATCTGTCACTCTGATCTCACACGGGAAGCTGCTCCACATCGCAAGTTAAGCTGCATTCAAGAGGAAAAGCGGGTGGGTGGTAGCCGATATGCCGTCCGGGCTTAGAGGGATCGCCAGGAAGGCCGGGCGCCCCAATTCGTTGGGATGTCGAGCGGCTCAATCCGATACCGTCTCGCCGGTAGTGGCATCGACGGGCGGCGATGGATCGCCTGGCGTCATATCTGTTGGTGATACCCGCGACAGCCAGAGCCAGAGCTCGGCTTCGCCGACCTCGCGCCGCTCATGAAGAGTTGCGGCCATCTTGCGCAAGAGAGGTTCATGCGCTTCAAGGATATTCTCCGCATGTTGCTCCGCCGCTTCGAGCCTCTTGCGAATACGCGCATGAATCGCGGGATCGCGCAGCAACTCGTGATCTGGCGCGGCGGTCCAGACCGGGCCGTCAGCGCCAAGGCCCAGCATCACATCGATCGCCAATGCGAGGCGGGTCGCTTGCGCGATATCCGATTCTGCCGGCCCGCCAGCACCGCCCGCAATGTCGCCAAGGATCTGGCGCTCGGCGGCGCGACCGGCGAGCATATACGCAATCTCTGCCTCGATATCTGCGAGCAGGCCTTCTTGCGTCGCGGCACGCCGATGCGTCTCGCCGCCCGCGGAGGTGAGCAGCAGGCGCGTGATCGTTCCGCATCCCAACACGGTGCCAACGATGGCATGCCCACATTCATGCAGGGCCGCACGCCAATCCGTGGCGATCCCACGCGCATCGCGGGTGATGCTGAGATGGTGCCGGATCATCTCGATCGGCAACGCTGTCTGCGCATGCCGTGCTTCCGATCGCGCGGCACGGACGCCAGCATCGATCTCCACCGCGCTGCACCCTACGGCGTCCCGTGCCAGCGTCTGCAACTCGCCATCCGCGATCTCGCCTGCGAGATGTCGCTCCAGAATACCCCGGATTGCAACTACATCAGGTAGTGGCATCTGCAGCTTGATATCAAAGCGTCCGGCGCGAAGGACGGCGGGATCGATGCGATCGGGATGGTTACATGCACCGATGACGATCACGCCCTCATCGCGGGCAAGACTGTTCATCTCGCCGAGAAACGCGTTGATCACTTGTCGTTGGTAGCTGCTGCCATTCCTGTCGCCGCTCTCTCGCGAACCAACCGAATCAATCTCGTCGATGAACAGAATGCTGGGTGCCAGCCGCCGTGCCTCGGCGAAAGATTTGCGCATCTCGCGCAGCATGTCGCCGAGATGACCGGCACTCTGCCAGATTGCAAAGCTGGGCTCGACCATGGCGACACCTGCGCTATTGCCCATCGCACGCGCGAGCCAGGTCTTGCCTGTGCCCGGTGGGCCATAGAGCAACATGGATCGCGACAGGTCCGTCCACGGAACCTGCCCGTCTTGCCAGAGCTTTAGATCGGCGATCAACTGACGCGCCGCGGTGAGGGCCGGTCCGTCACCCGCCATCGCATCGAGATCGGGTCCGTCGGACTGCATCGGAGCACATAGCTCGGTGATGCGTTCCGCCACCGCGCGGGCCGTCGGGGCACGCAGCGCCAGCCGCAAAGTGGTGAAGGGTAATGCGGCCAGCAGGCGATCATCGGGAAGCGCATCACGCAATGCATCCGCATCGATGCTGTCATTCGCATTGTGACTGTGCCCCAGATGCGCGATCAGCACCTCGCGACCGAGCGGGGCTAGACGCCGGGATGCCGTATTGCAGGCCGGGCGGCCGTCATCTGTATCTTCATCGGTCTCGCCCGGTGTATCGGCCGCGTCTGCTGGCAGGTGCCGCTTGCTTCCCGCTTCCTGCGCTTTGTCGAGCAAGTCACTTACAAGATCACTTTGCGATTCCGTTTCCACAAGCGGCGGCAGCTCGTCGACGGGATCAGGGTCATCACGCGTGGCGAAACCTCGCGCTTTATCGCGCGCCGCATGATACGCGGCATGCTCCGCTGCCAGACGTGCAATAACGGTGTCGGCATAGGGCCGCCAGGATGGGATGGGGTTTGCTTGATTGGACATATGGTCATCTCCTCTGAAAAGGAAAACATGTGGGAAGGGGTGCACTATCTGGCCTACCCACAGTGCAACTGCGGATGGGGAGTGAGGCGTAACTACGTCGTGAAGCTTTGCCGCTCCGTGATGGGCGATCAGGCGGCCGCGGCCTTCTTCTCGATGTCATCGAGCATCGACAGGATCTGCGGTGTCAGGGCCGCATCGTAGTTCTCCGAGCGGACCCTGATCTGGTCGCGATAGCTTGCGGGATCGACGACCGCATCGGGATGGGCATGACGTAATCGGACATGCAGGGCCTTCTCCGTGCGGATGGCTAACTGCCCGGTGGCCATCGGCACGACGCGCAGGAACTCGCATGGGATATCGCGATCCATGCGCAGCTGGTGCAGCAGGCGTGACGTGGGGTCGCGGGAATAGCCGAGCTTCACGAGCTCCCTGCCATTGGCCAGAGTGAACGCCATGGCATAGAGAAAGCTGCCTGACGCCACCCAGGCCTCACCGCATGTTGCGCATGTGAAACGACCAGTCTGCATGTTCGCCCGGGCGATACGTTGTAGGACGCCGCAGCCATCGGCATGCGTGTAAATCCGATAGTTCGGATCGCCCTCAGGATCGGGGCCGGTCTGCATCCAGCCCCGCCTGCGAGCCTCCGCCGCTTCAATGGCGGCATGACATGACTCGCAGCGCAGTTCCGTGGTCCCTGCCGCGACCCGGCGGATGATCTCGTGTTGGCGGCGCAGCTGATGGCCACAGGCTGCACGATAGAAGCTGTAATGCCGGTGTGCGGGATCGCGGCGCAGATGGGTCAGGCCTGCAGCGCGCGCATCGCGTTCCAGCCGCCCGAGCAGGCAGGCCGGGCATTGAGGTTGCGCCGACACCAGCGTGTAAATCCGGCTGGCATGGACATGGGCGCAGGCATGGCAACGCAAGGCGAGATGGTAACGGTCGCGAATGCGCTTGATGATGTCAAAACCTTTGGTGTTCGCGGTGGCCTGCCAGTGCGCATGGATGGCGCCGGGATATGGGGGAAGCTGTTCGGATAAAGTGGTCGTCCTTGCAGAAACTGGGAGTGCATGTTTTGCGAAAAGACTGTCTTGGATGCGGATTGGGTATGCGTCATCGGTCGGGTTCCTTCGGGCAATCAGGGGGAAGTGGATATGCGGGCGCAACTGCCGGATCCTTGGGATCGGCATGAGCGGCAGGTGTCATGGGGATGCGACGCGTATCCGGCCACCGCCATTCGGCGGCAGCGCGGGCATCGTGCTCAGATCAGGGGATCAGGCGGCCAATTGGTCGCCGGGCTCAAAAGCCAGGCTGTCCATGTCGAAATCGGCACCGCCATAGAGCCGCAGTGTCGCCAGTTCATCGATACAGGCATGCGTGTCCATGAGCATGCGCTCCACGCGCTTTGACCCGGTGCCGTAACCCCGGCTGCGAAAAAGCGTCTCGAAGCGCGGCAAACGGCAATGCAAACGTTGAAACGCATCCGGTTCCTCGGAGCCGATCATGCTATCGATAAGGCATGCCATGCGTTGCAGGGGCAGGTCTTCTTGGCGATCGAGGGCTGCGTGCCGGATCGCCGACAGCAAGGCGGCGACATCCGTGTAGGCCTCCTCGGCCTCGATCCGCCAGTTCAGAAATGCGATGTTCCAGAAATCGACGTCCTCGAGATCGCGCTCCACCTGGATATGGCGCATGAGTGCATCGAGCAGGTGCGGGAACATCTCCGAGATGACGCTTTCGGGAACATCGCCCCGATACGGCAGGACTTCAGTCGCCTCATAGGGCGTGGTAGGGATGGCTTTAGCCATGGCGGTCTTCTTATCCGAGATCGTTGTGGTCAGAGCGAGGGTGAGAGGTGCGAACTCTTGCCCTTGCTCGGTTATCATGTAATACTGTAATCATAAAGTCAAGCGACTTCGTGAAAGGAATTGCATGAGCGAGAAAAAAAAGATGGGCCGTCCCAGAACGGATACCGAACCCGTGATGATCAGAATGTCCCAGGATATGATCCGCGCGATAGATGACCGCCGCCGGGAAGAGCCGGATTTGCCAACCCGGCCGGAGATGATCCGGCGCCTTCTTGCGGATGCGCTGCAGATGTCGGGTGACGACTGATCCTGAATATCCACCAGATGCACGGTTTGTTATTGGGAGCTTCCATGTCGATGGGGATGATCTGTCGATAGGGGAAATTCCCACTGGCAAAAGGTCGATCTCGGTTGTCGCGATACCGTTTGCCCTGTGCCAGGATAGACTTGCTTGATGTCCGATAAACCTGTCATTGATGGTCAGCCCCATATTATCGGGCCGAATAAATTGGCAAGGGCGAGAATTGTGCGTCGCCACTGATGTTGCGAAATGCTGACGCCGGGGAAAAACGTCGGGTCCGATCAAGACGTTGATTGTTGGTGATATTAATTTTACCAGATCGGGATCGCGACCGGTGCCGAGTGTCGGGCGATGACTGAAAGGTGACCGGATAAAATCTCCATGGGCAAATGCGGCGTTCAGGGGATGGGACAGGGGTCATGGTGGTACTCATGATCCGGGGTTCTGCACCAACTGCAGAAACTGGCGCGGGCGGCATTGATGCCGCCCGCGCATGATAGATCGGAAAATTGAACTCGGCTTTAAGCCGACACATGTGGCTTTCTTCGTGACTTGGATGCATGCTTGCCAGCATCCTGCTCCGCGGAGTGCGCGCGGAGATAGCTGCCCAGTGTGCTGGGACTGATCTGGACGCCGCGTTTACTCATCTCACTTGCGATGTCTCTCAGGGAATAGCCGTCCGCTGCGATCTTTGCGCGGATGTCGGACGCGAGGGCGGTTACGACATCGCGTGCAGTCAAGTGTTTCTTTTGCTTCGGAGGGAGCTGGATCAACTCGCTGCGAAGTTGTTCTATGACAGTTGGGGCAATGGTCATGTCGGTCCTTTCAGTTTGGCCGACATTATTATTAACCTCGATTTCGTCTCTTGTGACAACTGAAATCCCGTAATCCACAGGTAAATGAATCGTGCCGGGCCGGCGGTCCGCGAGACGCCGTTAACCGGAAAGAACGTCTTCGTAACGTAGCTTCACGACAAAACGCGGTCAGGCAGGAGAGGTCCGCAGGGCGGTCATCTTGTTCATCGACGCAGCAAGTCGGCAGGGTCGATGCAGAGTTCCTCTGCCAGCCGGGCAGCGCCCAGCAATTGACCGTGATGCGGCTTGCTGCCGATTATGCGCGGCAGGGCGGTGGAGACGTGGCGATCATGCATGACCTGAACCTGACGGCGATGTTTGCCGATCATGTCCTGCTGATGCAGGAAGGCCGTGCAGTGGCCGAGGGGCCGCCTATCGAGGTGCTGACCGATCACATCCTGTCGGGTGCCTATGGTTGCAGCCTGCAGGTCAACCATACGCCGTCCAGTGGAGTCTGGCTGCCGCAGGGTGCGGCGCTGTGATCGGTGCCGTTCAGCCGAATCTCTTCAGGGACGCCGCCAGTTCCGGATGGGTTTTTGCGTAATCCGCCAGCTCCAATCCCTTCCCGGCGGCCTCCCATGCCTGTCGGATCGCGCGTATTCCGGCGGCGGGGCCCATCGGATGGCCGTGGATGCCGCCTCCGCCCAGATACATCAGGTCCAGCGTCTGTCCGGTGCGCCGATAGGTCTCGACCGCCTGACCGCCCCACTGACCCGAGCAGACGACCGGCAGCGGGCGGTCCGCATCCGAGAAGATTGGGGTCATGCAGTCGTGGAAGGATCGCACGAAACTGTCGTCGGGCTCCCAGTATTTCGCGCTGATCCCGTTGATCTGGAACTGGTCGACGCCCAGCAGCCGCCAGATCTTCTGATAGGCGCGGAATTCCATCCCCAGCCCCGGATGCCGGGTCAGGATATCCCAGCCATTGCGATGCGCATGCAGGCATAGGGCCGAGCGTTTGCGCAGAAAGCTCATTCCGCCATGGCCGATCGAGTTGATATTGATGACCGCGGCATGACCCCCGGCATCCGCCACCATATCATGATTCCGCATCATCATGTCAGGATCGGCCGAGGATATCCCGAAGGCGTAGATCACCCGCTTGCCCGTCCTCTGCTCGTGCTCGCGGATCACCGGCATGATGGCGGCGATCCGGTCCTGCAGGGGCGAATAGACCGGACTCATCAGCTTTTCATCGTCCTTGATGAAATCTGCGCCTGCCTCGCAGAGCGTGGCGACCATCTCGGCGGTCTCACTCGGTGTCAGGCCAAGAGAGGGCTTGATGATCGAGGCGATGATCGGGCCGCGTTCGACCCCGATCAGGCGGCGAGAGCCCTCGATTCCGAATTGCGGGCCGGGATGGCAAGCGAAGGCTTGGGGAAGGTCGAAATCCATGACCCGAATGCCCGACAGGCCGCGAACGGCGAAGACGCCTCCGACCGTGACCGTCATCAGCGCGGCGATATCGGTGCCAATCGCCTCCAGCGGATATGCGATGACCACATCGGCACGGTTGAACGGGCCTGTCCCCGCATCCTGTGGGAAAGAGGGTGCATCCGCCGGGGGCAGGTGGCGAATATTCTCGACCCGTGCCGCAAAGCGGCGGCGGATGTCCTCGGTTTCGCCCGGAAGCTCCGTGAAGGTCCCGGTGGACTGGTCCGACGCGATCTTGGCCGCTATCGCCTCGACATCGCCCGCGCATTCGATGCGGTAGGTGACGCGAATGAATTCATTTGCCATGCGATCCTCCATGACATGATCTGTAATACTCATCATACCTGTTGACAATCATTTAACGATACCACAATCTGCCATCGTTCAGGGAGGAGCGGTTCCCGCAAGAACCGCGCTGTTAAACAGGAGGAGCAATCCAGATGGCCATTACACGCCGCATTTTCGTCTCCATGTTTGCCGCTACGACGGCCATGAGTTTTGGTGTCGCCGCGCATGCGCAGGACAGGGGGCTGATCGCGATCATCACGCCGAGCCATGACAATCCCTTTTTCAAGGCCGAGGCCGTGGGTGCCGAGAAGCGCGCACAGGAACTCGGCTATGAAACCTTGGTATTGGTCCATGACGACGACCCCAACAAGCAATCCGAGATGTATGACACTGCCATTGCACGCGGGGCAAAGGCGATCATCCTCGACAATGCTGGGGCGGATGCGACCGTCGCGCCGGTTCAGCGGGCCAAGGATGCCGGTATCCCGTCCTTCCTGATCGACCGCGAGATCAAGGAAAGCGGTATTGCCGTCAGCCAGATCGTGTCGAACAATTACCAGGGCGCGCAGCTCGGGGCCGAGAAGTTCGTCGAGCTGATGGGCGAAGAGGGTAACTATGTCGAGCTTCTGGGCCGCGAGGCCGATACCAATGCCGGCATCCGCTCGGCCGGGTATCACGATATCATCGACCAGTATCCCGACATGACCATGGTCGCTCAGCAATCGGCGAACTGGTCGCAGACCGAAGCCTATGAAAAGATGGAGACGATCCTGCAGGCAAACCCGGATATCAAGGGCGTCATCTCGGGAAATGACACCATGGCAATGGGTGCTTGGGCCGCATTGGAGGCTGCCGGGCGGACGGATGTGATCCTCGTCGGCTTTGATGGTTCAAACGATGTGCGCGACTCGATCAAGGCGGGCGGCATCAAGGCGACGGTGCTGCAGCCCGCTTATCGCCAGGCACAACTGGCTGTCGAGCAGGCCGATCAGTACTTGGAAACCGGCTCGACCGGGCAGCCGGAAAAGCAGCTCATGGATTGCGTGCTGATCGACGAGGCGAATGCCGACAAGCTGGAAACCTTCGCGCTCAGCGAGTGACCCTGTCGCGGCATGCCCGTGCTGACGGATGTGCCGCAATCCGAGACCATTCCCGAAAGGATGTGACGCGCCATGCGAGACGTCTTTCGCATTTCCGCATTCTGCCTTGCGACCAGTGTTGCAATCGCGGGCTGCAAGATCGTTCCCGACCCGGACCCAAGCGAGGCCACATCTGCCGCGAGCGGACAGACCGACGAAGCGCGGATGGAAGCCTATGCGCAAGAGATCTGGGAATCCAAGGTCCTTCCGGTGATCCAGGAGAACCTAGTACCACTGTCCGAGCTGAAAACTGCGCTGGCGGCGGATGCCGATGCGGCGGGGAAACAGCACGGCCTGCGCCCCGAAGGCGAGGCGAATCCGTGGAATTTCGCAATCTCCGGTGAGGGCAATATCGTCGAAGCCAAGCTGGACAGCCGGGCGGCCAGTCTGGGCGTCGATACGACCGGCGACGGGGCCGCCGATGTCACCGTGCAGCTTGGTCCGGTCATTCGCGGCACCGCCTTGCGCGACGCGATGCCATTCATCGTATTCACCGATTTCCGCGACCAGATCGAGTTCGCCAAGCTGGCCAATGCGTTGAACGCCGCGGCCCATGCCGCCATCGTCAGGCCCGGCGGCGACGTAATCGGCCAGACGGCACGTTTCGAGGGTGTCTTCACCCTGCGCGATCCGGCGAAGATCGAACTGGTGCCCACGATGCTGGAGGTCGGAGGCTGACATGACCCGGCCAGCAGAGGTGCATCCCGTCGGCCTGTCGATCCGCGATGGCACCAAGGTCTATCCCGGCACGGTCGCCTTGCGGGACGTGAATTTCGATCTGCGCATGGGCGCGGTCAATGTCCTCGTGGGCGAGAACGGGGCGGGCAAATCCACGATGATGAAAGTCATCGCGGGGGTCGAGCGTCTGACCAGCGGCAGGCTGATCCTTGACGGGCAGGAGGTCGAGTTCCGTTCCACCGATGACGCGGCGCGGCACGGGATCGGGATCGTGTTCCAGGAACTGAACCTGTTTCCCAACCTGAGCGTGGCGGAAAATATTTTCATTTCGCGCGAGAAGACCCGTTTCGGGATAGATATCGACAAGGCGAAACAGTGCGAGATGACCCGCGCGCTGATGAAGCGGCTGGAGCATGACATCGATCCCGATGCGCTGGTCGGCGATCTCAAGGTCGGCCAGCAGCAGATCGTCGAGATCGCGAAAAGCCTTGCGCAGGATGCCCGCATCCTTATCCTCGACGAGCCGACCTCGGCCCTGTCGGCGGCAGAGGTGGAGATCCTGTTCCGGGTGATTGACGACCTGCGCGCCTCGGGTGTCGGCATCGTCTATATCTCGCACCGGATGGAAGAGCTGATCCGCGTCGGCGACTATATCACCGTGCTGCGCGACGGGGTCATCACCGGGGCGCAATCGATGGAAGGCGTCGATATTCCCTGGATCGTGCGGCACATGATCGGGCAGGCGTCGAAGGATTTCGCCAAGGAGATCGAACATGATTTCGGCCCCGAGATCTTTCGTGCCGAACATGTCACCGCGCCTAACCGTCACGGCGGTTTCGATGTGCGGGACGTGTCCTTCTCTCTGCGCGCGGGCGAGATCCTGGGCATCTACGGGCTGATGGGGGCGGGACGCTCGGAATTGCTGGAATGCATCATCGGTGAGCGGCGCAACTACCGGGGTGAGTTCTTCGTGGAGGGTGCGCGGCTGACCGCGCAAGGCGTTGCCGGGCGCATCGCCAAGGGTATCGCCCTGATCCCTGAGGACCGCAAGACCGATGGCCTGGTGCAGATCCTGTCGATCCGCGAGAACATGACGCTGTCGAGCCTGTCCGCTTTCACCCGCGGCGTGCACATGTCACTGAAGCGCGAGGCCGAGACGGTGCGCGACTTCATCAGGCGGATGACCGTCAAGGTTGCCTCGCCCGAGCACGAGGTCTCTTCGCTGTCGGGCGGCAACCAGCAGAAGGTGGTCATTTCCAAGGCGCTGATGACCAACCCGAAGATCCTGCTGATGGACGAGCCTTCGCGCGGGATCGATATCGGCGCCAAGGCCGAGGTGTTCCGCGTCATGCGCAAGCTGGCGGCCGAGGGGCTGGGGATCGTCTTCGTCACCTCGGATCTCGAAGAGGTGATGTCGCTGTCGGACCGTATCATCGTGATGTCAAATGGCCGGATCACCGGCGAATTCAACCGGGACGAGGCGACCGAGACCGCGCTGGTCGAGGCTTCGGCCAAGGGACATACTCCCGATATTCCCGCAGAACCCGTGACGGAGGATGCCGCCAGATGACCGATTCAACCGTTTCCATGCCCGGGAACCAGCCGGGGTCAGGCAATGCGCTGCTGTTGCTATTGAAGGCGCGGACCTTCATCGCGCTGATCCTCGTGGTGCTGTTCTTTTCAATCGCCGCGCCGAATTTCCTGTCCACGGCCAACCTGGTCATCATGTCGAAACATGTCGCGCTGAACGCGTTTCTGGCCATCGGCATGACCTTTGTCATCGTCTCGGGCGGGATCGATCTGTCGGTTGGCTCGATCGTAGGGCTTTGCGGGATGGTGGCCGGCTGGCTGCTGCTTCACGGGATCAATCCGGGGTTTGGCTGGTCGATCCAGTTCAATACATTCGAGATCTGCCTGATCGTCATCGCCGTGGGCGTGATGGTCGGGGCGCTGAACGCCTTCCTGATCACCAAGCTGAATGTCGCGCCCTTCATCGCGACGCTCGGCACGCTCTATATCGCGCGGGGATCGGCGATGCTGTCCTCGGACGGGCGGACCTTTCCCAATCTGAACGGCAATCCGGAATACGGCTCCGACACGTTCCGCTGGATCGGGGCCGGGGACATGCTGGGCATCCCGGTCTCGATCTGGATGCTGGTCATCGTTGGGCTGGGCGCGGCCTATATCGCCCGGCGCACGCCGCTTGGCCGTTATATCTACGCCGTCGGCGGCAACGAGAAGGCGGCGGGACTGTCGGGCGTCCGGGTCACTCAGATCAAGTATTTCGTCTACATGTTCTCGGGTTTCTGCGCGGCGTTGGTGGGGATCATCATTGCCTCGCAACTGGTCGCCGCGCATCCGGCCACCGGCGACACGTTCGAGCTGAACGCCATCGCGGCGGCGGTGCTGGGCGGCACCTCGATGTCGGGCGGCAGGGGCCGGATCGGTGGCACCATCGTCGGCGCCTTCGTGATCGGGGTACTGTCGGACGGGCTGGTGATGATGGGCGTCTCGGCCTTCTGGCAGACGGTCATCAAGGGCATCGTCATCGTCGCCGCCGTGGTGATAGACCAGGCGCAGCAGCGCGTGCAGGCAAGGGTGGCACTGCAGGCACAGGCAGCCTTGGGCAAGTAGAACGGGATGGACGGAATGCTGAAAATCGCCCTGATCGGTTGTGGGTTTTTTGCACAAAATCAGCTGAATGGATGGAAAGACCTCGAAAGTGTCGAGGTTGTTGCACTGTGCGACCGCGACCGGAACAGGCTGG
This sequence comes from Paracoccus saliphilus, assembly GCF_028553805.1. Classification (NCBI taxonomy): domain Bacteria; kingdom Pseudomonadati; phylum Pseudomonadota; class Alphaproteobacteria; order Rhodobacterales; family Paracoccaceae; genus Paracoccus; species Paracoccus saliphilus. The sequence continues at coordinate 3,196,935 of NZ_CP067140.1, read as the reverse complement.
ATGCGGTAGGAGACGCGTTCCGTATCGCGCGCCGCTTTACCGATGCCGCCGAGATGTTCGCCGAGGGCGGGTTCGGCGCGGTGGACATCGCCACGACGGTTTCTTCTCACCGCGCGCTGGTCGAGATGGCGGCGGATGCCGGGCTGCACGTGATCTGCCAGAAGCCTTTCGCGCAGACATTGACCGATGCCCGCCACATGGTCGAGGCCGTGGAGCGTGCGGGAAAGACCCTGATGGTGCACGAGAATTTCCGCTGGCAATCGCCGGTCCGCGCCGTCATCGAGGCGCTGCGGGGCGGGGCTATCGGCACGCCCTTCTTCGGGCGGGTGTCGTTCCGCTCGGCCTATGACGTGTTCTCGGGCCAGCCCTACCTCGCCGAGGGCGAGCGTTTCATCATCGAGGATCTGGGCATCCATATCCTCGACATCTCCCGCGCCTTGTTCGGCGATGTGGACCGGATCACCGCCACCACCCGCCGGGTCAATCCCCGGATCAGGGGCGAGGATGTGGCGACCATGCTGCTGTCCCATGCGAGTGGGGTGACATCGGTCGTCGATTGCTCTTACGCGACGCGGCGAATGCCCGAGACCTTCCCCGAAACCCTGATCGAGATCGACGGGACCGGGGGAGTGCTGCGGCTGGATGCGGGCTATCGCCTCACGATCCAGAAGGGCGGCGGCACCGAAAGCCGCGATGTGAGCCCGCAGCTTTTGCCCTGGGCGGAGAAGCCATGGCACAATATCCAGGAGAGCGTGGCGATCATCCAGCGGCATTTCACCGAATGCCTGCGCGCTGGAATCCAGCCTGAAACATCGGGACGCGACAACCTGCGGACGCTCGCCCTGGTCGAGGCCGCCTATCGCTCGGCGGCAGAGGCGCGCAGCGTCGATCCGGGTGAGCTATGAGCGATCTGCGCGCCCTATACGGCACGGACAAGCCGCCCGAGATTTGCGAGACCATCACCCATGGCGATGTCAGCCTGACCCTGCAGGGTGGCGCCTTGCGGCATATCCGGGTGAACGGGGCCGAGGTGATCCGTTCGGTCGCTTTCCTCGTGCGGGACCGGGACTGGGGCACGATTGCGCCCCGGTTGGGGCCGGTCGAGTGCGAGACGGCCGGGGCGCTGCGCGTGAGCATCCCGATGCGTTTCGATACCGCGACCGGGCGGCTGGAGGTGACGCTGAGCGTCGAGATCACCGGGACGGGCCTGCAAGTCCTGGCGCAGGGCCGCGCGACGGGCAGGTTCGAGACCAACCGCGCGGGTTTCACCGTCCTGCACCCGATCGACGGCGTGGCCGGGGCGCCCGCCACCGTTACCCATCCGGATGGAACGCGGGAGGCTGGGCATTTCCCGCTGCTGATCGCGCCATGGCAGCCCTTCAAGGATATCGCCGCGCTCGAACATGTCGCGAGGGGCCTGCATATCCGCTGCGCCTTTGTGGGCGATGTGTTCGAGATGGAGGATCAGCGGCAATGGGGCGATGCCTCGTTCAAGACCTATAACCGGCCACTGGCACTTCCATGGCCCTATCGGCTGGCGGATGGCGAAACACTGTCCCAATCGCTTGAGATCTCGTGGCAACGGGCGGCGGAGCACGCAAACCCTGCCGAATGGGAGTCGCCTCCGCGCAATCCCGTGTTCCCGCAAATGGCGCTGGTCCTGACTGCCGAGGATGCCCGTAGCATTGGTGAGGTGACCGAGGCTGTCCGTTTCGCCGGTCCTCAGCGGCTGCTTTGCCATGTCGATGCCGCGGTGGGGCCGGTCGGGCCGCAGGTCGCCGCTTTCGCGGCGCTGCAATCCGTGCTGGCTGAGCCGTGCTATGACCTGGAACTGATCTGCCGTTTCGACGGCGCGCAATCGCCCGAGGAGGAATTGGCCGATCATGCCCGCGCCGTCGCCGATGCCGGGCTGACCCTGTCTTCGGTCTTTGTCTGTCCTTCGGTCGACCGGCAATCCACGCCTCCGGGATCGGAATGGCCGGATTGTCCGCCTCTGGACCGGGTCCATCTCGCGACGGCCAATGCCTTTCCCGATCTTCCGCGCGGCGGCGGCATGGCCAGCTTCTTTCCCGAATTGAACCGCAAGCGCCCGCCATCGGGGATGTTGGATTTCGTCACGCATGGCCTGTGCCCGCTCGTCCATGCCGCCGACGATGTCTCGGTGATCGAGACATTGGAGGCGGTGCCGCATATCGCCCGCTCGGCCCGCGCCATTGCGGCGGGGCGTGGGTATCGCATCGGCCCGGCCACCATCGCCATGCGACAGAACCCTTATGGCTCGCGCACCATCCCCAACCCCGATCATGACCGGATCTGCATGACCGATGACGATCCCCGGCATCGCGGGGCTTTCGGAGCTGCCTATGCGGTGGGATTGGCGGCCGCGCTGGCGCCTTTCGCAGCCGATGTCTGGACCCCGGCGGCGGTCCTGGGTCCGCGCGGGCTGACCGGCCCGGACGGCTTTCTGCCGATCGCCCATGCCCTGCGCGCGCTGGCAGGAAGCGCCGGGCAGCCCGTCCACGAGGCGCGGATCGCGGAAGACATGGCCATATTGCATCTGGGTGACGGAACCATCCGCGCCAATCTGACCCCGCGCGCGCAAGACGGCCTGCCTGCGTTTGGCTGGGGTGCAGAGGGAAATTGTGGACGGGACGGATAGGGTTCAGTTATCACCATAGCAGACCAGCTACAGCGGAGACGCAAAAGCCATGATCAGCGCCCAAGACAGCAATGACGACAGGATCGTCAAGAAGAAACTGTCCGACCAGGTCCTGGAACGTCTGCATGACATGATCCGTAGTCACGAGCTGAAGCCCGGCGATTACATGCCCTCGGAGCGCGCACTGATGGAACGGTTCGGCGTCGGTCGCCCTGCCGTTCGTGAGGCGCTGCAATCGTTGCACAACAATGGGCTGATCACCATCAGCCATGGCGAGCGTTCGCGCGTGAACGAGATCAACCCGGCGACCGTCCTGCACCAGTCGGACGAGCTGGCCCGGCTGGTTCTCAGCTCTGCGCCCGGGAACCTCGATCACCTGAAACACGCCCGGCAGATGTTCGAGATGGGCATGGTCCGTGTCGCCGTGGAAAAGGCCAAAACCGAGGATATTGCCGACCTGCGCAAACTGGTCGAGCGGCAGCGTGAAGAGCTGGGCAATGCCACGGCATTCATCTCGATCGACATGGCGTTTCACCGCAAACTGGCTGCATTCTGCGACAATCCGATCATCCTGTCGGTCTCGGATGCGATGCTGGGCTGGTTGTTCGAATATCATGTCAGCTTGCTGCACCGCTCGGACAGCGAAGAAATCACCCTGCTGGAACATGCCAAGATCATCGACCATATCGAGGCACGCGACACCGATGCCGCAATCGAAGAGATGCGCCGCCATCTCGAGCGTTCTCGGGTTGCATTCGAGCGACATGAATGACATCCGGCTGCCCTCGCGATGGCCGGGGGCACTGCTTCGTTGTTGGCAGGTTTCTCGAACCAGTGGCGCGAACTTCCGGCGACCCTCCGAGGTATTTGGACAAAGAAGAAGAAAAATGCCGACAGGGGATCAACCCGGGTTTGATCGGGCTCCGCCGCCGTCGCGAATCCAGCCGAAATAATCCTCGCTTCCCATCTGACCTCCCTTCAGCGCGATCTCCAACCCGTCATGCGGTCCCTCGCCATGAGCCGTGCAGAGCGCCGCGCCGGGAATGGTCGGGGCCTTGGCGACCAATGCAGACAATCCGAGTTGGCGCATCCCGTGGCCTGAACTGTCGCCGCCCGAGATGACGGCGCGACGGATGCCGGTCGCCCGCAAGATCCGGTCCAGAATGCGGCCAAGCGCTTCGCCGATTTGGCGGTTGGCGGTTGCCGCATCCATCCCGCTTTCCCTCAGCGCCTTGCGAAAGCGGCTGATCTCGGGGCCATCATGGCCGCGGGCGGAATATACCAACGGACTTCCCCCGCGCTCCGCGGCAATCGAGGCGGCTTCGACGAGGCGGTTCTCCTCGGCCTCCAAACTCTCGGCAGGTCCGCAGACGGTGCTGGCGTCAAAGGCCAGTAAGGCGAAACCGTTCCGCCCCGCCCAATCAAGTTGCCGCGCCGTGATCGGCGATATCGATCCCGAGACCGCTGCGATCCGGTCAACGGCTCCTGCTGAGCCGACAGATTCCGGTTCAGGCAAAAGCCCGCTCTGCTGCCAATGCCGGATCAGCGCATATTCGACACCTTGGCTGCCTGCGACAAATCCCAGATCGGCACTGTTCTGCCAGATCAGTGCTCCTGCGGCCGTCTCCGAAACGGCGTCGATGGAATCAAGCGACAGGATGCGCACGCCATCCCCGAGCAGGTCACTCAACCGAGCCTGCGGATCAGCTGCCATTGCCTCCAGGTCGATCAGCCCGCCGGGCAGGTCGGTCTGCTTCGACAGGTGCCGAAGAAGATCGGCTTCTGCCATCGGTGTCACCGGGTGGTGTGCCATCACCGGGTGCCGGTCCAGCCGCGCAACCCCGTCCAGCCCACCGGCGAACAAATGTCCGAAAGTCTGGTATCGCCGCATCGTTGGTGCCGCCGTCAGCAGCGGTACGGCGCGGGCCGGGCGAATGCCAAGGCCGATCTCGATTGCCCTGCCGATCGACCCGGTTTCTGGTGATGAATCGAAGGTCGAGCAGATCTTGTAATGCAGAATCGGCGCGCCCAACCCATGCAGCCAGGCAAGAGGCGCTGGCAGATTCGCGGCCATCCAGTCGGGGCCATGGCTGCGCGCGGTCGAGGCGATGCCGATGCCCTGGCAATCCCCAAAACGGGCGGCTAGACGATCATCGGGAATATCGGTGAACAAGACCGATGGCAGCCCCGCGAAAGCAAGGACCTCCATCACCGCCGCCGATCCGGTGAAATCGTCTCCGAACCATGTCACCCAGGGCCGTTTGGCTGCTTCCGCAGTGTTGTCGCTCATGTCGGCCCTCGTCGATCCGGTTCTCTTGACATCTATGTATCATTATTATCTTATCATACCAGTTAAGCAAGCAATTCGAGGGATGAGAAGGAATGACCAAGGTCGCTTTGTTCGGTGCGGGCGGAAAGATGGGCCTGCGCCTGTCCTCCAATCTCGCAAAATCCGATTTCGAGACCCGCCATGTCGAGGTCAGCGACGAAGGGCGCACGCGTCTCAAGAAGGATTTCGGCTTTGACTGCGTGGACCAGAAAACCGCGCTGGAAGGGGCCGAGGTGGTCATTCTCGCGGTTCCCGACACGGTGATCGGCAAGGTCGCGGCAAGCGTCGTGCCTCAGGTCGCACCCGGAACCATGATCGTGGTGCTGGACGCAGCGGCGCCGTTTGCCGGTCATTTGCCTGAACGCGAAGACATCACCTATTTCGTCACCCATCCTTGCCATCCGCCGATCTTCAACGACGAAACCACCGAGGAAGGCCGTCGTGACCATTTCGGCGGCGTCGCGGCGAAACAGGGTGTCGTCAATGCATTGATGCAAGGCCCGCGCGAACATTATGAACTGGGGGACCGCATCGCCCGCGCCATCTACGCCCCCGTTGCCCGGACCTATGAGGTTACCGTCAAGCAGATGGCGATGCTCGAGCCGGGTCTCTCCGAAACCGTCTGCGCCTCGCTGCTCAGCGTCATGCGCGAGGCGCTGGACGAATGCGTGCGCCGGAGCGGGGTCAGCCATGAATGCGCCCGCGACTTCCTGCTAGGGCATATGAATATCCTCGGCGCGGTGATCTTCGAGGAGCGCGAGGGAGCCTTCTCGGATGCCTGCGACAAGGCCATCGAATTCGGTAAGCCGATGCTGATGCGGGACGACTGGAAGCGCGTATTCGAATGGGACGAGATCGAGGACAGCATCAAGCGGATCACCTGATCTTGACGCCCGCTCCGGCTTCAGCGTGGAAGGGCCGCAAAGTGCCAACCGGGTTGCGATCCGAGCCCTTGACTAAAGCATTACAGTTGCATTTTGTTCCTGCAGTGACATCTTTGAGCGCAGGCCTGATGAGCTCGCCTCCAGAGCGACCAGGCAATGATATGGACAGACTGGATCTGACGCTGTGCCATGCGGATGGCGATGCGGCGGATTTCTTGCATGGACCAGCGGATCAGCTTTGGTGACGCGCCCTGCGCATCGTTTTTAGGGGTGGTGTGTTAATTTTCGCTGAGAACTGACCCGGGTTGGTAGGGAATATTCATTGAGAAGTGACTCATGTGCGAACTTCGCCCTGTCTGCGATTTGCAGGGGGCATTGGAGTGATAGACATGGCATTTTTGAGTGTAATTCGACGTTGGGCATTGCGAGAGGGAATGTCGATCCGCGAGATAGCGCGGCGAACCGGCTTATCGCGCAACACGATCCGGAAATATCTTCGAAACGGCACAACGGAACCAAGTTTCAAGGTTCCCGATCGGCCCAGTAAACTGGATCCTTATGCGGAGAAGCTTTCTGGCTGGCTGCTGACGGAGAGTCGCAAGCCACGCAAGCAGCGCCGCACGATCAAACAGCTTCACCGGGAGCTGGTTGTGCTCGGCTATACCGGTTCCTATGGCCGGGTGGCTGCATTTGCCCGCGCCTGGCAGGAAGATCGGCGTCGGGATCAACAAACAACTGGCCGCGGCACCTTTGTGCCGTTGGTCTTTCAGCCCGGCGAGGCGTTCCAGTTCGACTGGAGCGAGAACTGGGCGGTGATCGGCGACGAGCGTATCAAGCTTCAGGTGGCCCATATCAAGCTGTCGCACAGCCGCGCCTTCCTGTTACGCGCCTATCTCCTGCAAAGCCATGAGATGCTGTTCGATGCCCATTGGCACGGCTTTCGCGTGTTCGGCGGGGTGCCGCGGGCCGGTTCGCGCGCGCGAGTTGGGTCAGTTGTAATAGCCGCGGCTGGCCAGCAGATCTTCGGTCTCGGCGGTTGCTTGGTCCAGCGCCTCCTTGACTTCAGCCTCGCCGGTCACGGCACGCAGGATATGGCGGGTGACGATCTCGCCCACGTCGTTGAAATCAGGCATCGCCGGGAAGGCCTTGCCGCTTTCCAGCGCTGTGCGGGCCGCAGAGTACCAGGGGAACTCTGCGGCCTGCTCGGCATTCTCAAGCAGCGACATCCGCGGCGGCATGGAGTATCTCGCGCCTTCCTGCATACTCTCCTTGTTGGCGGCCTCGGCCACCATCCGGAACATCTCTTCGCGGTCGCCCGACGAGAAGGCGGAGATGGCGAAACCGTCATTGGCCACACGCGCACCACCACCCGGCGGCGCGACCCAGTCGATCTGGTCCACGACCCGGGACTGTTCGGGATTGTCCATAGCCGCAGCACGGGTGAACCATTGCAGTCTCATGATTGATTGCGGCATCTGGGGGGGGCGCGGCCGCCGTCATCCAGATTGGCAATAGTGATGTAGCCGGCAGACAGTCATGCGAAACACCTTAAGATCACGCACGATCTAATGATCCAGCTCTCAGCTTCTTCGCACCTGGTCGAGTGCATTATCGAAAAATTTTGTGCCGCCCATTTGACCACCCTTGAGGATCAGCCGCATACGGTCCCTTGCCGCGTCCCGATGTCGCCCGACGCACATGCTGACGCCGCGCTCCATCACCTTCTCAAATTCAAGCGCATGAAAACCCAGCCCAGCACAGATGCGGCTGGATGTATCGCCACCGGCGACACAGACATATCCAACCGAGGTTCCATCGAGAATGGCGGCTATCAGTTTCACCGAGCAATCCGCAAGTTCGTCGGGCGACAGGGTGTAATCGGTCTCTGGATCAAGAGCGATTAAAACGGGGTGGCCGGAGATCAGCTTGTCCTTGCATTCCGCGACCAGTCCGACATCGGCAAGACGGTCAGGCGAAACCACGACCACATCAAGGGCCGCGCAGGCCCTCACTTGCTGCGCCGTGATTGGCGATCTGCTTCCGGCAAAAGCGAGAAACCTCTTCGAACCGGGTGGGGTCGCATCGCCTTCACATTCCTTCGGGTGAATGTTTCCGGCGATGATTTCGGCCACCGAACTCGCTCCGATCAGCAACTGCCGTCCGCCCGCAAGGGTCAGTGCTTCGCCAATCAGTTGTTGATCCTGTTCGGATGTCACATCGAAAATCACTGACCCGTTCCGCAACCGTTCCGCCATCTGAACGGTATGGGCAAGCTCCCGAAACGTGACACGGTCCAGATCGTCAAGGCCTTGCGCAGCAAGATGACGCGCGAGATCTATTTCGGTCATGGGAGTCACGGGATGGCGGCTCATGACCGGATGCCGATCTATCCGATGGACCCGTCCGTCACCGTCGCGCGCGAACAGGTTACCGAAGCAAAGATAGCGTCCAAGACTCGGTTGTCCTCCGATCACCGCCATCACATCGGGACGGAACCTCGCCCGTAATTCACTTGCGATGGCACCGATGGAGCCGATCGTGGGCGAGGAATCGAACGTGGAGCAGACCTTGTAATGCAGTCGTTCGGGAGACAAGCGGGCGATCATGGGCCAGATCCGTTCGATCTGCGTGATCGCCCGCTCGGGTTTCAGTGAGCGCAAATCGGTTGCAATACCGACCGCATCCAGCCCGTGCGGAACAGAATCCATATCCGTATCTACCAGTAGTCGCGTTTTGCAACCGCGTCGCGCGTAGCTGGCGAGACTGTCGGATGCGCCGGTGAAATCATCGGCCAGGAAGACAATTGGCCGCCGCATCAGCGTGACCCAAAGAATGCCATCGCGGTCGCCAGTTCCGAGTAATCCGAGGCTGCCGAAGCAAGGGCCCGCCCGTGGCTCAGGGCCTCGTATGCCTGGTGCAGAGAGGCGACCCCGGCGGCGGCCCCGTTCGGATGCGCAAGAATACCTCCCCCACACATGAACATCAGATCCGAGCTTCCGGCAGCTGTCAGGCTGCGTTCCAAAGTGCCCGCCCACTGCCCGGAGGAAAATGCCGGCATCACGCGATCGTCCGCGCCGACTTGAGACAATGGCTGTAGGCATGCCCGCGCAGCCTCGGCCACGTCTTGTGCCGTATCAGCGAATTTTCCGCCGGTCCCGTGAACATGCATATGGTCGACTCCGGCCAACCGGTAGAGCACATGATAAGGTTGAAAGGACATGCCCAGCAGCGGATGACGACTCAATCCACCGAAGCCGTTACGATGTGCGTGGATGGCAAGCGGCGTATGCGCGCGCAAGGTCTGGATGGCTGACAGGCCGCACCAGTTCAGACTTGCCATGACGCAACTACCGCCCTCCGCCGCGACCAGATCGGCGTGCCGGCGCATGTCATCGGTTTCGTCGGTGATGTTGAATGCCACCATCACTTGACGACCTGTCTTCTCGCGCCATTTCCGGATCACCCGCATGACCGCAGGCACACGCTCGGACAGCGGCGCGATATTCGGATTGGCGCAAATCTCGTCATCCTTGATGAAGTCGATACCCGCTGCGCATAGCCGG